>JAFLCA010000046.1 GCA_017302875.1 Deltaproteobacteria bacterium
TTCAATCAACCACGTGAACCAATAGCATGGGGATTTTCAGCTGATTTACCAGGGCGGAAGTTCGAGCTGACTTCGAGCCGCTCCCATCCGCGGACGGCGTTGCTCCAAGAATGACTAGATCGTACTTTCCATCCGCGGCTTCCGCACGAATTCTATCAATAGCCGGGCCCCGTACAATCTTGACTTCGTGCTGCAATCGAAGCGTGCGCAGGGTAGCCTGGGCTCCCTCAAGATGCCGCTCCACTGCATCCATGCGTTCAGCGCTAAGATCATTCGATGCCACATGGAATACAGTTACCATCGCATCTGCGTGTCGTGCGATACGAGCGCCGATTCGTAAGTCGCCCTTTCCCGGCTCCCCACCTCTGGTGCACACAAGAATCTTCTTAATACTGGAACGCTCCGACTGAGGGAGAAGCACAGGACACTTTACCTGCGTTAGCAAGGCTCCGCACAGCTCAAGCAGGTGCTCATCTTCACTGGGCAGCACAACTAGATCGTAGAGAAGCTCCTGCGCTTCGCGAACGATTTCACGGCGCGCCTTGCCGACGCGAATATGAATTTTATCGGCAATCTCTGCCGCCGACAGAACAGAGGCCAGCTCGGACGAAATCTTTTTTCGCGCTACTGCGACCCGATGCTCATCGTCGACCACACTCACGAAATTCAGTAGCCCGTGAGTGGCGCGCCCCAGATAGTGCGCAAGCTGAACGACCCCGTTATTCGAGCTTCTCGGATTCAACATCGCAAGGATGCGCAAGCTACTCGGCTGCAAGAGGTGGAAGTTACTGGCCGCTACCCACACGCGCTTCCCTACCCCTGGCAGTCCAGACGCAGAGTCCGACCACGCTAAGGCCTGTAGTGAGACCCCCGATTGTCCATACGTCAAAGCTGGAATGGCGGGACGAAGATCTTGCAAGGGATCAAGTTCGATGTGATATCGCAGCGTGGCCCCTGAAAAATGCACAGCGCTCATCACTCCTTCGCCGAGGACGCGACTGTGTGGGGGCGGTTCGGTTCCAACCGGGCCAAATGTGGTATGTTCGGGGCGAAAGAGAATTCGTACCGGCGCACCGTCCGAATATTGACTTGCCGACGCGCCAAGATCGAGAGTTGATGAGCCCAAACGCACCGCGCCCGCACTACTGCGCCCGACCAGCACGTTTCCGCCCCCAATGAAATTCGCGACAAACTCCGTGCGCGGTTTATGATATAATTCCGGCGCGGTCCCCACTTCTACGAGGATTCCACGCTCGATGATTCCCACTCGGGTTCCCAGCTCGAAAGCTTCCTCTTGGTCGTGCGTCACCAAGATCGTCGTAATCCCCAAGCGCTCCTGAATCATCTTGAGCCGCGCACGCAAATTGCGGCGAATCTTTTGGTCCAATGCGGCAAATGGCTCATCGAGCAAAAGGATTTGAGGGCGGTGCGCCAGCGCGCGAGCCAGTGCGACCCGCTGCCGCTGTCCACCGGAAAGCTGATGAGGATAGCGGGAATCCAGCCCAATCAGACCGACTAGTTCCAATAATTCCTCAACTCGCGCGGCTCTCTCATCTGGGGCAACATTACGCAGACGCAGCGCGAATTCGATATTGCCTTCGACGGTGAGGTGCTTAAAGAGCGCATAGCTCTGAAACACAAAACCGACGTTACGTTTCTGCGTCGGGGTATTGGTAATGTCCGCCCCTGCATGATGGATGCTGCCCTGGTCGACGTCCTGCAAGCCTGCAATAAGTCTTAAAACAGTGCTCTTTCCGCTGCCGCTCGCACCCAGCAACACGAAGAGCTCTCCTTCCGCGATATTCAGCGATAGCCGTTTAACGACGATCTGATCGCCGAAAGATTTTGATATTCCTCGCAGTTCTAAACCCACCGCTATACGAGCTCTCTAGAAACAGACCTTCGTTCAAGTACCTGCTGTAGTATCACCGTAACGAGCGCCAGCAAAGTGAGCAGCGAAGCCACGGCAAAGGCGGCAGCGAACTGATATTCGTTATAGAGGATCTCAACATGCAGCGGCAGGGTATTCGTTAGCCCCCGGATATGTCCCGACACGACCGAAACAGCACCGAACTCCCCCATCGCGCGGGCATTGCAAAGGATGGCTCCATACAAAAGCCCTGCGGAGATACTAGGCAGTGTGACCATACGCAGGACTTGCCAACCAGAAGCGCCTAACGTTAGCGCGCTCTCCTCGAGCTCTCGCCCCTGTTCGTCCATCAGCGGAATAAGAACTCGCGCAATATAGGGCAGCGTTACAAAGATGGTAACGAGAATAATGCCAGGAGTTGCAAAGATCACTTTTAGACCAAACTCATCAAGCCAAGGCCCAAAGATTCCGCGCGTGCCATACACCAAAACGAACATCAATCCCACCACGACCGGAGAAACGGCGAGCGGCAGATCGACCAGCGTCAGCAACAAAGCACGTCCTCGAATCTTGTATTTTGTAACGAGCCAAGCCACCGCTACTCCGAAAACAATATTACAGGGCACTGAGATTAATGCGGCAAGGAGGGTCAAACGCACTGCGGACATGGCGTCCGGGGTCGAAATCGCGGCTTGGTACACCTCAAAACCCCGAGAGAAAGCCTGCTGAAATACAAGTGCCAGCGGGACGAGGATCAGGATCACCATCACGGCCCAAGCCAGGGAGACGAGAGTAACGCGCGCGAGTCGAGTTGAAAGTCCGCGTTTCATTAGCGAGCCCCCCTTCTTCGCATCAAGAGCATCTGTGCTTTATTTATGCCGAACAGAAGCAAGAACGAAAGAGATAGCATTAGGACCGCCAGCACCACCGCCCCGCGCATATCAAATTGCTCCAACTTCGTCATGATGAGCAAAGGAAGGATCTCGGTACGCAACGGCATATTGCCAGAGATAAAAACGACAGAGCCGTATTCACCAAGTCCGCGCGCCATAGCCAGTGAAAATCCAGTCAGAATCGAAGGAATGATGCTCGGCAAGGTGACCGAAAAAAAACAGCGCCAGGGACCCGCTCCGAGGGTCTGCGCAGCGGCTTCCGTATCTGTATCAAGTTCTGCTAGAACCGGCTGCACCGTACGTACCACGAATGGAAACCCGACAAAAAGCAGCGCCACAAAAATCCCACTTCGAGTAAATGCGACGTCAACGCCAAAGGTCGCAAACACTTTGCCGAACCAGCCTTGCGGTGCGTAGAGCGTCGTCAAGGCGATTCCAGCAACCGCAGTGGGAACCGCAAACGGCAAGTCCACCAAGGCATTCAAAAGAGCACGGCCGGGGAAGGTATAACGAGTGAGGACCCATGCCACCAATACCCCTAAGAACACGTTTACGAAGGCGGCGAGAAATGAAATGCCAAGACTTAGCAGCAGAGCACTCCTGACGCGCGCTCCCGATACAATTTTAAGAACGTCGGACGGAGATATTTCAAGAAAGCGTAAGGAGAGCGCCGCCAGCGGCAAAAAAACAAAGAGGCTCAAAAAGAGGATGCTAATCCCGAATGATAATCCGTACCCCGGCAACCGTCTCTTCTCGATACCCACGACAGTCCTTATGAGGCTTGGCTGAATATTAGGTCGAAAATACCGTCATCGGCAAAATGCTCCTGATGAGCTTTTTCCCATCCGCCAAATTCACTTTCAACGTCAAAAAGTTCAATCTGGGGGAACTTGGTAATTCCGTAGGATTTCCAGGCACGGAAATAATGCTTTTCAATGATGCGCTGCCCTTCTTCTGAGTAAAGAAAATCGAGATACTTCTTCGCGAGCGTCTGCGTAGCATGCTTGGCAGCGTATGTATCCACAATCGCAACCGGCGGCTCCGCTCTAATGCTCACCGAGGGCACCACGATATCAAAGCGATCCGCTCCGAGCTCATGCACTGCCAGCAGCGCCTCATTCTCCCATGAGATTAAGACATCCCCAATGCCACGTTCAACAAACGTGGTGGTCGCGGCACGCGCTCCAGTATCAAGAATCGGAACATTCTTAAAAAGCTTGGACACAAACTCTTTCGCCGCTTGCTGACTCCCCCCATTCTTGCGCAAGGCATAGCCCCATGCCGCTAAATAGTTCCAACGAGCACCACCCGAGGTTTTGGGATTCGGTGTAATCACCTTAACGTCGGCACGAGTCAGGTCGTCCCAGTCCTTAATCTGCTTAGGGTTCCCCTTGCGAACCAAAAATATAATGGTGGAGGTATATGGGGCACTATTGTGTGGGAATTTTGATTTCCAATTCGGATCAAGCAGGCCAGCTTTTGCAATCTGATCGATGTCATAACCGAGCGCCAAGGTAGCCACATCCGCCTCGAGCCCTTCGATTATGGATCGCGCCTGTTTTCCCGAGCCGCCATGAGATTGTTGAATCGTAAGGCCCGCCCCCGCAGGCCCGAGCGATTTCACAAAGGCAGTATTTATTTCTTGGTACAACTCGCGGGTCGGATCATAAGAGACATTGAGAATAGTTTCCGCCACAGCTGGGGAACACCACAGTGCTAACAAAACGAAGGAACTACCGATGAGGGATAGCGCACGCATTGAATCATTCTCCGGTACTCAAAAATCGCAGCGGAAAATTCCGGCGAACGCCCATCTTAGAGATAGCCAAGAGTTTTAAGCTGCTCGATCTGTTCCTTAGTGGCCGGATCCATCTTCCCTGTGGGACGCTCATGCAATCCTTTGGACAGTCTATCCAAAATTGAGCGCCATTCGGATATGCGGTCGGGCATACTGGTCGCAAGGTCTTTGGTTTCTAATGGGTCAACAGGCAATTTAAAGAGTTGGGCGGTGTTCGTTTCGAGATCGAGGATAAAGTGCTCGTCTACCGGATCAATCAGTGACCGTAACATTTTTCCACGATGCAGCTCTGACAATTGATATGGTGGCCGCGAGAACGACTCCTGCTGACCGTGCAATAAAGCAGCTAGAGTGTGCCCGTCCGGCTGTGTTGAAGCTGGGAAACCCAGCAGATCCAATACCGTCGGAAAAATATCCACGAGATTGACCGCTTCTGAAATTCGCTGTGGCTTTATTCCGGGGCCACTTACGATGAGTGGTACCATGAGCAACTCTTTATAGAGGGACTCTGAATGTCCAATGCGCCCGTGCTCCAAAAAGGATTCCCCGTGGTCGGAGGTAATAATAATAAAGGTATTATCCTTAACACCCTGCTTCTCTAAGCCTTCAAAGAGCGTCTTCAAAGTGTCGTCGACAAAGCGAACGCTCCCGTCATAGCGGTCAGACAAAAATTGAGCGTGCCCCTTCGTAAATCCTTCTTTGCCGTTGAATCGGTCGCAGCGCGAAGTATCGATTGGTTCGGCATCCGGTGAGTTGAACATGTCGCGATATGGTTCCGGAGCGGTGTACGGACAATGCACCGCATAGGTATGAAGAAACAAGAAGAACGGTTTCGAGGGATCGCGCTTCTCTAATTTCTCAAGCGCCATGGTCACGGTTCGTGGAAATCCGCGCGCCTTATTCGAACGCTCACCGCTATTATAGATAAAACTGTCGAAGCCGCGCGCAAATCCGTAGCGTTTCCCCACGTAGCCACCAGCTACGTACGCAAAATTCTGATACCCGTTACGCTGCAAGATCTCCGTGAAGAGCTCGGTACTTTCTCCGATGCTGCGCTTTTTAGCTTCATTAACACCATGCGAAGTCGGATAAAGGCCGGTAAAAATGGAAACATGTGAGGGCAAGGTCCAGGGAGCGGCAGTCACCGCGTGCTCAAATACCGCCGCGCCAGAGGCCCAGGAGTCCAGAAAAGGACTGGTAGCACGCGAGTACTTGTAGGTGCCGAGTCGATCCGCACGTAACGTATCAAGCGAAATGAGAATAAGATTGGGCTTATCGGACGGCCGAGGAGCACTAATTTTTAAAAAGAAAAATACAGCGGCAACGATTGCAATCGCCGCAGCAAGCCCCATTACATGAAGTTTTCGCATACAAATTTAGCCGTTAGTTTTCCATCTTCGATTGCATCGCACAACAGCACGAAGCGCAGCGCTTACGCACCAGTTTCCTCTTATAAGTACCCTAAAGTCTTGAGCTGTTGGATCTGCTCCTTACTGGCTGGCTCCAAGGTACCCGCGGCGCGCGCGTGAAGTCCCTTTATGAGGCGGTCGAGTATGCCCTTCCACTCCGCGATACGGTCTGGCATGGCAAGAGCTATGTTCTTCTGCGACCCAGGATCGTTCTTCAAATCGTAGAGCTCTGATTCGTGGCTCTTCAAATCTACTATAAACTGCTCACTGACCGGCTCCATCAGCGAACGCAGAACCGAGCCGTGATCGAGTTCGGACAATTGGTACGGTGGCCGTGAATAGTCTTCTTGCGCTCCGCGCATCATGGCGACCAATGAATGCCCATCAATCTCGGCGGGAATCGGCAGATGGAGCAACTCCAGGATTGTCGGCAACAGATCAACGTTGCTTACCGTATCAGGAATCCGCTGTCCCTTTATTCCAGGCCCACCGACGATAAGAGGAATCATCAGCAGCTCCTTGTGAACTGACTTCTTGTGCCCGATACGCCCGTGTTCGAGGAACTCTTCTCCGTGATCCGAGGTAATCACCACGATGGTGTTATCGAGGTGCCCTGATTCTTTAAGCCCGGCAAAAAGCTTTTCAAGCTGCAGGTCGAGGAACCGCACGCTTCCGTCATACAGATCCGAGAGATAGAGCGCGTTGCCAGGTGAAACCGGATCCTCCCCGAAGAAGCGCGCACAAGAAACGGCATCGATGCGCTCAGCGCCTGGGGAAACAAACATACGATCATAAGGCGCGGGAGGATCGTAAGGACAATGCACTGCGTACGTATGAAGAAAGAGGAAATACGGCTTGGTTGGGTCGCTTGTTTTGAGCTTCTCCTGGGCGAGCTTTACCGTGTATGGAAACCCTCGAGCTTCGCCAAGATGCTCGCCTTTATTCACCAGAAAGCTATCGAATCCGCGCCCAAATCCGTATCGCTCAGAAACATACCCGCCGGCAGTAAAAGCGAAGGTCTGATAGCCATCCTTCTTTAAAATCTCGGTCAAAAGCTGCGTATCAGCTCCAATGCTGCCCTTCTTTGCTCGGGTTACGCCATGCGAGCTGGGATAGAGTCCCGTAAACATGGAAACGTGAGAAGGCAGGGTCCAGGGGGCTACGGAAACGGCATGTTCGAAGACAACGGCGTCCTGGGACCAGCGATCAAGAAAGGGGCTGGTATCCCGCGGATATTTATACGTGCCCAAGCGATCAGCGCGTAAGGTATCTAACGAAATAAGAATCAAGTTGGGCTTAGCCGAAGAGCCAACTGATCTCGTAGCCTTAAGCGCGTACGCCCCCCCTACCAAAACAAGCACGAGGCAAACCAGAAACATTGTAGAGGCTCTTAAACGCTGCATAACGCACACCATAAGGGCATCACCGGGAGCGGGTCAAGGTCAGCCCGCTCGGCGCCATCGACCCATAAATTGGAAATAATACAAAAAAAACGCTATGCTGCCGCGCTCGTTTCGCTAATAGAGCCATAACATCCCCTGAATATTAGATTGGACCGAAAAGACCACTGTTTATGAGCAGATTCCCCAACCCCCATCAGCATCAAGCCCTCGAGGCAGGCCATTCTGCTGATGCCGGATTTTCAGTTCAAGATCTGACGGTTGGCGGCAACTCTCCATCGGCTTCAGGTACGTTATTCGCAATTTTCGAAGAGAGAAAGCTCGAAGGTACTCTCAACGAAACGGCAATTAGCGCGCACTGGAGAAAGGCAATCGAGTCTCTGGCTTTCGATTTGCCCACACTGAAAGAAAGTAGCTTCGGAATTGTAGAAGTTCGCCAGCGCTTAGAGCGACTGTTTGATGGGGTTATCGATCCCTTATTGCAATACGAATCCTTAAGAACAAAACAATTGGCGATCGAAACGAATCTGGGACCGCACGACCATACTCGGTCCGGCGAGGTCGTTCCAGAAGAAATCTCCGTCGCACGAATTGCTGTCTATAACGCTGCGATTCGCCTCCTCCACTTCCAGGAGGTTGTGAACGATTTTAGTGGAATGACCGGCTGGGCGTATCTTCAGAAAGAATGCTTAAAGGTTCTTGTCCCCCTTGCGCTTACGGATCCTTGTCCTGCTGCATTCTGTGCTGCACTTAGCGATCCCGCACTACCGATAAGCACCTACGCAACTGGACCGATTACAGAGATTGCTAGGGCGACAAGAAGTCTAGAAGGTCGTCGGGCGGACGATACCCTGCTTGATGAAACTCAAAGAGCTGGCGTAAAAATGCGTACAGACTTGGTTGCACATGTAACCAGTGCTGCATCAAAGCTCATTCAGGATCCGGAGCGGCAGCGTCTCATGGTTGCTTGTCTAAAGGAGTTCGGTGCGGACTCCAAGGGCGCGCTTGGATATCTTGTAAGGTCAGGTGAGCTCGCAAGCGAGGTTGAAGTGCTTGCCCTCGCGCATTGGATCACTCCGGAAAAGAAAGCCTGATTCTAACTGTCCTCTTCTGAATCCCCTAGCGAAGTATCCGAACCGATATCAGCCAAGGAATCTAGCGTAAGTAGTATTCGAGCCTGCTCTATTAAAACGGCCATGCTGTCTTCGACAGCATCTACTCGCTTGTGAACAAAACCCATGGCTCCTGCCGCAGTAAAGGCTCTGTCAAATGTCGCTTCAGCCGAAAATCCTACGCACAGCAAACGAGGATTCGCCTTGTGAACGAGAGACACGACATCCCATCCCCGAACCTTCTCGCCTAATTGACCGTCGAGAAGCGCAATATCAGGATTTGCGGCCAAGATCTTCTTAGCAAGGTCACCAGCCGACCCTGCCCGGTAACGTATAAAATTGGCTTCGCCATTGGTTGCAACGACTAGATACGGAACAAACTTCCGAAACACGTCGGCGGAGTCATCCACCAAAAGCACCTGCTTGCCGTGCAATTCGGGGATAATGCTGAGCTTCGGCAATTTAATACCCTTTGGATCGATATCTAAAGCGAGCAACTGCGCTTCCATTATGGGTTTCAATTCCGCCGTAGATAGGCGTGGAGCAAGTTCCTCTGTCGAACGAGCCGGCAGGCCGGCCATCAGATCGTCAAAGTCGAAATCCTCATCCAGATTCTCCTTTCCCATTCTAGATTGAATCTCTTCTCGATCTATCCGAAGCGCAGGCTTCTCAGGGGGGCGCCCCTGAGAAGATTTGGATCCTTTTTTGGGCTGCTCCATATCACTCATGGATTCAGTATATTCCAACAATTGCGTCTAGGCGAGGCCGCCCCAAGTGGGTGCTCACGAGGCTGGTTATAGATAACCAAGTGTCTTCAACTGCTCGAGTTGTTCTTTAGTCGCGGGATCGACCGATCCAGTCGGTCGCTCGTAAAGGCTTTTCGACAGCCGGTCCAGAATGCTTCGCCATTCCAGAATACGGTCAGGGCGTGCATTCGCAATATTATTAGCCTCGCGCGGATCGTTCTTAGAGTCGTAGAGCAGCGGGATGTTCGTCTTTAGATCCAGGATGAAATGTTCCACTTCCGGATCGAACAGCGAGCGCAGCTTTCCTGCATGGTGCAATTCCGAGTACTGGTACGGCGGACGAGAAAATTCCTCTTGCTGACCATGCATAAGGGCGAATAGCGAATGCCCGTCAGGCTGCTTTGAAGGAGGCAATCCGAGCAACTGCAAAATGGTCGGGAATAGATCCGCATTACTGACAGATTCATTAACGCGCTGCGCCTTTATTCCGGGCCCGCTGATAATAAGCGGCACCAGCAACAGCTCTTTGTGAAGAGATTTCTTGTGCCCAATGCGACCATGCTCAAAGAACTCCTCGCCATGGTCGGAGGTTATGACGATATACGTGTTGTCGAGGAAGCCTTCCTTCCTCAAGTCAGTAAAAAGTTTTTCAATTTGCGTGTCGAGATACCGAATACTTCCATCGTAGCGATCTGACAAATAGAGAGCTTTTGCCGCAGTGAATCCATCCTGCAGGTTATAGTACTTGTTGCACTTGGTGTATTCGACAGGTTCCGCTCCGGGGGTGCTAAACATCGTGCCATAGGGCGCGGGAGGATCGTACGGACAGTGCACCGCATACGTATGCAGGAAGAGAAAGTAAGGCTTCGTCCGATCCATGGCCGCAAGTTTCTCTTGCGCCATCTTGATGGTGTAAGGAAAACCGCGCGCTTCGCTGATATCCTCACCGTGGTTAAATACAAAAGCGTCGAAACCACGTCCAAAGCCGTAGCGCTCCGAGACATAGCCCCCACCCGTGAAGGCAAAAGTCTGATACCCCTGCTTGTGCAAGATCTCCGGAAGATATTCCATCACGGTGCCGATGCCGCGCTGCTTGGCTTTATTTACTCCGTGCGAGCTCGGATAGAGCCCAGTCAACATGGTGACGTGTGAGGGCAAGGTCCACGGGGCCGTACTCACTGCGTGTTCGAAAACGGCAGCTCCGGAGGCCCATGAATCTAGGAACGGGCTCGTCGGACGTTCGTAGCCGTAGACCCCCAATCGATCCGCTCGCAGAGTATCAAGGGAAATGAAGATGAGATTTGGACGAGAAGATGCAGTTGAAGCTGTTCGCCCCAAAACCGCACGGTATCCCAGATAAAGCAAACCGGCCGCAACGACGAGCAAAAGGAGTTTTTGGACTGACTTTGTTCGCATTGCGACCGGCCTTACGAGAGCTACCGAGTTATTTCGGAGGCATTTTGACTTCGATGTGCACCTCGCGCAGTTGCTTATCGCTAACCGGCGAAGGCGCTCCCATCAAAAGATCTTCCGCCGTCTGAGTCAACGGGAAGGCAATAACTTCACGAATAGCCTCCTCATTGGCGAGCAACATAGCGATACGATCAACTCCCAGCGCAATGCCACCGTGCGGAGGCGCTCCGTACGTGAAGGCCTTAATCATTCCGCCAAACTTCTCATCGACCTGCGCCTTGCTGTAGCCGACGATTTCGAAGGCCTTGTACATAATCTGCGGCAAATGATTGCGAATCCCGCCGCTGGCGAGCTCGTATCCGTTGCAGACAATGTCATACTGGTAGGCATAAATATCGAGCGGGTTCTTGCTCAACAAGGCATCCATACCTCCTTGCGGCATCGAGAACGGGTTATGAACAAAATCGATACCACCGGTATCTTCGTTACGTTCATAGAATTTCATATCGGTGACCCAGCAGAATCTCCAGGCATCCTTTTCAGTCAAATTAAAGTCCGTTCCCAACTTTACTCGCAGGCGGCCCAATCCGGAGAGAATTTCCTTTTCAGCACCCGCAGCCAGCCACACTACGGCAGGACCGGAAATCTGCAGCGCGGCCTTGAGGGCGTCCGCCTCGGACGCTGAAACAAATTTTCCAATCGAGCCTTTGTACCCATTCTCGTCAAAGGACAAATACGCCAGGCCTTGTCCACAACTCTTCTGGAACCAATCGACCGCATCGTCATAGTACTTACGCGATGGAGGAGTCGACACCGACATCTTAATCGCCCAGATACCGCCTAGAGTACCAAGCGCGGATTTGAAGACTCGGAATTCCGAGTTGGCGAAAACCTGCGACACATTGGCAATTTCTAAGGGAACGCGCAGATCAGGCTTGTCCGTTCCATATCGAGCCATTGCATCGTCGTAACGAAGTCGCGGGAAAGGCGCATCCGTCATCCGCCCCTTCGAGAAACGCGGAAATAGCTGCGTCAACAGATTCTCGTTTACGCGCATGACATCTTCCTGCTCGACATACGAAAGCTCCATGTCGAGCTGATAGAATTCCCCCGGCGAACGATCGGCGCGGGCATCTTCATCACGAAAACAAGGCGCGATCTGAAAGTAACGATCGAACCCTGAGATCATAAGCAATTGCTTGAACTGCTGAGGAGCCTGCGGAAGAGCGAAGAACTTACCAGGATGCAGACGCGAAGGAACGATAAAATCACGCGCGCCCTCTGGAGAGCTGCTCGTTAGAATGGGCGTCTGGAACTCGTTAAAATTCATGCTCCACATAATCTCACGCATGGCGCGGATGATGTGGTTCTTGAGAAGAATATTGCGATGTAATTTCTCGCGCCGCAGCTCAAGAAAGCGATACGTCAGACGGGTCGTTTCGGGGGCATTGTCATCCTCGGCCACCTGAAATGGAATTACCTCCGCTGCCGACAGCACCTCGATAGACGTAGCCTTGACCTCGATCTCGCCGGTCGCCAATTTACTGTTTATGAGATTCTTTTCTCGCGCGACGACGGTACCTCTGATGCGAAGGACTGACTCCACTCGCGGCTTCTGCAGCTCCTGCCCCAATTCTCCGGAAGCGATGACTTGCGTCAGCCCGTAGTTATCTCGCAAATCGATAAAGACCAGTCCGCCGTGATCGCGTTTTCGCAACAACCAGCCCGAAATAACAACTTCTTGGCCGACATGCTCAGCGCGCAATTCTCCGCAGGTATGGGTTCTGTAGGTGCTTTTTAGAAAACTCATGGATTGCCTATTCGTAAAATTCAAACAAAAAAACCGAAGTACTCGTTTGGGAGTACTTCGGTTTGAAAATTGGTATGCCGAGTACCCTAGCTCTGTCCGCGCAGATAATTATCCAATTCATTAATCTTCAGCGCTTCGGCAACACTCTTCAGCGAATCTCCCGTGGTGCCATTCTGACCTTCAAGGGTGAGAACAGAGCCGCTGTCGAGGAATACCTGAAGCTGCGGGGAGCCGCCATCAGCATTCTGCAAACTTGCGGTGCGTCCGGAAATTCGGAAGGTGTCTTGTCCTTGACCACCGCCCATCATGGCAGCCATACGACCAAAGGCAGCCAATCCGCCGAGTCCGCCCGCTCCTGCGCCACCAGCACTACTTCCAGAGAGCGCAATTTTAATCTGCTCAGAACCCTTGCTGTATTCGCGCTCGATGTTCGTCATACCAAGAGCTGAATTGGCTTCAAACTTCGAGCCCGTGAATCCAGCCAGAGAATCGGGGAAGAACGATTGAACCTGAGTGATATTCATCTTCTCGAGTTCTTTTTGCGCCCAGCCGAGTTCTTCCAGAGCTTTGGAGTAATTCTTCGCCGCAATTAGGTCATTCACTTTCTTGAAAATAGCGTTGATATCTTCGGCGCGAACGGATGCAGGCAGTAAAGCCAACGCGAGAAGACCGGCAAGCACAGTTCGTTTCATAGTTCCTCCAAGAATCCAGGATTAAGAAGTACTACGAACGTTCGGAAAATTCTAGGGACTAAGAAAGTCTCTCGGCACGCGAGACAAAAGCTTTCAGCTAGAAGCACTCAAAGTATTACCAAGTTAAATCAAATAGTTAAAGCCGCCCCTCTCAATCCACACCACCCCCCACAGGCTCACTTGTAAGGTTGAAGCGCCCTGGGGATACTCAGACCGCATACAGGGAAAGTGGCGTGTCTATCGAACTCATCTGGTCAACATCAGCAGGCATTCAATTACTGGAGCGCGCCACGGCTATTGCCGAGGAGGCAGCGTACGATCCAGCCGCAACGGCGCTGCGCGCGAACAAGAAGCTTTCAGATGCCGCTCCGGAGCTAACGCGCCGTGCAGTTGAGATCGTCTTCACACGCCGTCAGGCAGCCTTTCTTGGATCTTGGACAGCGCAAGGCCTCTTCACTCGAGAATCGATTGAGCAAGCCAGTCATCCGACCGTCGCTGCCCATCACGCCAAGAAATTTTCAGGGTGTCGGCACCTGTTAGAAGTTGGCTGCGGGATAGGAAGCGACACCGCCGCCTTCGCGCGCGTTTGCACGCGAGTCACCAGCTTTGAGAAGCAAGAGAATATCGCGGTCATGGCTCGCCATAATTTAGCGGCTCAAGGAATCAAGAATGTTGAAGTCATTCATGCCGATGCTACCGTTGCGTTGTCTTCATTCGACATGGCTGCATTTGATGCCCTATGGAGCGACCCTGCGCGCCGTGATGGGGGTGGAAATCGCGTCTACAATCCCAATGATTGGAGTCCGTCTTTAGACTTTGTCCTGAATCTCCCCTGCTCCGGACCACGCGGGATAAAAATTTCTCCTGGCAGCAATCTCACGCTATCTCCCGGGGTCGTCAGGGAATGGATCGGGCTCGAATCCGAATGCGTCGAGCAAACACTTTGGAGAGGAACTGCGGTTCTCGACGGTACCGTATTCCTGGCAGACGCTGCCTATGAATGGATACCACCTGCGACAAGCCCAGAAGCCGAAGTTTTTCCGATCGAAAATGCTGCTGGACATTGGTTTGTTGAGCCGCATGCCGCTCTAATTCGCAGTTCTCATCTCAGCGCATTTTATCACTCACAAAACTTCAAGCTTTTAGATACACACATCGCATATGGAGTCTCTAACACAGCACCTCCGACGCATCCCCTCTACCGCGCATTCAAGATTCTTGAGGTATTTCCATATAGTCTCAGCACGCTCAACGAGCGCCTGCAACAGCGGCGTTGGAATACCAGAACCGAGATAAAAAAACGTGGATTTTCAGAGACCACAGACGAGCTACGCTTGAAACTCAAATTGCTGCCTCCCAAAGACCCGGCGAGCAGCTTCGGCGTGATATTTGTTACTCGCATAGGCGCCGCGCATTTCGTTATCTTGGCGGAGCGAATATGACTGACTTCAACTCCTCAGCCCTCATCGAAGGCGCTCGAACTTTCGGCGTTGAGCTTTCAAGTGCGCAGGTGGAAGCCTTTAAACTGTACGCGTTACGTCTGGAGGAATGGAATCAGAAGCTTAATTTGACTCGCGTCCCCGCGCAGGAAACCGTCGCCCTACATTTTTTGGATTCGCTCAGCGTCGCCACTGCCATCCCGCCGAACGGCAGGCTTCTGGATGTGGGCACAGGCGCCGGTTTTCCCGGCATTCCGCTCAAAATCGCCTTCCCCAATTTACAGGTTTGCCTGCTTGATTCGATCCAGAAGAAGCTCGGATTCATTGAGTCGCTTTCCCGAGAGATGGGCCTCCCGCTGGAGATAGTTTGTGGCCGCGCCGAAACGCTCGCTCATGCGGCAGAGCGTCGTGAATCCTTTGATATCGTCGTGTCCCGAGCAGTTGCGGATCTGGATACCCTCTGTCATTGGATGCTGCCCTTCGTGAAAGTGGGCGGGATGGCGGTGGCGATGAAGAGCAAGGAAACAGAAATCGAACTTCAAGCAGCCGTGACCAGTATCCATATTCTTGGCGGCGGCACCGCAGAGATACGAGAGGTGGTAGTACCCGGAATTCTGGCCGCCAGAAAGTTAGTGGTAATTCGAAAGGAGCGCCCGACTCCAAGTACCTTGCCGAAACGGGGCAATATTAAGAAAAAAAAGTAGCTTTTATATGCGAACAAAATCCGCCCGTACTCCCCTCTTTGCGACACTTAGAGCCGCGCTTCAAGAGGTAGCCCTGCCTTTGGAACGACAGCAAGAGCTGGAACGTCGCCGCTATTCACGGCGCGAGGCACTAAAACTCCTTGGTGCTTCCGGAGTTGCTCTGGGCCTCAGCACTACTCTGAGTGCCTGCCACAAACGAGTGCACCAATCGGAAACCTCGGGCCCACGTATCGCGATAGTAGGTGCGGGAATTGGCGGCCTCAACACCGCCCATCACCTAAAAAAAGCCGGTCTCGACGCCACCATCTACGAGGCCGCGCTGCGACCGGGCGGACGGTGTCATTCAACCATCGATTTATTAGGGCCAGGATTGGTAACAGAGCTGGGTGGCGAGTTCCTCGACTCGACTCATCTCGATATGTTGTCACTCGCGAAGGAATTCAAACTCGAGGTGTATGATGTAAAGGGTCCCGGCGAGGAAAAGTATATCGAGGCTTATTCATTTGGAGAACGGCTCTATTCGAATGAGAGCATTCTTGAAGCATTTCGTCCTGCCGCCGCTCGTATCGCACAGGATGCAGCCGTATTTGCAACCTGGACCGACGTTCCCAGCCCACAGGTTTTAGACCTCGATCGCACTTCACTGTCAGAATATCTTGAACGCATCGGTGTACAGGGCTGGCTGAAGGATCTAATACGCGTCGCCTACGTGACCGAATATGGCATCGACGCCGATCAGCAGTCCGCGCTTAACCTCATATGCCTCATTTCGACGGACACGCAGGACCAGGAATTCGATCTCTACGGCAGCAGTGATGAGCGCTACAAAATTCGCGGCGGCAATCAGAGAATCCCCAATGCCCTTGCGCAGAAGTATCAAGATCACATCAGATACGGACATCTCCTGGAAAGTATCGCCGAGCGGAATGGACGCTATCGCCTCACTTTTCAGCGCGAAGGATCTGTCGCTGAAGTAGATGCAGATATTGTGGTCGTTGCAATTCCCTTTACCCTCCTGCGATCCGTCAACTTACCCGACAGTTTTCCACCGCAGAAGCTGCAAGTCATTCGCGAATTGGGATACGGAATGAATAGCAAGATGCTAATGGGGTTTAATTCGCGGCCGTGGCGAGATCTTGGATATTCCGGAAGCTTCTTTAGCGGAACGCCATACCAGAGCGGCTGGGATAATTCACGCGCTCAGCACTGCGAAAGCGGAGGGATGACTATATTTCTCGGCGGCAAAACTTGTACGGACAGTGCCGCTATAGATGCCGCAGATTATGCAAAGAAGTCCCTGCCCTGGGTGGGTCGATTGTTTTCAAAGTGCGACCTGGAATTTAACGGAAAAACCGGAAAGTTTTATTGGCCGGGGTACCCCTTCTCTCACGGCAGTTACTCTGTTTACAAAACCGGTCAATGGACCAGCTTCGCTGGGCAGGAACGCACGCCCGTTGGGAATATTTTCTTCGCAGGCGAGCATTGCAGTGAGGACTTCCAGGGTTTCATGAACGGAGCGGCAGAAAGCGGTCGTTTCGCAGCACGCGATATTGTCGCGAAACTGGAGAGAGAACAGCTTGCCGCGTAGCATATAGGAGCCCTCGCAATGACAGAGGCGACAGACCGAGGTAATCCGATATTGTCATTGCGAGCGGAAGATCTGCAGAACCCTCTGTCCCGCCACTACCACAGCGCGGCAATCCCCCGATCAGGATCCACTGACAACCATTCTTCCACTGAAATTACGTTACGATCCCTCTCAGGAAGTAGGAACGCGTCGCCCCTCGCCCCCCATCAATTCGTTGCGCCCTCTACCGGAGCAACCCCCTGCAATAATTAGCTTTGATCGTATGCAGCCAACCTGCGTTAGACCCTTTAGTTCTCTACGAGAATTTCCGATAGCTTAATTTGGTAGTAGCAGCTTCGGGGGCTGTCTACCAGTTAGCGGAACTCTAGGGAGGCACTGTCCATGGCCGTCAATCCACATAAATTTGACGCAATTCTTGTCGATCCGGATTTGAATTCACGCATGCGCTTGAAGCAGGCGACTACCGCCGTGCCTGCCTTTGGCACAGTGCAACAGACATCGACGACAAACGAAGCTTTGAGCCGCATGGGTGGCGGCGGTGAGAAATGTGACGTTATCTTCATTTCATATCGCATCGACCAAGGCGAAATAACCAATTTCATCAAGAAAGCAAAGGAAACAAAATCGGGTCAGGATACTGCGTACGTGCTCGTACTAAAGAATGGCGCAGACGGTGCCTCAATCGCTCAAAACGTGATTGGCGGCGCTGATGGAATGTTGTTCGAACCCTATTCCGTTGATTACCTCTACGAGATCACGAACCTGGCATCGCGCGTAAAGAAAGAGCGATCGACGGCTCGCGAGAAAGCAGCGATCTCCATGCTCGTGCAAGACTTAATCGCTCAGGTTGATCAGCTCGCCTATTTGAAGTCGTGCAGCATGGATACTTCGCGCGCCTTCAAGAAAATGCGCGATTCAAGTAACTTTATCCAGACGCTCAGTCCAGAATCGTTGCAAGTGTATTACGAACTTGCGGTGAACGCTTTCGAAGCTGCTCCGCTCCCCACTGACATATCCAAGTACAAAAAGTACGGGGGTGTTAGCGATCGAATCAAGAAGCGCATGGAAAAGAAAGTCGTGGCCGAACTTGAGAAGAAAGGCGGCTCAGGCGGAACCCCTTCGTAACTGAGGATTCATGAGCGACCAAATTAACCGAACGCACCGCTCCCGCACCCTCGCCGAAGGCGGCGACTGGGATGAAGCGCGAGCATACGCCGGGCTACTTGGTAGGCCTCACACACTTTTCACGAATGCGATTCGCTATTTGCGTAATCTGACGCAACATGGCACCACCGTGCTTTCAGAAACCGAGCCCTATCCCTTGGCGGTTCTATTAAAAAGTCCCAGCCTGCGTGCGATTCTCTATTATGCAGCAGCAGCACTACGTAAAGATGAACTAGGCAAGCTGCCTCAGCTGGACGGCTTCGGATTATTACGAGTATTCCCTCCCGATGAGCTGGCGGCGATTCTGACCACGACCTACCTCTTCCGCAAAGTCAAAAAAATCATAGACCCGCGCATCTGGGAAACACTCTCACAAGAAATTCAAATACAAATGGAAGCCGGCTTCTACATCGGCACGAAAATGCCTGCTATCGGCACCTCCAGGGGCTTACTGGTCGGCGTAATTCGTTACTCCGCCTTAAGTCTCTTCTCAAAGAAGGATCCACGAAACTTCAAGGCGTTCCGCCGTGAGCTGAACGACAAAGAGAAACTTTTCAACATAAAGGGCGAATTGACGCGCTGGGGCTGCGATCACTTACAGATTGCTTCAATCCTTCTGCAGTCCATGGGTATGGGAATACCCTGCGCGAAGGCGCTCGCGGCTGACAGTATGCCCACCGAAGCGGAGGCGGATAGCGAGGAAATGCTCTCTTGGTATGCCGCCCGTGCCTGGATTCAATCCCTGATTGAAGATGAGAAGGCTCCCGCCTGCTTCGCTGCGGGGAGTCCTTTCTTCTGTGAAGGCGAGGTGTTCGCGAACCTGCAAGAGCGCGTCGATTCAATTTACGAAATGGGCAGCAGCTTCGATTGGATCGAAAAAACGAAGGAAGATCTTCCCAAGAGCCTCTTCGACAAGATTGGCTCAGGATTACCAGAACCTACCCCCGAACAAATTGCGGCTAACGAACCCGACGGGCCGGCGGAAGACGTGGCAGAGATCCTCTAAACACTGATCGACGATCGTGCCAGCTCCACACATCCCTGTGCTATTTCATCAGCAGCGTTAAGAGATCTTGTTTCACAAGGCTTCAAGAACATCTGACGATAAAATTCGCGCGTAAACATTTTCTCAAGAGCGGATTGCAGGCGCGATTTAAAATGAGCCCCCTCTTCCACCACCAAGGCCTTGCCCTTTGCCACCAGGGTATTTGCATTTGCCGCTTGATGGTTTCCCTGCGCATATGGATACGGGATGAAAATAGCCGGTAGATTGACGGCTTCCATCTCCATTACCGTTCCAGCGCCGGCCCTGCTCATTCCCACATCAGCCCATGAATATGCTGCCGCCATATCGTCGATAAAGGAGACTACTCGATGCCGAGTCTGCGCCAAGCGATAGGCATCGGCTACAACATCAACATTCTCTGGACGGCATTGATGAAATATTTCGATGCTGCGCTCAGTAAAGAAAGGCGCCAATTCTTTACAGGTCAAATCGATTGCCTGCGCTCCCTGTGAACCACCCATGATAAGAAGGCGGCGCGGCGCGTCGTCTGTTACATGCCGCCCTTGCAGAGATTTGAGCTCCTGTCGCAAGGGGTGCCCTGTGTAAACTACGTTCTTCATGTTGGGCAGCTTGGCCCCTGCAAAGGCAGTCGAAACTTTGCTCGCGTACCAACATAGGAAAAAGTTTGCCATGCCGGGACGCAACTCGGCCTCATGAATCCAGGTAGGAATGCCCCGCCAAGCCGCTAAGGTGACCGGCAAAAAGCTCACATACCCGCCAACCCCGAGCACTAGCTGCGGCTTGAAATCTGTTAAGAGTGCCGAAGTGGCTTTCCAGGCTCGCGGAAGAGCGGCAAAGAATTCGAATACTCCCCGTAAGCCCCGGCGTTTGATGCCGGCGATCGAAATGACGTGCCGGCGAAAACCCGCAGCATCGATAAACTTCTCTTCCAATGGTCGACCGGCCCCGACAAATTCAATTTGTGCGGACGGCTCTTTCCGACGAATAGCTTTGGCGATTTCAACTGCGGGCCCGAGATGTCCACCGGTACCACTGGCGGCTACTAGTATGCGAATATTCGGGGGTGCTGCGTTCAAAAAATGCCGCCCTTACGCGTGCTCTTGATGGTGCCGCTTAAGCGCTAGCAACATGCCGACTGCCATTAAACACGTCACGAGACTCGAGCCGCCGTAACCAACCAGCGGCAGAACCATGCCCTTGGTCGGCAACAAACCAGTTACTACTCCAATATTAAGCAGCGCCGGAGCCACAATAAGTAGGGTCAGTCCAACTGCGAGTGAAAATTGAAAGGTATTTTCCGCGAGCCGCGAAGAGATCAGAAGACCACGCCACAACAGAACAAGGAAGCTAGCCAGGAGCACGACCCCACCTATGAAGCCAAGCTCTTCTGAAACGACAGCAAAGATAAAATCTGTATGCGCTGCCGGGAGGAAGAAAAGCTTCTGCTGACTATCTCCCAATCCAACACCGGTCAATTGCCCGGTGCCGACTGCAATCAAAGACTGAATGAGCTGATACCCACGTCCCGACACATCTGAGAACGGCGAAAGGAAGCTCATAATGCGCTGCATTCGATAAGGGGAAAGGAAAACAAGCGTCCCCATGCAGAGCGCCAAAAGAACCGCCCCGCAAGCTATGTAGCGCAGACGCACACCGGTCGCCAGGGCCATTCCCAAAGTTACCAGCGAGATTACAGCGGCACTTCCGAAATCCGGCTGTACCAGAAGCAAGCCAGCAACAACAGCAACCAGAAAAAAAGGTTTTACGATGCCTTGAGAAAACTCCGACAGCCTCGTCTCGTGGCGCGCCCAGAAGCCCGCGATAAAAACTATGAACATAACCTTGACCAGCTCGCCCGGCTGAAATCGTACGAGGCCTAGATTGATCCAGCGCTGCGCGCCCCCTGCGCGGTGCCCCACTCCCGGTATCAAGGTAACCGCCAGAAGCGCAATGCAAGCGAAGAAGAGGTACGGGGAAATTTTCTGTAAACTTTGGATGTTAATTCTCGAAAATAGAAACATCGCCAAGATGCCGATAACCGCAGCAACAGCCTGACGCTTCACAAAGTAGAGCGTATCCCCTAACTTCTCTTGAGCAACGATCCCCGTGGTTGAATACACCATCACGAGACTGAAGCCGACCAACACAAAAACGGTCAGAACGATGCCAGCATCGAGCAAAAATGGGGCACGGGGAGCATCGTGGGCCGGCGTTGAATAGGTAGTCGAGAGAGTACTCATACGGCACCACAGATTAGCTTATTCTTGGACGGGAGCGCCTCCCGCAGCTTCGGCATGAAGCGAACGTACTAAGGATTTAAACACATTGCCCCGCTCTTCAAAATCCGAAAACTGATCGAAGCTCGCGCAGCCGGGGCTCAGTAAGACTATATCTTGAACGGTAGTTTGAGCTGCGACCAAGCTGACGGCTTCTTGCAATGTTTTGGCCTGCACATGCGGCAACGCATGACGGCGACAGTGGCTGGCCAACAAATTGCCGTCCTTCCCGAAACAAATAATGCGCTTTAAATGTGCCTGCTTCTCCTGCATCAGGTTCATCAATGGTTCCCAGGAGCCAGCTTTCGCCAATCCTCCCAGTAACAAAGAAATGGAGCGCTGCGGGAAACGCTCTACCACTGAAGTCAGAGCGGCGACCGAAGCCGCGACCGTGGTTGATTTCGAGTCATTAATGTAAAGGGGCCGCCCGTACATCTCCACAAACTCCAATCGATGCTCAAGCGGCTGAAATTCAACGACTGCCCGTTGAAGCGC
Source organism: Deltaproteobacteria bacterium (assembly GCA_017302875.1). GTDB lineage: Bacteria > Bdellovibrionota_C > UBA2361 > UBA2361 > JAFLCA01 > JAFLCA01. The sequence goes on from JAFLCA010000046.1 coordinate 21,837, forward strand.
GGAAGACTGCGCCCCCATCAATCGCGCAGCGAGCAGAGCAGCAGCCATATTGGCCCGATTATGAGCTCCCAAAAGCCGGGAGGAGCTCACATCGTAGGTCTCATCTTGGCCGGCGACCTTGAGAGCAATCGTGCCGCTACCAAGAATAGCAGCGCCAAACTGAGGGCTACCGGGAACAAAAGTTTTTCCAAAGGCAGCGACCTTCGCTGCGAGGCGGCCTGCCAAACTAAACACCATAGCATCGTCTGCATTCAGCACGGCGAAGTCACTGCCATCCTGATTTGCAAATACGCGCGCTTTGGCCTCGAAGTAGCGCTGCAAAGTTCCATGTCTCTCGAGATGGTTATCGGAAAGATTGAGGAGTACAGCCACCTTGGGCTTGATGGTACAACAAGTCTCAAGCTGATAACTGGACGCCTCCACAACAAGAACACGCTTTTCCCTAGGCGGCTCGGAGAAGACATGTTCCTTGGTAAGATCTGCGACGACGGGAACTCCGACATTCCCGCACAGACGAGAATCAAAGCCGGCAGCGCGCAACAACTCATGGAGCAAGGTAACGGTGGTAGTCTTCCCGTTACTGCCAGTTACGACTACATAGGGCAATTGGAATAGCTCGAGTCCGAGTTCCAGC
>JAFLCA010000047.1 GCA_017302875.1 Deltaproteobacteria bacterium
CTGCCGCGTCGTCTGAGGCACGATTGATGCGCAGGCCGGACGAGAGGCGCTCGAATGAACGTTGCAACGCAGCCGAGCCTTCATCGAGACGTCGACGCGCAGCAAGTGCATTGATATTGGAGTTAAGACTTAGTACGCCCAAACCTACATCCGTGTATTAGCGCTCCCAAAAAATCGGGAGTTTCCTCACCTGTAGATTTCGACTAAGTTCTCAAAATCATTGATAAACGGCGCCTAAATAGTTGCTCCTATCGGCGATTTTTATGCATCTTAATATCAATGCTTTCAGTACATTAGGAGAAGGTATGAGTGATTCTGACGATGATCGCACCCCCGACGAGAAGGTTGACGGGGCTGGCATAGCCGCAAAGATTCTTAATAGCATGCGACCGGAAGCGCGAGCTCGTATCGTTAAAGCGATTCAGGCCAGTCAGCCGGAAGTAGCGGTCAAGATCGAAGAAAAGCTCTACAACTTCGAAGAAATTGCGGATCTTCAGCCGCACGGAGTGCAGATCCTTCTAAAGGAAATAGATCCTCGCGACTTACTGCTATCGCTTAAAACGGCGAGCGAAAATGTGAAGAAGATCCTCTTCGAGAATATGACCGAACGCCGTCGGCAAATAGTGGAGGAAGATTTCGCGACACTGCCGCAAGTGAAGCTGCGTGATGTTGAAGATGCTCAACGCAGAATCATGGTTAAACTTTCAGCGCTCAGAACAGCAGGACTTCTAAAGACGCAGAGCAAAAACGATATCTGGGTGTAAGCCAGCCGTGCTTTGAATTACCGGCTGAGAACTTCCTTCATTTTCTTTCCAATGTCCGCAGGGGTGCGCACTACATGCACGCCCGCGTTTTCCATTGCCGAGAACTTCGCCTCAGCCGTTCCGGCCCCACCGCTAATAATTGCCCCAGCGTGTCCCATTCGACGACCAGGAGGAGCCGTTGAGCCAGCAATAAAACCAACTACAGGCTTCTTCATGTTGGCCTTAATCCAGGCGCAGGCATCTTCTTCGGCATTGCCGCCGATCTCGCCGATGAACACAACCGACTCAGTCTGCGGATCGGCATTGAATAAGCTTAAACAATCAATGAAATTCGTTCCATTTAGGGGGTCACCGCCAATTCCGATGCAAGTTGACTGCCCGATTCCAAGCTCCGTTAGCTGGAAAACTGCCTCGTAGGTCAAAGTGCCGCTTCGCGAAACAACGCCAACCTTACCTGGCTTATGGATGTGACCTGGCATGATTCCAATTTTACACTCGCCCGGAGTAATGATACCCGGACAGTTCGGCCCGATTAGTCGAGTCTTTTTGCCCTGCATGAAAGCGTTCACTTTCAGCATGTCCAAGACGGGAATCCCCTCGGTGATGCACACGACGAGATCAAGCTCGGCGTCGACAGCTTCCATGATGGCATCCGCTGCAAAAGGCGGCGGCACATAGATAACACTAACGGTAGCACCAGTAGCTTTCTTCGCGTCGGCTACCGTATCGAAAAGCGGAATTCCCTCGAAATTCTGACCAGCCTTACCCGGCCCGACACCCGCCACCATTTGAGTCCCGTAATCGCGGCAACCCTTCGTATGAAAGGAGCCGGTCTTTCCGGTCATGCCTTGCGTAATAACTTTGGTGGATTTGTTAACAAGAACGCTCATCGTAAACTCCTAGGCTTATTTAACAGCAGCCACAATCTTTTTTGCCGCATCGTCCATCGTATCAGCGGGCTGAATTTTCAAGCCGGACTCCGCTAAGATTTTTCGTCCGAGCTCGACATTGGTACCCTGAAGACGAACGACCAAGGGAACCTTCACCGATAACTCCTTGGCGGCCTCCACGATGCCGTTTGCGATAACGTCACACTTCATAATGCCGCCGAAGATGTTCACGAGAATCCCTTTCACGTTCTCGTCAGAAAGAAGGATCTTGAAAGCTTCCGTTACCGTCTCCTTCGTTGCACCGCCGCCGACGTCGAGGAAATTCGCTGGCTGCCCGCCAAAGTGTTTGATGATATCCATGGTGGCCATGGCAAGGCCCGCGCCGTTGACCATGCAACCGATGGTGCCATCAAGTCCGACATAACTCAGACCGAATTTACCGGCCCGCAAGTCGCGCGCGTCCTGCTCGTCATAATCCATCCACTCCTTAAGACAAGGGCGACGGAACAGTGCGTTGTCATCCACGGCGCACTTAGCATCGAGCACCACAAAGGTGCCTTCCTTCGTGAGAACAAGTGGATTTACCTCAAGCAGCGAAAGATCGCTCTCAACGAACATCTTATAAAGTCCCATCAGGAGCGAAGTGAATTTAGCAGTATGCGCAACCGGCAGTCCCAACTTCAGCAACAGCCCCGTTGCCTGAAAGGACTGCAAACCGACGCGTGGATCTACCGCAACGGTGATTATTTTCTCGGGATGGGTATGGGCAACTTCCTCGATCTCCATGCCGCCTTCCGTGGAAGCGACGATTGAAATGCACTTGCGAGCGCGATCAACCAACATGCTCAGATAGAATTCTTTATCGATGTTACATCCAGCTTCGACATAGATCTTGCGGACAAGTTTCCCCTTCTCCCCAGTCTGCGGGGTAACAAGCTTCATCCCCAAAATCTTTTCAGCAGCACTGCGTGCCTCCGCTGGAGACTTTACCACCTTCACGCCGCCCGCTTTCCCGCGCCCACCGGCATGCACTTGCGCCTTCACGACACAAACTGGAGTTTTTAGATTATCCGCTGCGGCCTCCGCTTCTCCGGGCGTATAGCAAACGAAACCTGCCAACACCGGCAAGCCATAGCTGGCCATCAACTTCTTCGATTGATACTCGTGCAAATTCATTGGTTATCCTTCTATTAGAATCCGAGCCATTTCTTGGCGGCGCGCAACGTGGCCTGTCGACCGACATCAGCAATCGATTCGGTCAGCGGGATATGTTTAGGACAAGCTTCAACACAATTCTGCGCGTTACCGCAATCAGTGATTCCGCCCTCTCCCATCAAGGCGTCAATTCGCTCGTCTGCCTTGTACTTCCCCGTTGGGTGACTGTTAAAGAGCCGCGCCTGATTAATTGCTGCCGCCCCTACAAACTTGTTGTCAACGCTCACCTGCGGACAAACCTCCAAGCACACGCCGCAGGTCATACAGGTTGACATCGTGTATCGCTCAAGTGCTTCGGCAGGGTCCTGTCTCGGCCCAGCACCAAGTGGATAACTTCCGTCAATCTCCACCCAGGCTTTGATTCGCTTCAAGTTATCAAACATACGAGAGCGATCGACGACCAAATCCCTAATGATGGGAAATTTATCCATGGGCTCGAGCACAATCGGCTGCTCGAGTTTATCGACAAGAGCCGTGCAGCCTTGCCGCGCCCGTCCGTTTACTACCATGGAGCAGGCCCCGCACACTTCCTCGAGGCAATTAGACTCCCACACGATCGGTTCAACCTTCTGACCGGTGATGTCCACTGGATTCTTTCGGATCTCCATGAGAGCTGAAAGCACATTGTGGCCTGGCACGTACGGAAGCTCGAATTCCTGCCAATACGGCAATTTTTCAGGCCCGTCTTGGCGACGGACTCGAATACGAATCTTGCGTGAACTACCCCCTACAGCATCGGTATGATGAACCGACGCAATAGGTGCTCCAGGCGAATGATGTCCGTTCTTACTCACAAAACCCCTCTAAGCTGTAGCCTGTCCTGCGACCGGCGTGGCCTTTGCAGTAACATTCTTTTCAACGTTGTAGACTCGTAATCGCGGCTTGATGAAACGCGTATCAACCGGAGCGTAGGTGATCTCCGGTCCACGCGCAGTCCATTTCCCCATTGTCGTTTTTAAGAACTTCTCGTCATTTCGTTCAGGGAAGTCCGGTTTGTAGTGAGCTCCGCGGCTCTCATCGCGCTGCAACGCGCCAAGCGTTATGAGCTCTGCCAACTCAAGCATGCTGCGGAAGTGGTTTATGAACAGCAGCTCCTGATTATAAACTTTATTCTTTCCGTTAAGCCCGATGTTTCCAGCGCGAGCCTTGAGCTCCTTAATCACCTCAATCGTGGACTTAAGCTCGCCGTTGTTGCGTACGACCGTCACATTATTGGTCATCGTTTCGCCCAAGAGCTGATGGAGCTTGAAGACATTCTCCTTTCCATCCATGCGGGAAATGCTGTCGAGCTTCTCCTGCATACGGCGATGCTCGGAAGAATAAACCGCATCAGGCACATCAGCGCCGCGACGCTTGAGCCCCTTGCAGTACTCCAAGATCTTCGGAGCGCCCTTCAATCCATCGAACGTGCAGCTTAAGAGGGCATTCGCACCCAAACGATTTGCGCCGTGATACTCATAATTACATTCCCCGCCCGCGAATAGCCCCGGCACGTTGGTCATGAGATTGTAGTCGACCCACAGTCCGCCCATGCTGTAATGCATGCCCGGGAATATTTTCATCGGAACCCTGCGAGGATCGTCGCCGACGAACGTCTCGTAAATCTCCAAAATCCCACCCAGGCGTTTATTCAAGAAGTCTTCCGACAAATGCGTCAAATCGAGAAACACCATGTTCTCGCCGTTAACGCCAAGCTTCTGCCGTACACACACATCGAAGATTTCGCGGGTCGCGATATCACGAGGGACTAAATTTCCGTATGCCGGATATTTCTCTTCCAAGAAATACCAAGGCTTGCCGTCTTTATACGTCCAGACACGGCCACCCTCTCCACGAGCTGACTCGCTCATCAAACGCAACTTATCGAGGCCAGGAATAGCGGTGGGATGGACCTGTATGAACTCGCCGTTCGCGAAAACTGCGCCCTGCTGATAGGCCGACGAAGCCGCGGAACCGGTGTTAACAACTGAGTTAGTGGACTTACCAAAGATCTGCCCAACACCCCCCGTGCATAGCATCACGGCGTCGGCGCGGAAGGTTCGTGTCTCCAGCGTTCGCACATCGACCGCAACAATGCCGCGGCAAACACCATCTGAATCAATTACCGCAGAAAGATATTCCCAGAATTCAAACTTCTGCACCTTCCCTTCAACCTCGCGACGACGAACCTGCTCGTCGAGAGCGTACAAGAGCTGTTGTCCCGTGGTGGCACCAGCGAAGGCCGTGCGGTGATGCTTGGTTCCGCCGAAACGTCGGAAATCTAAATTCCCCTCGTCGGTGCGATTGAAGGGCACTCCCATGCGGTCGAACAAAAAGACAACGTCAGGCGCGGCAGCGGTCATCTCTTTTACCGGCTCTTGGTTCGCCAGAAAGTCGCCGCCGTAAATCGTGTCATCAAAGTGTTCGTGGATACTGTCGCCCTCGCCTTTGATATTCACCGCGGCGTTGATTCCGCCTTGTGCGCACACGGAGTGACTGCGCTTAACCGGAACAATGGAGAAGACCTTCACGCTTGCACCGAGCTCCGCAAGCTTCATACAGGCTGCCAATCCAGCCAATCCGCCACCGACGACTATTACCTCAAAGTCTTTCGCCATACAGTTAAAATCCCCCCAACGCGCCGGCAGCACGAGACAACAAACCTTGATCCCAAATGAAGGAGCTGACGATATCTATTCCCACCACCGCCAGAATCGCGAAGATCACCATCGTCAACTGGGCTAGGCGCTTCTGACCTTCGGGACTCCTAACTAGCCCCCAAGTTACCGAGAAGCTCCAGATCCCGTTACTGAAGTGGAAGACCACCGCGATTATACCAAGGATGTAGAAAGCAAAAATGATCGGCTGAGAAAGCATCGCCTGCATATCTGCAAAAGTAATCGCGCTCCCCTTGAAGAACAGCGAATATATTCTCGTCGTAGAGACGTGGAACAAAATGTAGGCAAACGCAATCAGCCCGCTGACGCGCTGAAAGAAATAAGCCCAGTTTCGAGCGTAACCGTATCCTCCGACATTCGGTCGCGAGGATGTGGTTATGAAGAGCCCATAAATTGCGTGAAACAGGATCGGCACAGCAAGCAAACCAAGTTCGAGAGCATACAAATAAGGCATGTCGCCGATTGCTTCCACCGTCTTATCGAAAGCAGCGGCGCCGCGGCGCGCTGAAGCGTTTTCGAAAAAGTGGAACAGCAAGAATCCGCCAATGGGAACAATTCCGGTTAGCGAATGTAGGCGTCGCAGAATAAAATGCCAGTCGTTATGCGTGAACTTGGCCATGCAAACCTCTACAAGATTGAAATGATGCTTTGCACGCCCTGCGCACTCTTCTGTAGCAGCGCCTTCTCAGAACTCGACAACTCGATTTCTACGATGCGCTCGACACCATTCGCGCCCAGGATTACAGGCACGCCCAAATAGATGCCCTTTACTCCGTATTCTCCGTTGCAGGCAGCGGCGGCAGCAACGACCTTACGACGATCGAAGAGATAAGCCTCCGCCATCGTGATAGCCGAAGCAGCTGGCGAGTAAAACGCAGAACCCGTCTTCAAGAGTGCAACTACCTCTCCGCCTGAACCGCGCACGCGCTTTTCAATCGCGTCTAGCTTTTCAGCGGGAATGAGCTTCTCCACCGGAATGCCGTTGCAGGTTGTATAGGATCTCACCGGCACCATGTCGTCACCATGTCCACCGAGCACAAACGCCGAGACGGAACTTACCGACACATTTAACTCCTCAGCTAAGTGCGCTTGATAACGCGCCGTGTCGAGCACGCCAGCCATTCCGACCACGCGTGCCGTCGGGAATCCGGTCTCTTTTTGCATCAAATAGGTCATCACATCCAGCGGATTCGTGATCACAATCACAAAGGCGTTAGGTGCGTGACTCTTAATTCCATCGGCGACTTTTCGAATGATATCGGCGTTGGTCTTAACTAAATCGTCGCGACTCATCCCCGGCTTACGCGGAATGCCTGAGGTAACGATGCACACATCAGCGCCGCGGATATCAGCGATATTATTGGTGCCGGTGATCTTAAAATCACAACCGAACACTGGGGCGAGATGGGTTAGGTCCAAAGCCTTACCCTGCGGCATGCCTTCAACGACGTCGTACAAAACGACATCGCCTAGGCCACGCAATCCGGCCAGAAGCGCCAAAGTTCCGCCGATTTGACCGGCGCCGATAAGAGCGATTTTCTTTCGTGCGTTCATTTTACTTCTTCCTTTTGCTTAATAACTTTTGGCAACTGTGGAGCAGCGGCACGCGTAGTTGGCTGGGCGGGAACTTTTGTCTCCTTTTGCATTCCCTCCAGAACTCCAATTTGCCTTAAAAGCTCATTGGTGTCCGTGCGCTTCACGTCGACGCCGCTCGGCTGAGAGGACTCTCCCATCAGTACGAACTGCGGGTTCGACTGGGCTATCTGCCTTGCAATCTCAAGTCGCAAGATAGCTTCACCGCCCGGGCCCGCTAAGGCGTTAACTTGCTCGACAATACCCGATACCTCGGCTTGTCCGGTAGCCAAAATCCCCATGGCTTCGTTTGATTTAGCCTGGTAGTAGCCATCCCCTCGCAACTTGGCCTGATTCTTATAGCCCTGCGCTTCAGCCACCTGACGATTGACGACGGCGACCGCGTTGTTAAGTTCTTGTAACTTCTTCGCGCGCACGGTCTCGATTCTAGATCGCTCACGCTCGGTATCTTGATGAAGTTTCTGGATCTCCGTGAGCTTGTCTTGGTAAACCGTGTCGATAGTGCCGTCACGGCCAAGGCGCTCAAAGCGAAAGTCATCCAGATTGACACGCAAAACTTCAACACCCAGCGGCGATAACGTTTTCTCCATAGCGCTACGCACAGAATCGACCGCGTTGTAACGCTCAGACTCGTCGAGAAACTTCTCCGTGCTCAATCGATTCATGTAGGTGCGTAAGTATGCCAAGCCGACCGCTGATACCAAATTTTCAACGCCTTGGTCATCCGTGGCAACTTCTTCGACAAGCTTGCGCAGGCTTGTCGGTTCCGGCGAAATACGAAAGCGAATGGTGACGCCAAGCGCAACTTCATTGCCGTCGAGCGCGCGAGTATGTACGTAATCTCCGCGATCCACGACCTCACCACCTTCCGCATCCTTAGAAGCACGACGGCCCCAACTCAAATCTTTCACGGAAGTGTCGAAACGATAAATGGAATCCCATGGCATTATAAAAGTGGTTTCGCCCGGAGTAACAACGTGCGGGGCGATACCGCCGAAGAAATACGGCGGCAAGCGGCGGAAAAGAACCCCGAACTCGGTTGACTCCATTTTTTGGCAGCCGCAAAGCAAGAACAGCAGGCTTAATGAAAGAATTCTACGCACGGTTTTCATTGTTTCGGCGTGCCCCCTAACAGCTTTACCCACTTGGTTACATCATAGGGGTCAATGTCAGTGACAATCCCTCCGCGCAATGATCCCAACAGCGGAGCCATCTCGCGCGCGACATAAATATTAGCGCCGGTGCTTTGCGCTAGAGCGCTGGAGCGCAATCGGTCGACCTCAGCCCGAGCCTTCGCGACGAGCAGATCAGCTTCAGCTTTGCGCTTATTCTCGAAAAGGTCGCCCTCTGATCGCAATACGCGCGCTTCGTTCTCGCCCTCAACCAAACGGGTTTCAATCTCAGCGTCGAGCTGCGCAGTTACTTGCTCCACCTGCGCTTGCGCGGCGGCAAGATTGCTGGCAGCCGTATTTAAATGCTGCTCTTGCACCTGGAGGTTCTTCTGGAATATCGCATTGTCGATTCTCTCGGCCTGGTAGGTGTAGCGACGAAGCAAAATGGCCTCCACCTTGATACCATCTTTCGCCAAGATTTCATTCGTCCCCGCTAATGCTAGCGCAAGCTGCGCATCGCGCTTATCGGGAGCGTAAAATTCTGAAGTCTCGAGGCTGCCGAGTGTACGCTTCAACTGATCGTCAACCGAGCGTTGAATGTGATTCTCCCACCGTTCGGCGCTAATCCCGATGTTCTGCAAAAGGTCGGCTGGACCACCATGCGCTAAATCGCCATCTTTTCCCGGTTCACTGTAGAAGCGACTTAAGATGGAAACATCGACGTCAACAATTGCTCGATCAGCAGTCGGAATTTCCAACGAACGCCCGGACTGCGTTCCGCTCTCACCTTCCCGATGCAGGTTCATTACCTGCAGGGACTTGGGAACTAAATGAATCGTCGAGTAGTACGGCAACACTAAGTGGTAGCCCGGAGTTAATGCACGCTTGGAGAAGCCGTGGCCGGGACCCATGGTGATCTGTCGGACGCCCATCCAGCCCGGCGGAATCACGTGCCCGAAGATGTATAAAACGACAGAGAAAATGACCACACCAGCAAGCAAAAGCCCGAGGGTGCCTTTGATCATTCCGCTTTCAGAGGAGAGACTCGTCGAAAAGTTGTTCATTTGGTCAGCAAATTACTTCTTGCTCACTTTTTTGGAAACAGTGGAGCGCGACAAATGTACGGCTTTTTTGCGCACTTAACAATCGGAACTAATGTTTTCGAAATGAGCTAGAACGCCGTTCGGCGAGGTACGCCGAGGGCCTTTGCCTTGCAGCCTAGATCAGAACTTTGAGCTGCTTTGCAAGAGCAAGGAAGCGCGATGGATCGCGCGGCCGGCCATCGACCAAAACCTCAAAGTGCAGGTGGGGACCAGTAGAAAGTCCGCTTGAGCCAGCTAGAGCAATAACGTCTCCCCGCGAAACCTTTTGCCCTTCCTTGACCAGCACTCGAGAAAGATGGGCATAGCGAGTCACCAGGCGGCCATTGTGTTCGATATCCACAACCAACCCGTAAGTAGAGTTTCGCTGGATGGACTTCACGGTCCCATAGGCGGAAGCGTAGATATTGCTCCCGCGGCTAAGCGAAAAGTCCAAGCCCTCGTGCATGCGAACGGTATGGGTAAACGGAGACAACCGAACACCAAAAGGAGAGCTAAGATCCCCCTGCGCCGGCAGTCCAAACGGAATAACCTTCAGCGCTTCAATATATCGATCGAGCTGCGCTACCAAATCGGCCTGCGAGTACTGTGTCGTCGAAGAAAGGGAGAGCAAATCACTACCCTTGGTGTCGTTTCCCGACATCAATCGTCGACACTCGGCAAAGCGCTGCGTGGAGTTACAGTCTATTTCAGCTCCCCCAAGGCCATCTTTTGCCGATGCGCGCTTTTTAGAGCTCCCATTAACCGAGCCCTTCTCGAAAACTCCCAGAGCGGTAGCTGACTCGATTACCGACGCCAGAAGTTCCAATCGCTCCTTAACATCCTGCTGATAGTTAGCGTTTTTGTTCTGTGCACTCTTGAGCGTCGTCACCTGAGTTCGCAACGACTCATTGCTATGAATCAACTTTTGGTGCTCAGAGTTAAGGCGGCTTAAGGAGAGGTAATTTTCAATGCGCAGAAGCTGCAAGCGGGCGTAATCGCCGAGCATGTACACGAACATCCCGCCGGTCAGCATCGCGATCACAAGCGTAGCTATCACTCGGCGTAGGGTGAATCGGAACTTCCTAACTTTGCCTTCGTTGGGAGGAACAACCCAAAGGCAATAACCCCTATTCGAACTCGAATTCATACTTCAAACTGTTTAAACTAGGACGCCGCTTCTGTAAACATCAGATCGCTACAGCCGATCAAGCGGAACTCCAAGAGCGCTAGAGGGTACGAAATCTCCTCGATTGGATCAACAACAGCGCGCCGAAGCGGATAACGTCGTTTTAATATATGAAACAAAGATTCAGTTTTTAGATGAGACTAACTCCCTCGCGGACTCTCGCGCTGCTGGCGTAACCTCGTAACCAGCTAACATCCTTGCTATTTCCTCTATTCTTTCTTCCTTGGAAAGTTCGCTTACTAAGCTAGTCGTGCGTTTCCCCACTTTTTTGCCTACCAAGAAATGGCGGTCCGCTAAGGAAGCGACCTGAGCCAAATGGGTGATGCAAATGACCTGAGAGTGCTGCGCCAGCTGCTTAAGTTTCTGCCCAACGGCCCGCGCCACCCCGCCAGAAATACCGCTGTCGACCTCGTCAAACACCAAAATATTAACCCCTGAGCGGTCTTTTAGTATTTTCTTTAGAACGAGCATGATTCGAGATAGCTCGCCGCCTGAGGCTATGCGCCGCAGCTCAAGCAAGGGCTCGCCCTTGTTCGTGGAAAGGTAAATCTCCCCGCGGTCCCGGCCTGTGGGCCCTAGGTCTGCCGCTTCAAGGCGCAGCTCGAGTTTCGCGCCTGACATGTTGAGTTCCTTAAGCTCCCGCTCGACCTCCTTAGAGAGCAGCTTCCCGGCCTTGTCTCGCTCGCGGGTCAGCTCAGCAGCCAACTTTTCCGCCTTCCCCTTCAGCTCACCGACCTTCTCTTTCAGCTTGCTGGTCCCCTCGTCAGATCCAAGCTCCGAAAGCTCTCGCTCTGTCTTTCCAAGCAACTCCAACAATCCCTGGTCATTGGTGCGATACTTCCTTTCAAGCCGGGCAACCTCCGCCAGCCGCTCGCGCAAGGCGTCGAGGGCCTCCGGATCAACTTCGACTCCTTCCGCGTAGCGTTCAAGGTCCCCCTCGAACTCTTCAATTTCGAGCCGCGCAGTTTTGAGGCTCTCCGCTACCGACTCAACCTCGGAATCGAGCTTCACAAGTTCTTGCAGCTTTGCGGATACACGGGAAAGTTGTTCGCGCAAACCGCCCTCCGAGCGAACGGCATCAAGTAATTGCCGAGCTGAACCAATTACCCCTTCGCCGCGGCCGAGACGCTTCACTTCAGCCTCAAGTCGGGCGCGCAGGCCCTCTTCGAGCTTAGCCTCCCTCAGCTCTTCCGCGATAAACTCGAGCTCGGCTTGGCGCAGGGCATTTTGCTCGATTCGCGCCTCGCGTTCCCGCAACTCCTCGTCATGCCGCAGCCACTCCCGATAAGCTTGCATATAGCGTTCAACAACGCCCTCATGACCACCAAAGCCGTCGACAAGAGAAAGATGGAAGCGTGGATCGAGGAGCCGGATGTGCTGGTTCTGACCGCAGATATTTACGAGCTTACTGGTAACTTCTCCGAGAAGCGTGACAGTACTCAACTTCCCATTAATGAAAACTTTCCCGCGCCCTGCCCGATTGAAGGTTCGCGAGAGGGACAACTCCGCCGTCTGCGCCAAGTCAGGCAGTTCTTGACGCACCCCCGCAGGAAGTGCGCTCAAGTCGAAGCTGGCCTGAATTTCAAGCTCCTCCTCCCCGGTACGAATAAGATGATTTTTCGGTTTTCCGCCCAGCAGAAACTCTAGCGCGCTGAGAATGATGGATTTACCAGATCCAGTCTCTCCGCTGATAACGTTTAACCCCTCGCCGAACGAGATGGTTTGCTCTTCAATAATGGCCACGTTTCTTATGTGCAAGTCCTGCAACATACAGACCTACTCCGATTTATTTCCGATTCCCCAATTCAGCTTGGTCCGCAAAATTTCAAAATAACTCTTTGAAGGTGAGCGCGCGAAACGCACCACATTTTCAGCGCGAGTTAATTGCACTCGATCCCCTGAAAACAAAGGCACTGAGACTTGGCCATCGATGGAAAGGAAAGTCGACCCTTCGTGCCGCGGCAAACGCACGGTCAGTCGCGCATCCAAGCTCAGCACCAGAGGTCTGCTTGTCAGGGAGTGCGGACAAATTGGAGTAACGAGCACCACCGAGAGCAAGGGGTGCACAATGGATCCACCAGCAGCGAGGGAATATGCCGTGGACCCTGTTGGGGTTGAAATGATTAAACCATCAGCGCGCAAACGCATGACGTCTTCGGAGTCGACGGCAAAGTCGATGTCCATCAACTTATCTTGAGTGCCCTTTTGAATGACGACATCGTTGACGGCCTGCGAAGAAAATACGCACTTCTCCGCACCATCTACGCTGCGAATCACTTCGCAGAAGATCATGCTGCGCTCCCCGCAAGGCAGGCTCTTCCCACCATCAGAGAAGAACTTTTCGAGCGTGGGTAAAAGTTCCGCGGGTGTAAGCTCAGTGAGGAAGCCGAGGTTTCCGAAATTCACTCCGATTAGGAGCGGCGATCGCTTCGTTACGTAGCGCGCGACCCCAATCAATGTGCCGTCGCCTCCCAGCGTTACAATCGGATCGGCTTTTACCGCCAACTGATATCCAGGAACTCCGGGCTCCTTGGCGCCGATAACCTTTGCGCTTTCCTCCTCAATAATAATGCTGTGACCATGCCCCTTGGCCCAAGCTAGGACCTGTTCGGCCAAAGCTTTTGCAGCATCCACTCCAGGTCGAACGACTAAACCGATAGTGCTCATGGGGTTGATGGTACCTCAGAAGAATTTACAGTGGGTGTGACGGTTGGCATGTATTTCATAAGTCGATCCTTGGCCTGCTCGCGGGTAATAAACTCACGCCCCGCCACGGCAGCACTTACTCTACCAGGCGCGCCAGAGACCTGATCATAAAATCCATTCCACTGGGCGCGAGACTCTTCAGGGAGAACCGTGTGCACTCCCACGGTATCATGACCTGTCGCAGAGAGAGCAGCGTTGCCCACCCAATATATGGCAGCCAGCGGGAAAACGACTATGGTTCCGACTGCAAAGGCAGTCTCGCCCAAACCATTTCCATATAACCAATTTTCTCCAGCTTCATGCAGCATTTCCTGCGCTTTTTCCGGAGGCAAGGGATTGGCAACAGCCTGCTTCGCTAAGTCGGTTGGGCTAGGCTCGCTTGCTTCCTTTGAAGCCGCCGGGGCACAGGCAACCTGACACGCCAAGAGACCTGCTCCTAAAAGGGTAGCGCAGCCTTTAACTGGCAGGCGTAACATTCCGGCAACATGAAATAAAAGTTATCGCTATAACAGTGTATATGTTGCCTGAGGGCGCGATATTCCAAAAGATAGAATCTCTTCGCTGAAGGCGACGAACCGGAGAGTGAGGACAAAGCCGACTATTTCTTATCTAGGAGCGCGCGAATCCGGCTTAAGACATTCGGAGAGTCCCACTCGCGAGGCCCCGTGATTCGAACGACTGGCTGCTTATCGGCTGGATCGGGGAACATTACCATGCGCCCCGCTGCGTCGATAATAAAGCTTTCCGGTACGCCGGTGGTTTTGTAGCCCGACTTTGTTACTCCAGTGGTATCGACTAGCACAGGAAAGCTGAGCCCGAACTTCTGCCTGAATTCTTCGAGCGCGCCCGGTTCGTCATCAATTCCGACCGCGACGACTGAAAAGCCCTGATCCTTAAACTGATCGTGCAGGCGTTGTAGTGCAGGCATCTCTGAAACACAGGGGCCACACCAAGAGGCCCAGAAATTAAGTAGCACGACCTTGCCCCGGAAACTCGACAGAGAGTACTCGCGCGAATCCAAGCCGGGGAGTTTAAAGTCAGGTGCCAAATCGCCGGGATTAAGCCCAGTTTCGGACGAACGGGTGCAGCTACTTAGAAAGCAGAGATTTGAGGCGAGCAGAAGAAGAGCGAAAAGAATCTTCACGCGCAGCCTACGGTTGTAAATCTGAAACGAATTACTTGGCGTCGGTGGCGACGGCAGCGTTCTTTGCGTACTTACGCTTGAAACGGTCAACGCGACCTTCAGCGTCTACCAGCTTCTGCTTGCCTGTATAAAAAGGATGACAGGCGTTACAAACGGCAACGCGCAGCTCATTCACGGTAGAACCGGTGGTAAATGTGTTTCCGCAGCCAGCGCAGTAAACTTTTGCTTCGAAATACTTTGGGTGAATGCCTTCTTTCATGTGCGGAAACTCGAAATTACTTAGACAATAAGAGGGGTTAAGATACAGAAAGCGTCCAACAGTGTCAACTGATGCAGGCGCTGTTCTGCTTCTGCCGGATACGGCAAACCCGAATCAACTCGCGACCTTAGCATTGAGAGCCGTGACCGCATCACGAAAATCGCTAGGAATCTGGATGCTACGACCAGTCTCGGATGAAAGAAGCATAGAATGCGCTGTCGCTTCCACCGCCAATTTTCCGCGCTCATTATAAATGCGCTGGTCGAGAATCAGAAGCTTATCCTGCACCAACACGTTCTCGCAGGTAACGCGAATCTGCCCCGCCCGAATTTCACGCTTATAGTCGGCAGAAATTGAAACAATTACCCAAAACAAGCCGCGCTTGATGTAGTCATCCGAGGGAAAACCAACTGACTCCAAATACCGAAGGCGCGCGATTTCGCAAAACTCGAGCGACTTGGCATGATGAAGATGATTATACAGTGGCTGCAAGTTTGCTGGCGCGACGGTCATCTCAACTTCAAACATATCAGATTCTCGAAAAGGTTTTGCGGACGCTGACGGAACGGTACTAAGATTGAATTGATAGCATGATAAGGGCCGACTTTACATCCATCACCCAGACCGCCAGGACGCTTTCGCTAGTTCTTTCGCGGCTAATGGCTCTTGCCATTCTTCTATCCTACACAATTTATCTCCCCTATCACCTTGCCAGCGAACCCCATTCACAACACTTCGGGGAAGCCGCGACGCATCCGATGGATCAGTCAGGAAGTGCTGGCACCGACTCGAGCTCTGATCATCGCCACGTAAGTCTTGATCACTCATTTCAGGTGGCCCTAAAAAAACCGGTCAAGCTCGAACCACTACAAACCATAGCCTTGACATTGCCCGCCTCTCTAGCACTGCCAACGCCGCCCAAGTTCTCAATTGTTCGTCTTTCCGCCAGTACTCCACGATCAATCTTTCACGAAGCGGAAGACCCTCAGCAGCCGCGAGCACCCCCCGCGCTCGCTTAGCTCTTTTAGTGGCGGCTCAGAAGTAAGCTGCGCGTCCGTTCACCACTCAAATTCATTGCACGTAGGCTTTGTATGAAGATTTCAATCCGTCTCCTGCCACTCTTGGCTTCTGGAGCATTGTTTGTTTGCTGCTCTCCGGTCGCCTTCGCCAAACCGACGAGCACCGTGAAAAAGGAGACTCTCGAGTCACTCACTCAGAGAGCGTTGGATAACAATCCAGAACTTGAGCTCTACAGCGCAGAAATCGCTGCCGCCAAAGGGCAATATATTAGCGCGGGCACTTGGAGTAACCCACAACTCTCATCAAATTTTGGTAACAAGCGCATCAGCGGGGACGGGCCGGCAACCAACGGCTTCGCCTTCGGCGTCTCCATAATGCAGACATTTGAATGGCCCGGGCGAATCGAGCTTCGGGAAGCCATTGCTCGCAAGCAAATCTTGAGCGCGGAGTCATCCCTCTCCCAATTCAAATCAGAGCTAGCGAGAAAAACGCGCAACTCCGGATTTAAATTAATGATCGCTCAAGAAAGCGTTCGGGCCGCCGCGGAAGTCAGCAAGACCTTGAAGTCCTTGCGTGAGGTTTTAAGCCAGCGCGACCCTGCGGGAGTCACCCCTCTCATTGAGATCCGCATCCTGGAGGCCACCGAGCTCATGACTGAGCGAAAAATTGCGGAGGCGCAGCTGGCAGCACAGGGCGCACTCTTTGATATTAATCAGATGCTCGGGGAGTCGAGTGCACATGAAATTCGCATGCAAGACGAACGCCTCGATTTTAAAAAGCTTCCTGATGTACAAACCTTGATTAGGGCTTCTCAGGACAACAACTTTGACGTGAAATCCAAGGAGCTTGACGCACAACAACAGTCCCTGCAGGTCTCACTTGAGGAAAACAATCGTCATCCAGCAGTCGCCGTCGGGCCATACGTCACGCGTGAAGCTAGCGGCGATCGAGAAGTTCAGGTTGGCCTAGGAATCACACTACCACTGCAACTTTGGGACAATAACACCGGCAATATCGTAACTGCGCGAGCTAAAGCGCAAAAAGCGGAGCACGGTCTACGTTTGGCGCAGAAAAGTTCCGAACGCGATGTTCTACAGAACGCGCTCGTCTATCAGCAAAAACTCGAGCAGATCAACAAGTGGCGCGGCGAATCCTTCTCGCAATTTGAAAAAGCCAACCAGCTCGCTGACGAGCACTACCGAAACGGCGCCGTTCCGGTAGCAACCTATGTCGAGCTCAAAAAGCAATACCTGGATGCCTTGCAGGCTTACTCGGAAAGTCAGATCGACGCTCTCGAGGCCGCTCAAAATCTTGAGCGCTTGACTGGACTGCAACTAAGCAGCTCAAGCGTGGTCAGTAGTACAAAATCAAAGCGCTAAGCGCTCGGACTCCAATTCGCCAGGCTCAATCTATGATCAATAGCATCCTCGAATTCTCCCTTCGCCAGCGCGCCTTCATTATTTTGGCGTCCCTGTTACTTTTAGGCGCCGGGCTTTGGTCGGCAACACTACTGCCGATTGACGCAGTGCCAGATATCACCGGCGTACAGGTGCAGGTGAACACCGAAGTCCCCGCACTTTCCCCCGAAGAGTCCGAGCGATTAGTAACGCAGCCCATAGAAATCGAACTGGCCGGGCTACCCGGTGTCGATGAAATGCGCTCCATTACTAAGTTTGGCTTGTCGCAAGTTACTTTGCAGTTTAAGGACCACATCGATATCTATCGAGCTCGACAACTGGTAACAGAGCGCCTGCAAGGTATCGTCGAAAGACTTCCCCACGCAACCTTTCCCAAGCTCGCGCCGATCAGCACAGGATTGGGAGAAATTTTCTACTATAGCATCCGTTTTCGTCCCGGCGCGCCCGGCATTCCAGCCACAGAGCAAGCGCAGCTCATCGAACTGAATCAAATACAGGAATACATCATCAAGCCCACGCTGCGGACGATCGCCGGCATAGCTGACATAAACGCAACCGGAGGATTCGAAAAGCAGTTTGTCATCCAAGCCAAACCAGAAGCGCTTTCTGCAATCGGGATGACTTTCAATGAGGTCGCCGATCTTATTTCGCAAAATGTTGAGAATGCCGGTGGAGGAATCATATCGAGAGATGGGCAGCAATTGAGCGTACGCGCAGTGACGCGAGTGGCAAGTGCTGACGCGATAGCGAACCTCCCTCTGAAATTCGGATCAGGCGTACGCCCCTTACTCGTGAAAGATGTTGCGGATGTCGTTATCGGAACAAAGTTTCGCACCGGCGCTGCCACCGTTAATGGTCAAGAGGCTGTTATGGGCACCACGCTAATGCTAGCGGGAGAGAACAGCCGGGAGGTCGCTCAGCGCGTTAAGGCCCGCCTCAAAGACGCTCAAACGAAACTTCCTTCGAACGTCGAAATAGAAATTCAATATGACCGCTCAGGGCTTGTCGACCAAACACTGCATACCATCAAGACAAACCTCTTCGAAGGAGCAGTTCTCGTTGTTGCGGTCTTGCTTGCGTTGCTTGGAAACTGGAGGGCCGCGATAATTGTAGCTCTGGCCATCCCCCTTTCCTTTCTATTCGCCCTCACCGGAATGCTCAAAGGCAAGGTGTCAGGCAATCTGATGAGCCTAGGCGCTGTGGACTTTGGGTTAATTGTCGATGGCGCAGTCGTGATGGTCGAAAACATTGTCCGAGAACTCGGTCGCCGCCAACATCAGCTCGGCAGACTACTCACTCCCAGCGAACGAACCGAGACAGTCTTGCAAGCCAGCAAGCAAGTAGGCTCGCCAATGTTCTTCGGGGTGGTGATTATCACCGTTGTGTATATACCGATTCTTGCGCTGACAGGAATTGAAGGAAAGATGTTCCACCCCATGGCGATCACGGTGATGCTCGCGCTGGTCGGCGCCCTGATTCTGTCACTCACCTTGGTTCCGGCGTTGTGCTCATTGTGGCTCAGCGGCTCCATCTCCGAGCGTGACAACGCGCTTCTTCGATTCATCAAGGCACTCTATGTCCCGTCGCTTGCGCTTGCCTTGAAGCTTAAGTGGCTCGTTGCGATCGCGTCGCTTGGGGTTTGCGCAGCTGCGGTGTGGGTATTCTTGCATCTCGGAAGCGAGTTCGTTCCGAAACTTGATGAGGGCTCAATAACCGCGATGGTTTATAAGCCAAATGGGATGACCGTCGAGGAAGCGGTGAGGACCGATATCGAAATTGAGAAGTCGCTGCTTCGGGATTTCCCGGAAATTACACGAGTTTTTTCTAGGATTGGCACAAGCGAGATTGCATCGGACCCGATGCCACCGAATCAAAGCGACCTATATGTGTTTTACCGTCCGATTGCAGAATGGCCAGGTGGTACTGGACGCCCAAGCACAAAATCCGAGCTCGAAACGGCAATAGTAGAGCAAGTCAAAAAGCTGAAACCCGACTACAGCTTACTTATGGCACAGCCCATCGAGATGCGGTTCAATGAAATGCTGGAAGGCACGCGAGCTGAATTAGCGGTCAAAATATTCGGCAGCAACTACGACGTCCTCGATAAACTGGCGGAGCAAGTTAAAACCATACTAGAAAACACGCCTGGCGCAGCGGAGGTGGAATTCGAGTCGAGCGGGAGAACGGCCCAGCTTGAAATCAACCTTCATCGTGACGCGCTTTCTCGCTATGGAATGCAGGCTCAAGAAGTAAATCAGTCTATCGCCACCGCTTTGGCCGGGCAGGAAGTCGGCACGTTAGTGGAGGACAATCGTCGCTTCGACATCGTCGTTCGTATGCCGGAGCAGCTACGGAGCGATGTCGAACAAATTAAGAAGCTGCCACTGCGCGTTGGAGAGTCAGGTCTTGTGACATTAGGCAAGCTGGTTGACTTTCAAACGGTCGATACGGTCGACCCCATATTGCGCGAGAATGGCCAGCGCCGCGCCGCACTGATGGTCAATCTCGCCACTAACGATATCGAAGGCTACGTTCGGGCAGCGCAAGCACGAATTCTAAAGGAAGTGAAACTGCCCGAGCATTATCTAATTGAATTCGGCGGGCAGTTCGAAAACCTGCAAGAGGCACGTGGACGGCTTGCCATCGTTATCCCGGCTGCGCTGCTGTTGATATTCACCCTGATTTATTTAAGCTTCAGGAGCTTTAGGCAGGCGCTGATTATTTACTCTGCCATCCCCTTAGCGATTACCGGTGGCATCTTCGCTTTGTGGATGCGCCAGATGCCCTTCAGTATTACGGCTGCGGTTGGATTCATCGCGCTAAGCGGTGTGGCCGTTCTGAATGGCCTAGTACTCACGAGCTACTTCAACCAGCTCCGACAGGAGGGCAGAAGTTTGCGAGAGGCTGTCGTAGAAGGCGCGAGCGCTCGACTACGCCCCGTCTTCATGACAGCTCTGGTAGCGAGCTTCGGCTTTATTCCGATGGCTCTCGCCACGGGCGCGGGCGCCGAAGTGCAGCGCCCGCTCGCCACCGTCGTGATCGGAGGCGTCATTAGTTCCACGTTTCTAACCTTGATCCTTTTGCCGGTTTTATACGCTTGGTTCGAACGCGACAAGAAAGTATAGTACCCGCAACATTTTGGAGATTTATGAGTACTCGCCGCCTCGCTCGCATCCGCTCACTGAAGAAGCAATTTGATTCCTGTAAGGACTACGACTCCGTCCTCTTGCTTAGCTCAGCGCCACCGGTCACTCGCACCAGAGACGAGCATCACGAGTACCGCCAGAATAGTAACATTTACTATCTGACAGGAAGCCAAGCCCCCGACTTTAATCTTTTGGTAGGCAAAAATTTCAAGAACCCCTTGCTGATCGTTCGCAAGCTGACCGAAAGGGAGCTCGTGCGTGACGGGGCGCCCCCTTCGCTAAAACCAGTCGCAAAGGAGCTCGGAGCTGAACTCATCGTGGTGGACAATCCGCGCAAGGAGATTCTCGCCCGCCTTTCGGGACACAGTCATCTCTACTTTGACAATATGCCCGGAAGCCTTAGTTGGATTATCGCCCACGATCTCATCGCGATGCCGTCGCACGAGCGAGGACGTATGCCGCTTCATTTCTCACACTGCGACGGCGTCCTGCAGAATCTGCGCGCCATTAAGGACAAAGAGGAGATCGCGCTCATACGACGCGCGAACGAGATCACAAACGAGGGTTTGCTGTACATCGCTCCGCGCATTCGCGCAGGCCTTAGCGAATCCCAAGTCGCCAGAACCATCGAGTATGTCTTCCGCATGAACGATGCCACCACTTCGTTCGGCACTATAGTTGGAAGCGGCCCTTCCGGCGCCACCCTGCATCACCGAAATTTGCAGCGAAAACTGCGGGCGGGAGAATTGGTTCTCATTGATTGTGGAGCAGAGTACAAACTGTACTGCGGAGACATTACACGCGTTCTCCCCGTATCAGGGAAGTTCACTGACGCGCAGCGCGATCTATACGATATAGTACTAGCCTCCCAGGAGGCGGCGCTTAAGCAGGTGCGCCCCGGTGTTCAGATTCGCAAAGTCTATGATGCCGCAGCGCGGATTCTTACCGAGGGCCTGGTGGATCTAAAGGTATTGCGCGGCAAGGTTTCGGCGCTCATGGAGAAACGCGCCTACCTACCTTATTTTCCGCACACTATCGGACATAGTTTGGGCATCGATGTTCACGACGTCGGGGATTTCCTCCCAGGACAGCAGTCGCACCTCCAAGAAGGAATGGTATTCACGATAGAACCGGGTCTGTATTTCCGTCACAAAGTTGGAAAGGTTCCCGCCTGCGGCATTCGCATCGAAGACAATTTACTTGTCACCAGACGCGGCCACGAAATTCTAAGCGCGGGCTTTCCTAAGGATACTCGTCAGATTGAAGATCTGATGGCGACGTATTGACCTTCGCGGATTCAGCGCGCTTAGCTTTTAGCCGAGCCGCAATCTGAAGGCGCAAGGCATCAAATCCCTGGCGATTGATTGCACACACAGGCACCCCCGAGGTCTCTTGAATGAGCTCAGCCAGCACTTCCGGCTTAGCTCTGTCGACCTTATTGAGAACAACGAGCGTCGGCGCGTCTTCAATTTCCATCTCCTCGAGAATACCCTCGACGGCCGCTTTCTTGTTGAGCACATCAGGGTCTGAAGCGTCCAGCACATGAATGAGAAGCTGCGCGTCATAGAGCTCCTCAAGCGTCGCTCGAAAGG
>JAFLCA010000048.1:5000-21499 GCA_017302875.1 Deltaproteobacteria bacterium
TGACTGGAGCATCCGCCTGATCCCATCATCACACGGGACGCAGACTTAAATGCTCCAACCATTCGTCGTCTTCTACTCGTAACCAAATTGTGAATCGCTGAACTACTCGTCTTCGCACTTGCGTTGACGATTCTCCCCTTTTTTACAAATCAACTTGGGGTGCGACTGAATTAGCATTCGTAAATGCCTCTCCAGTGACTCCAGAGCCACCTCTGTAAAAAAGGGGAGAAAATTCGGCGATCGATAGAAACTACAGCAGATAACATAGCAGAATTTTTTCCGAGCATCATGAAAGATCAATTACATTGACTTTCGTATTACCACTTTAATTGTGTGTCTTACCTGGATCGTCCTAGTTGTCCTCGTCCTCGTGAAAGAACGAAACTTCGTCAAACAAAATCCAGTAAATTAATCCACCGTCGACGATATAAATAGGAAACCTAAATTCTCGCCGACGAGAATTCAAGATTTTGTTGCGAAGTAGAACCGGACTTATATCACTCAAGAACTCTCGGTCTCGAATCAAAAATTTCCGAAGAACTTTTTGGCCCAATCGGCATCTTAGCTTTAGCTAAGTGGCGATGGGCAATGATACGGACTCCTTAAAAGGAGGTGATCCAGCCGCTGCTTCCGCAACTGCTACCTTGTTACGACTTCACCCCAGTCATCGGCATTGCCGTAGAAACCCTTGCGGGCCGCTTCAGGCGATACCAACTTCCATGGCGTGACGGGCGGTGTGTACAAGGCCCGGGAACGTATTCACCGTGGCATGCTGATCCACGATTACTAGCGATTCCAGCTTCATGGAGTCGAGTTGCAGACTCCAATCCGAACTGAGACCGGTTTTCTGCGATTAGCTTGCATTCGCATGCTTGCAACGCATTGTACCGGTCATTGTAGTACGTGTGTGGCCCTGGGCGTAAGGGCCATGCTGACTTGACGTCATCCCCACCTTCCTCTGCCTTATCGGCAAGCGGTCTGATTAGAGTGCCCAACTTAATGATGGCAACTAACCACAAGGGTTGCGCTCGTTGCGGGACTTAACCCAACATCTCACGACACGAGCTGACGACAGCCATGCAGCACCTGTCTCGACGTCCCTTGCGGGAACTCCTACTTTCATAGGATAGCGTCGGATGTCAAGCCCAGGTAAGGTTTTTCGCGTTGCATCGAATTGAACCACATACTCCACCGCTTGTGCGGGCCCCCGTCAATTTCTTTGAGTTTTAATCTTGCGACCGTACTTCCCAGGCGGGGTACTTAATGCGTTAGCTGCGACACCAGAAGGGTAAGAACTTCTGACATCTAGTACCCATAGTTTACGGTGTGGACTACCAGGGTATCTAATCCTGTTTGCTCCCCACACTTTCGCGCCTTAGCGTCAGTAATAGTCCAGATGGCCGCCTTCGCCACTGTTGTTCCTCCTGATATCTACGAATTTCACCTCTACACCAGGAATTCCGCCATCCTCTCCTATACTCTAGCCTAGCAGTATTCAATGCACTTCCCGGATTAAGCCCGGGGCTTTCACACCAAACTTGCTTGGCCGCCTACACGCTCTTTACGCCCAATAATTCCGAATAACGCTTGCACCCCCTGTATTACCGCGGCTGCTGGCACAGGGTTAGCCGGTGCTGTTTCTGTCGGTACCGTCATTTTCTTCGTCCCGACTAAAAGAGCTTTACAACCCGAAGGCCTTCATCACTCACGCGGAGTTGCTGCGTCAGACTTTCGTCCATTGCGCAAAATTCCTAACTGCTGCCTCCCGTAGGAGTCTGGTCCGTGTTTCAGTACCAGTGTGGCTGATCGTCCTCTCAGACCAGCTACTCATCGAAACCTTGGTAGGCCATTACCCTACCAACTAGTTAATGAGACTTAAGCTGTGCATATCGCGCCTTACGGCTTTACCAAAGAAAACCGCAGTTCTCTCAGGATCATTCGGTATTAGCTAAGCTTTCGCCTAGTTATCCCCAGCGATATGGTACATTACCTAAGTATTACTCACCCGTCCGCCACTTTACTCATCCCTTGCGGGACTTTCTCGTACGACTTGCATGTCTTAAGCACTCCGCCAGCGTTCATTCTGAGCCAGAATCAAACTCTCGAATTGAATAATATCTGCTACGTTTATATCGATGATGCACGTTTCAAATCTTTCGATCTGAACTTAGCAGCGCATCGATAGGAACTGTTCTTACGAACAGAACCCGAAATTTAATAAACCCAGCACACTATCAAAGCCCAACAAATCTTTTGGAATTGTTGAAAAAATCTCTGCAATCAATCGAATCACTTTGCTCGAATTAATCTAGCTGTAGCTTCTACCCATCACCAAATTGTTTTCGCCTTTCAACTTCTTGCGAAGCTAATCAGCACGAGATCAACCTTCAGCTTCTTACGATCGGAAATCTGAAGGAGAAACCGGCCCCCGATAAGAAAGGATCCGCTAAGCAAAGTCAAGCGCCGGACATTAACTTCTGCACCGGTACGCCTTAATCACACAATTTGGTGAATTTGCTAAGGATACTTCCCTCGCGAGAGGACGTTGATAGTAGATCAGGCGATGGAAAACTGTCAACACGGCAAAGACAAAAAAGTTACAAATTCGAGATCGTTATAAGGATTTTTTTATAACGGCCTTTGACGGGCTCAGCATATTACCAGTTCGCTATTAGACCCAGTTGCGGCTATCTGCCTTCCCCACTACAGTCAACCTGATGGCGCGTCGATCTTAGGCTTGGCGCGCCAATTCCTTGATTTTACTGACATTAATCCATGTCCGCGCGTCCCTTTCGAATAGTAATTTCTGCTGGCGAGCTCTCGGGAGACGAGCACGGAGCAGCGCTCATTTCCGCACTAAAACTCCTCAGTCCTAGCGCCGAAGTGCGTGGTATGGGCGGAAGAAATCTACGCGCGGCGGGCGTTGATACGGTACTGGATTGCGAGAAATCGGGCTCGATTATGGGCTTTGCGCTGGTTGTTAGATCCATCCGCAAAATCTTTTCGGCGCTAAACACAATGAAAGATCTGATCTCATCGTGGCGCCCCGACGTGCTCGTGCTTGTTGATTATCCGGACTTCAATCTGCGACTCGCGAAGTTTGCGAAACGCTTGGGCATTAAGGTTTTCTATTTCATTCCGCCGAAAATGTGGGCATGGCGCTCCGGACGCGTTGAGTTATTTAAGAAATATGTAGATTCGGTCGGACTGATTTTCCCTTTCGAGCGCGATTTTTTTCTTGCTCATGGATATCAGCACGCCACCTTCGTTGGTCATCCATTTGTTGAAACGCTGCGCTCGGCGGAGTCGCGCCAAGAACTGCGCGAGGAATTCTGCGCCACCCACGCCCTCGATCCGCGCAAGCAAATGCTCGCGCTCTTACCAGGCAGTCGCTGGTTTGAAATCGAGAAACATCTCGAACCTGCGCTAAAAGCCGTGCATATTCTCCAAAACCGTCGGCCCGATCTGCAGTGCGTAATTGCGGTTGCTCCATCGATCGACATTGCGAAGCTCCGCTCTCGAATCTCGCCGGACGCGAGGGTCACGATCATTCCCGGACAGGCTCTCGATTTGATGCGAGTGGCCGATGCCGGACTGCTGAAGTCAGGTACGTCTAACTTGCAAGCCGTGTTCGTCGGACTACCTGTGGTAACCTTTTATATTGGATCGAAGTTCTCAGAGATCTTTGTTCGATCGTTTGTGAAGCTGAAAGAGTTTACGCTTCCGAATATTCTTCGTCCGCACACTGTCGTTGAACTCATTTCACATTACGTTCAACCGGACATGATCGTTACTGCGCTGGAGCCGTTACTAGACGGATCCCCTCGCGGAAAAGTTTTGCAAGATGACTACAAAGAGATCGTGGAGTCATTGCGCGACTACGACGAGAACCCGGCATTCGCTGGAACTACTCAGGCCTACGAGCGAGCTGCTAAGTTAGTCATCCAGACCGCCACTCCGGCGCCGCGTTAAACCCGCAAAAATAGGGCTTTTTACCGCTGCAGGACACTGCGCCCGGACATAGCGCCGGGCGCTCCGCATTGCCCTCCCTCTCGCTCTAGTGGTACAAACATAACATAGCTGTAACTACTTGTTGCATATACTCAACATGAAGAAATCATCACTCAAGCCACCTTCGCCAGAGTCGTCGCCTCGTGAACAGAATTTTCAGACGACTCGCGCGATCCTGCTCACTGCTGCGCTACAAGGTCAGCAAGATGAAGTGCACGCAATTCTTGGATCTGCGCTCAAGAAGAACAGCGCTAAGGAAATATATCTGCAAGTTCTCGTGCCTACCTTACAGTCGCTCGGAACGGCGTGGGCCAAAGGAGAAATTTCAATCGCGCAGGAGCATGTTGCCACTGAAGCCATCTCTTCCGAGCTTTCGGCCTTGCGCTGCACTCTCGCGGAAGCACCTGCGAATGGACATAGCGCGCTCTTCGCAGCTTTGCCGGGAGACCTCCATACCCTGGGGCCAAGAATGGTCGCCGATTTTTTCATAATGGACGGCTGGAAGGTGAGCTTCCTCGGAAACAATACACCTGCCAGTGAGATTGTGAGTTTTGCGCGTGAGCACAGGGTCGAGGTTGTCGGAATCAGCGTCTCCTCCGCTACCCACCTAAAGGAGGTGGGAGAGTTGATCGCAAAGTTGCGCCGCCTTCCACACGCCCCCAAAATTTTGTTGGGCGGACGTGCTGCCGCGGAGTTCCAAAAGCGCAGCAGCTCGCCACAAGCCGACGCTTACCCAGCAGATGCGCAGCAAGCGCTAACGGAGGCTCGTCGTCTCGTCGGCCGAACGGCAGCGGCACAGACATTAGAGGAAGTAGCTCGCCAAATCGGCGCGCGAATTCGCTCGGAACGTAGCAAACAGTCGCTCAGCCAAGCCGAACTCTCAAGGCAAGCACGCCTCGATCGCGCTTACGTAAGTGGCTTAGAGAACGGTAAGCACAATGCAACTATCGGAGTGCTTGTCCAAGTTGCCTCTGCTCTTGGACTTTCAGTGCAGGAATTATTGTCCGGCTCTGCGACTATGTAGGCCGCTTTCCCCACGCAAGGAGTTTAAGTGATCTCACTCAAGGATAAAGTTATTTGGCTAACGGGCGCCAGCAGCGGCATCGGCGAAGCCCTGGCGTTCGAGCTTGGTAGACGCGGTGCAATTCTCGCTCTGAGCGCGCGCAACCGAGAAGCCCTCGAGCGAATAAGCAGCGATCTCACCAAGTCTGGCGCTCGAGTATTAGTTGCCCCGTGTGACGTACTCGACATAGAGCAAACTAAAGCGACAGCGAATCTCGTAACGAAAACTCTCGGTACTATCGATATCGTAATCGCAAACGCTGGCACTCACATCTTCTCCGTCCCCGAAAAGTTTGATAGCGCCGAATACCTCGGCCTAATGCAACTAAACTACGGAGGACTACTGCATACTATTGAGTCTGTTGTCCCGGCGATGATCGCAAGGCGCGGGGGATATATTGTCGGCGTCGCCAGCATGGCTGGATACCGAGCATTGCCGCGAGCGGCTGCATACGGGGCAAGCAAAGCCGCTGCGATCCATTTTCTCGAAAGCCTGCGTTTCCACTTAGCAGAGCATGGCATCGCAGTCTCGATTGTAAATCCGGGCTTCGTGAAGACTCCCCTGACTGACAAGAACGACTTCCGCATGCCCTTCCTGATCGACGCTCGCGAAGCAGCGGCAACTATTTGCGATGGGATGGAGAGGCAAAAGTTGGAGATTGCTTTCCCGAGTGTTTTTAAGTGGATCATGAAAATTTCTCAGCTGCTTCCTGACTTCATCTATCGACCGATCGTGCGGAGTATATGGAAGAGCATGTAGGTCGAAAGAAAATTGCCGTGGTCGGCGCTGGCGTCGCTGGGATCGTGGCTGCCTATGTTCTGGGCCGTCGCCACGACGTTACCCTTCTGGAGAAGAATCAATATCTGGGAGGCCACACCAACACCATTACCATTCGGGACGGCAACGATGCTGGGTTGTGTGTAGATACGGGCTTCATCGTCTGTAACGCTAGAAACTATCCAAATTTCTACAAGTTTCTCGATCAGCTCGGCATACAGCGGCAGAACTCGGACATGAGTTTTAGTTTCTACTGCGACGCGACAGCTTTCGGGTATAGCGGCCCAACGATAAGGGACTTCCTCCGCTATCCGGCAAATCTCTTAAGCCCGAGTTTCCTACGAATGCTGTGGGAGCAACGTAAATTCAATCGGCAAGCACTGCAGGAACTAGCAAAGGACAGCGCGCCTGAAAGATCCCTGGGGGAGTATCTGGCCACGGAGGGATTCAGCCACTTTTTTACGGAAACGTATATTGCCCCACTTGCCGCAGCCATCTGGTCAAGTCCGGATCAGGCGGCACTGGAGATTCCTCTTTCCACCTTTTTAACTTTCTTCAAAAACCACGGCATGCTCGAGCTGAACACCATTCCGCAGTGGCAAGTCGTGAAAGGCGGCAGTCACAGCTACGTAAAAGCGTTTCAGCGTGAGTTTAAGGGGAAGGTGCTTCTCGACTGTGCCATCAAAGGAATTCAGCGTCGCGAGCGTAGCGCCCTAATTCGAATGAAGTCAGGGGAAGTTCAAGAGTATGATGCGGTAGTCATCGCTACGCACGCCGATGAGGCTCTTGCGCTGCTCGAAGATCCCAGTGAACAGGAACAAGCGCTGCTAGGTGCTTGGAAATACCAAAGCAATAGCATTGTCCTCCACACGGACTCCAGCGTATTGCCGCCCAAGCGCGCTCTTTGGAGCGCGTGGAATTACCGACGCGACAAAGAGGCCACTGCGAATTCAGCTGTCACCGTGTCGTACTACATGAACAGATTGCAAAGTCTTGAGTCGCATTCCGACTATATAGTTACCCTGAACCGAGATTCCGCAATCGATCCTGCTAAAATTATCTACCGCACCACCTACACTCATCCACAGTATAACGCTCGCTCTGTGATCACGCAGGAACGACTTCGATCTCTCAGCGGGGCGAGAGCTACGTACTTCTGCGGCAGCTATTTGGGCTATGGCTTTCATGAAGACGCCGTAAGCTCTGCCCTCAGCGTGACAAAACAATTTGGAATGGAATTATGAACTCGCACATAATTTCCGGAAAGATTTGGCACAGTCGCTCACTACCGAAGAGCCATAGCTTTACCTATCCTGCGCTGTCGTTCGCGATTGATCTGGATGAGGTGGCGAGCCTAAAGAGATTCTATCCCCTCTTTGGAGTCAATCGCTGCGGAATCTACTCATTTCTTGAGCACGACTATTTGGGCGGCGGTACTGAATCGCTCAAGTCGCGTCTGATAGAAAAGACGAAGGCTCAGTTGGCGATTCCGCCTGACTCAAAAATCATCCTCATCACCATGCCGAAGTTCTTCGGATACGTGTTTAATCCGGTCAATTTCTATTTTATTCTCGATTCAAACTGCCGCGTCGATGCCTTGGTGTGCGAGGTTCAAAATACATTCGGCGAGTCACACCTCTATTGCTCTCGACTTCTCTCAAGAGCTCAAGATGGTCGCTCGACCTTCGGATTTCCTAAAGAATTTTATGTCTCCCCGTTTCTCGAAGTTGAAGGCGACTACGAGATCTCGGTCGCCCCGTATCACAACTCTCTGGATCTTCACCTTTCGCTTACCCAGAAAGGTCGGGTACGCTTCGCTGCTCGCTTCTGGGGCAAGGGCTCGCCGTTCTCAACTCCGGCGCTGCTATGGTCGGTCGCCACACGCCCTCTCGTCAGCACCTTGGCGATGCTGAGAATTCATTGTCAGGCATTCGTTCTTTACTTTCTACGCTCTGCGGAGATCGCTCCGAAACCGAGCGCCTGCCACCACAACACTTTTCGATCAAATCCAAACTGGCTGCACAGAGCAAGGCTTTGGGTTCTCTCGATCCCTGCTCGACTGCGACGGGCGGAAGGAAAATAGAAGTATGAGTATGGAGGATTACGATGGCATACGCTGAACAAGCTGCACGAACAGAAGTTGAGCCCCCTACCCTCAGCACAAACACGACCGAGACTCGAATACCGCAGGCGGCAATCCTGGCATTCGAGAGAGGAGGTATTGGCGCGGTTGGAAAAACATTCGAGGAAGGCGAGTGGATTACGCCGCAGCTCGATGAATTGATGTTCTCAATCTTCAGCCGACCCCGACGCAAGCGTGAATCCTTACGCTGGGAGATGCTGCGAGCCGTACTTCCACATTTCCTCTTTAATCTTCAGTCAGAACGGCGCGCGTTTGAGATTGCTGAAGGACACTATGACCTCGGCAACGATTTGTTCGAAGTCATGCTTGACCGCAGCATGACCTACACGTGTGGCTACTGGAAAGAAGCCCAGAATTTACAGGAAGCTCAAGAAGCGAAGTTGAAGTTAGCCTGCGATAAACTGGATCTGCGTCCTGGTATGCGAGTTCTCGACGTTGGTTGTGGCTGGGGAAATTTTGCAGAGTACGCAGCTCGGCGGCACGGAGTCTCCGTCGTTGGACTAACGGTCTCGAAGGAACAATCTGCCTTTGCAGAGCGCCGCTGCCAAAATTTGCCGGTACAGATTCTGCTGCAAGATTATCGCCAGCATCGCGGTTCGTACGACCGCATCGTCTCGCTCGAAATGATCGAGGCAGTCGGCAGGAAGAACATGAAGCAGTTCTATGCATGGGCGGCTAACTGCCTGCGTCCGCAAGGACACTTTTTGGTACAGGCGATCAGCGCTGACACCATATCGCGCACTTCACCGGTTTCGCTCGACGAGTTCTTTGTATGGATTGAGAAGAACATCTTCCCGAATGGCTATTTACCTACGATCACTGAACTCACGACGGTCAACCACAGCAAATTGATCGTGCGGCACATAGAAGAGTTTGGTTCTTCATACGACAGGACCTTGCTGGCCTGGTCTGAAAATTTTGAACGCGGCTGGAGCCGGTTGGAAAGCAAGTACAGCATGCAGTTCAAACGGCGCTGGTCGTTCTACCTAAATTCTTGCGCAGCGTTGTTCCGTATTGGCGGGGTGCAGCTTTACCAGGTGCTCTATTCAAAGGGCCGGGAGTAAGGAATGAATACAGATGCGAATCTAAAAGCCATGAATGAATCTAGACCGACTTGGATAAGCAAAACCCTGCTGGGCTGCTTTGGCTACTATGTCCTGTCCGGAATATGGCTGCTTGTGCAGCCGACTGCCATCTTCGAGCTTTCACAGATCCCCCCACCCAACTATCCCTGGCTCGTTCAACTTGCCGGACTAATGACCGCTATTTTCGGATTCGTTTTTCTGGTTTGCGCCAAAGCACCGAAGAAATATGTCGCCTTTATCGCGATCGGCTTAGCCGCTCAGATACTACTTCCAATCTTTACGTTGACCTGCTGGATCTTGGGAAAGATTCCAACCGCGCCAGCACTTTCGCTTGCCGTCGTAGATACTGCTTGGGCTGTGGCGCTGGGTTTGTGCGTCTTTGACATACTATCTCCTAGGAATGAACATGCCCACGATTGAACAAACTCAGACTCTCCCCATTTCCCTCGACCAAGCTTGGCGCTTTCTATCGGATCCGAAAAATCTTTCCACCATCACGCCGCCTGAGCTGGGGTTTCAAATCGCCTCAAAAGTCCCGTCCGAAATGTATGAAGGGCTAATCATCACCTATCGAATCACTCCAATGCTTGGAATTCCCATGACATGGGTATCGGAAATAGCGCATATGCGCGCCCCTTATTACTTTGTGGATCGGCAACTCTGCGGCCCCTATCGCTACTGGCATCATGAGCACGAGCTGCGCGAGGTAGAGGGAGGCGTCGAAATGTCGGATAGAATTAACTTCGGCATGCCCTTTGGTCCCTTCGGACACGTGGCGTACCTGCTCTTCGTAAAGCGCCAGCTAAATCATATTTTCTCGTTTCGGCGCAAAGTACTAGAAGAGAAGTTCACTGCCAGCTTGAAGTAGGTGTGTCGCACCTGCCCCCGGGGATGACGCTCAAGATTTTTTGAAATGAGGCACCGGCAAATCTGAAATTGCTTTGGTTCGAATTCCCTGCTACCGTAGGCACATGCTTTCTTTTGCATCTCCTACCTACCGCTCCTACTATCCACTCTAAAGAGTGGAAAAAATCGTCTTAATCTCATAGCCCCTTTTCTCTCAGTTTTTTAGCGCGATGCTTCGCGACAAATCAGCGTTACCTAAGGATACGTAGTATGGACTCAATGGCGGAAATAAATGCGCCACTCACCGAAAGTGAAGATCTTTGCCTCAGCTCTAACCACCCCGGCTTGCACGATGCAGAATATGTACGGCGCCGGAAAATGTTCTTCTATTTCGCGCGTGACTTAAGATTGCGAAAGCTTCCCTCGCCATGCGTTCCCTATACGGAAGAGGAGTCCAATCTTTGGAGCGCGCTCTATGACCGACTTTCCACTTTGCACGACTCTCATGCGGCGGGTATTTTTCTGACCGGCAAGAAACTTCTCGGGCTGAGTCGCAGCGAGATTCCGCAACTTCCCACTCTCGAAAGACTACTTTACCCACGCACGGGAATTCGCTTGGTCCCCGCCGAAGGATTGCTGCACGGCAAGAGCTACTTCAGCTACTGGGCTGAGCGAATCATGCCCTGCACGCTCTTTCTTAGACACGCGCGGCAACCCGAGTACACGCCTGAGCCCGATATCATCCACGATGTAATCGGACACGTGCCTCCGCTCATGGACTCAAAATATGTCGAGCTGATACGTCTGATTGGCACGATCGCGCGTACCGCCAGCCCTGAGAATCTTGAGCGCTTAGTTCGCTTTTACTGGTTCACGGTGGAGTTCGGCTTACTTGATGAGGGCGATCGGCAAAAAGTTCTCGGCGCGGGGATTCTCTCGTCCATTGGAGAAATGCAACACGCTTGCGACGGCAAGGCCGAAATTAGGCGCTTCGATCTGGAGGAGGTTTTAAATACTCCCTTTGATCCAACCACGCTTCAGCCGGTGCTGTTTGTTGCTCCTTCGCTCGAAGCGATTATTGCGGACGCGCACGGGCTCGCAGCTCGGATGTTACCAGTTTAGGTCGAGCAGGAGCGGGTTCGAGAGTGTGTCGACGGAGTCTACAGCAGCACCGCTGAGGTCGCCAAGCTGTAGGCTCTTCTTGAAAGAACAAGCATACTGAAGTTGATCGACATCTCCGATTTGAGCGGAATCGATGTTGCGTGGCATGGTGCGAATGGTGGCAGTTGTCATCACCGATCCACTGCCTTTTCGATACATCATCAAGCGCGAATCCAACGGCACGAGGCCGAGAGCTCCCAAGCCTTCAATTGTTCCAATGTCGGCGTCCCAAGCTAACGTAGCATTGAGCGGTTCCTGAAGTACGCGCGGAGTCCAGCTGCCCTGCAATTTCGAATACAAGAGAACTTTCTTATCAGTACCAACGATAATATCCGGCGTAGAGCTGCCACTGAGGTATCCGGTTCCTAGACCATCAACAACGCCCAGCGTCGTATTCATTTCAATCGGATTCCAACTCGATCCGTTATAGTCGACCATGTAAAGTGCGCCAGGCATGCCGAGGTACCCACTATGCATGCCGACGATAATCTCCAATTCCGGATCGGAATCTAGATTGGCCACGGCTAAGCGCTCTGCGCTAGCAAAGCCTCCGATATTCGCTGCCAAAAGCTCTGAAGTCCAAACTCCGTTCACGCGCTTATACGCGCGTAGCTCAGAGAGCGCTGGAGTGAAATGCCAATTACTCGTCAGAATCAAAACGTATGGCTGCCCATTCCCATACAGATTTACGACGTCCACATACTGGACTTCGTTCTGGTAGCTCGGTGGGGAAATCGCTTCATAGGACCAGCTGTTATTTGTCCTATTGTATCGATAGGCGCGCACGCGAGTTTCCCACTGCCAACCCTCGATGCCGGCGATAACTTCAGCTTGCCCATCCCGGTCCACATCACCAATGGCGATGGCTTCCACATTGCCAAGAATATCTGAGCCGAGAGCCTCCTGATCCCAAACAGCGCTATTTTTATTGTAAGTGAAGATTCGAACGGAACCGGCACTGCCAGGATATGGCGCGGACAATCCAGCCACCAAAGAATTTTTTCCGGGTTTGATTGAACCGATATCAATCGACTCTGCACGCACGGGCAGATCGGCAATCGTACGTTCGACCCATGACCCATTGCGATAATTCAGCGCTCGCAAGCCACCGGGCCCCTGCCCCTGAAGGGAGACTACCACTTCATTATCTGGACAAAGCTCTACGGAGCGCAGACGCGGCTCGAGATCGACTGCGGGGACGACAAGTTGCGCCTGAGCAAAAGTGGCGACACCGCACACGGTGATGCAAGAGATCAGGAGGGAAAGTACGAAGAATCGCTTAGGTGTAACTCGCAGCACTGATTCAAACCCGCAATAAGTTGGCGGTAAACTAGCGGCCAGAGGTGGCCTGCAACTATTGTTCCTGTCTATAATTCAATTATATGTGAAACGGGAACTGCGGGACTGGGTTCTAACCTTTTCGCGTTTTGCGGCGAAAGCGTGCTGCGGCTTTTAACACGACTGTCGGAATCAGCTCTTTGAGTTTGCTATGGTAAGAAGCCAACTATCTTTGCCCAATACTCCCACATCGGTCATTGCGAAGGCTCGTGCCTGAAGTAATGACAGGGGCGCTGGAGAGACGCTTCGACTTTTCTTGATTCACCTCTAAGTCTAGGCAATTCAAAATCCGATCCTTACGACTCAGGAAGTAATACCGTAGGCAATCTGACCTCACTCAACAGCAGCACTTTTGCTAGCTATGACGAAGCGAATAAAATCTCATCTCTCACTTCAGGCAGTATTGCGCACGACCTAGATGGAAATATTACCTCAGTAAGCGGCGCGGGCATCTCGTCGACGACTCTTTCATGGGAAGCACGAAGCAAACTCACCTCGCAGACAACAAGCGGCATCACCCACAGTCACGGTTATGACTACTTCGGACACAGAGTTTGGTCTCAAGTTGGCAGCGGACAGAAGAAATTTTTTATCTCCTCCGGAGACCTTTTGCTTGGAGAAATAGAGAATACCGGAGGCGCAAAATTTGCGTACACTTGGGGGGCCGACGGCCTCGTATCAAGACGAAACCTAAGAGATTCTGTCACCGAATGGTATCATTTTGGAGCACAAGGAGAGACGCGAGCTATAACAAATATAGCTGGGCAGGTTATTTCCACCTACTCCTATGATGCGTATGGAAATCCGTTTTGCTCAAGCGAGCCCGGCGAAACTAACCCATTTAAATACGGCGGCAAGGTTGGATACTATTCCGAGGGCGGAGCAGGCCTAATTCTTGCTGGAGCTAGGTGGTATTCGCCGAACTTGAGGAGGTGGATTAGTAGAGATCCGATTCGGTATGAAGGTGGGGTACATCTGTATGAGTATGTTGGAGGAAGGCCTGTAAGGTATATAGATCCGAGCGGGCTGGGACCTATTGAATGGATGGTTGATATGCTGGTTAATCTCGGGGAGGGAGTAACTGGGGGTTACGTCGAAATTCCACGGCGATATCTTGGAGAATTCCTAAACGGCGAGTCAGATTTTCCTATTGTTTCAGACACTCCTGCGGCAAGACTTGGCGATGTTGCAGGAGAAGTAGTTTTAGGGGGACTTTGTGGTGGCCTGGCAGGTCGTGCGCTGGGTCGAGTAAGTTACTTGAAGAAATTTCGATTCATCAATTCAAATCGATATTTGAGAGTGGGTCCCGGTCGGATGCCGGCCAATGGAGGCCTACGGGCCGGGACAAATGTTCCGAGGATTGCCATTGGTCCTGATCGTCCAAACTTGCCAGCATGGTGGCAGCGACGACGCCACATTGATTTACGAATTCGTCCATTTGATCGTTAGGGAGAAGAGCTTATGTCCAAACTGAAGGAGAGCGTTGGCAATGCTGCGGAACAATGGTTGTTAGAACTTAAGGAAACTAACTTCGATGAGCTATCTAAACACGAGAGCTCACGGTCAAAGAACATCGAAAACTCCATCATAACAGTTTGGTGCGACACAATCGATGCCAACTCAGTGCGTATTGTTGTTCAGATATATGAACGTAATTTTCTTGGAATTGGCAGAATGTCTGCCAAGGGATTTATAAAGAGTAGCGATCAGAAGGTTCGTGAGCTTACCAATGAAGAATTATATGATTTTTTGTAGCAAATTTTGACAGGCCTTAGACAAGGGCAATGCCTCTAAGGTAAATTTTTCCTTGGACTAGTCATGCAGACTAATTTCCTTTGAACCGGAGTTTTATATGTCTCCCAAAAACAATTTAATCCTGAGCTGCGCCGCAGCCTACTTACTAAGCGTTCCACTGCCAGTTTCAGCACTCCCTCTCGATCCAACTCTCGTCTCCATTATCGTCGAAAATTTCAACGTTGAATCAAGCGAAGTCACTCCGACAGCAAGCTTAGTCGATGACCTAGGAGCCGACTCCTTAGATATCGTCGAGCTTATGATGGCTGTCGAGGAAAACTATTCAATTGGGCTTACTGATGGTGCATGCGAAAAGATTCGCACTGTCGCGGATTTGCAGAGTGTGGTGAATGCAACTGTCTCTCCTATCGCAGTGTGCCCCAGAGCCTAAATAAGCACTCAATTCAACCGAGCCCGGCGAAACTAACCCATTTAAAACGGCGGCAAGGTTGGATACTATTCCGAGGGCGCAACGGTTTTGGTGCGCAACCGGATCTCGTCCTGTCAAAGCACATGGCGCCCCTCATTGGGATGCTCGGATTCCGGGGAGGAATGGAAAGCTAGGCTTTCATGAGAAAGTTTATCCTGGAGAAAAAAGACGTTGAGAAATATTCAAGTGATAGATGGAGCGATTAACTGTACTTACGACATTTTTGAATGCTCAGACGCAGACTTTTTAAAACTTTTTCCAAATGGAACCGATATCGAGTTTGCCGAGGACTTTGTTAAAAGAGTCGGGACCGTTCAGGCTAAGGCCATCACCCAAAGACTTTGGAAACGACGAATCAACAAAAAGTCAGCACGTGGAATTCACGGAACTATCTTCTATGGGCTCGACGAAAAGCGTGTATTTTATCCCACGAAACGTGAAGAAGAAATGATTAATCGATTTATACAAACTAGGACGTCTACTTCAGCCAAAAAGAAACGAAAATTGACCAAAAAAAAAGAAAGATAGAAGAGATGAAAAAGAAGCATTTTGCATTTAGCCTTTCCGCAGCCTGCTTCATAACCTTGCCATTACCAGCTTCAGCACTTCCCCTCAATCTCACCCTCGTCTCAATTATCGTCGAGAATTTTAACTTGGAGCCCAACCAAGTCACTCCGGTAGCAAGTTTGGTCGAGAACCTAAAAACAGACTCCTTAGACATCGACGAGCTTATCATGGCGAAGCGTGGCGTCGGACAAGACCCAGTAAAGGGGTCGCTCACGGAGGACCCCGTTAGGACGTGCAATTACCAGGTGGCGGTAGGGTGAACGTAAATCCGGGAGGGTCAATTGACGATTTATTCGGGAGATAGATGAGAATAAAAAAGATTATTCCAGAACCGAGATTGTTCTATGCCTATCAAGACGAAAAGAATTTTTTTCGTTGGTTAGAGGGAATTCGAGCAATCAAATATGTGGAGAGGAAGAAGGGCGGCCTAGAGTTGACGCTAGAATCCCCGATCGATGACGACAGCTTGGCAGATCTGACTGCCCTACTCATGCGATACGGCCTCGATATGAAATGCCTCAGAAGCTTTTGTACCCCCAAAAACAAAGAGTGGTTTAGGAAAAAGGGCAAGTATTGGTACCGTTACGTTTTTGGGAAGACAAGAAAATCACGAAGTTAAGCTTGCGTACCATTTCTAGTTTAGTCCTTAAAATTTGAAGAACGAAAGAATCTGGAGGGTTTAACACAATGAAAAAGAGGCTAGTGTTAAGTTGCGCTGCGGCTTGCTTGATAAGTTTCCCAGTACCCGTCTCGGCACTCCCTCTCGATCCGACCCTCGTCTCAATTATTGTCGAAAATTTCAACGTGGAATCAAGTGAGGTCACTCCGACGGCAAGCTTAGTGGATGACCTAGGAGCCGACTCGTTAGATATCGTCGAGCTTATGATGGCCGTAGAAGAAAGCTATTCAATTGGGCTTACTGATGGCGCATGCGAAAAGATTCCAACTGTCGCAGATTTGCAGAGTGTTGTGAATGCTACAGTGTCCCCCATTGCAATGTGCCCCAGGACCTAAAATAAGCACTCAATTCAACCGAGCCCGGCGAAACTAACCCATTTAAATACGGCGGCAAGGTTGGATACTATTCCGAGGGCCTCTCGATCCAAATTTCGTCTGAATTATCGTAGAAAATTTTGACCGTCCTTCCGAAGCGCCTGCACAGGAGAGCAAAAGGGGTCACTGTTTCTTTCGGTTCGACCCCCTTCCGGGCACGAACCAAATACGAGACAAAATGAAACTAAACTGGCGTGCCCGAAACGCTCGCATAGCGAGCAAAAGGGGTCA
>JAFLCA010000049.1 GCA_017302875.1 Deltaproteobacteria bacterium
AACCCATACAAAACCCACGCCAAGCTGCGCATCCTGCACCGTGGTTGCGGAGTTATTAAGGAAACTGCCGCTCAGGCGATAGGTAGATGGACAAGGCTCGACTGCGCAGTGAGGAATGACACGTTGAATTGAAAGTGCCTGCAACAGTAACCCCTGCGCTTGAGTCGGATCGACCGGCGGTTCCGTCGCAGAAACACCTTTGGCTTCCTTGCCCCACAGCAACTCCACTTGATAATCCGTCAGCTCGCTGGAAGGCGCTGATAGATAAAAATCGAAGGGGGTTCCGGGCACTAAACGATTGGTGGTTTTCGCATCGGCCTGGCGTTGTTGCAACTTATTGAGAGGGAAAAAGCTAACCTGATGCGACTCCCCCGCCTTCATTCCTGAGAGTCGCACTACGACATCCTCAGCCGGCCATTCGGCAGCAGTTTGCACTCGCCCATGAATGTGCAAGTTAGATCCGTCATTAAGATCTTCGACGATCTCGAGCGTAAAGGGTGAAGCGGGTTGAGAACTATTCTCGGCTTTGACGCCGGCATTGAGATCGGTAGCGGCAGGAGCAGTCACCTTCCTACTGCAAGCAGAAAGGCTGAGACAAGCACACACCACCATAGCAAAGCGAATCGAAGCGGCGCGGCCAGGGATCATCTCTATCCGTCTTTCACTTCTTTGGTGCTGACGAGCAGCCACCCGCCGTTGATGTGGAACTTCCATTCCTGAGACTCGGTGCGCTCATTCACGACGTAGTACGGAACACGATAGTATTTCTGCAAAACTTCAATCGTTGCGGTGAAAGAGTTATCAGAGAACCCCACGGACTCGATGCGACTATCGACAATTTTTTCTTGCTTGCGGATTCTACGGAACTCCGGCTCGAGGTCTCCGCGACTCTCCGGAGTCACGAAGGTAATGGCCTCCCCGGGAGCACCCCAGTACAGCGCATCGCTGAACTTACGAAAGCGATCTTCGAGAAGCGCTTGGCGGTCTGATTCGGTGACGCCTAATTTGTTAAAAGAATCTATCGCCGGAGCCAAGAAGCACCCGCTTAATGACGAGAGAAGCAACACAGCGCAGGCACTCCTTAGGAGAACTGCGGCGCCGAGGCTACGGAGCGATTTTCTCGATGATACTGCTGAAATCTTTGAATTTTGGATTTTCTGCATGTTCGCCATTTTCTTGTTGAGCTTCAGACTCGGGTGGCACTTCCTTACGGGCCATGCTGGCGCGCATATCAGCGGGATCGCCCTTAAGCTCGCGCACGAGCTCTTTTACGTTGACCTGTTGAGCACCGCGTCGCAAAAAATGGCCGTGCAGCTCATGAGCACCGAGCGCGACGATAATAGCCGAGAACGTCACTACGAACAAATACGTCCAAAATCTTGAGGGTGCTGCATCCGACATGGGCAGAGTATAGCGCCAGGTCAGCCCTCCTCACAATCGAACAAAATTTGGAATTGCTCAAAAAGAGCAAGTCTCAGACAGGCTTAGATAAAAAAACAACCCACCAATACTCATGGCATTGGTGGGTTGTTTCCGAGGGTTTTTAGCCCTTTCTTTCTATCGAGAGCGCTTCGTGAACGTTCTGACAGCGGCCCGACGAGCCTTAGAACTGCGCGTAGGCGCCTTGATCGAACGCTTTCCGCCGAAGATGACGGAGGTCGGACTAAAATTGCGGTATGGCATATTACGGCTGATTAAGGCCTCGAATGAAGAACGGCTATTAGCGGCCGGCGAGAATTGCACCGAGCGAGCCGTGCCCTTCACGTGACGGCGGCGGAGCAAATTCTCACGCGCGTACTTCATCAGCAAAGGCTTCAAGGTAGCTGGATTTATTCTTAATTTTTCTTGAATTTCTCGGACGGTGAACCATTTGCCGACGCGGCGGGTCAGTTCAGTGTCTACTTTAGCTCTAATTGTTGATGCCATGGTCTGTATTCACTCCACATTTAAAATGCCAGAGCATAGACATGCTGATACCCATGCTGCTGACTCCAAAGATCACCCGCTCTTGCGAAAACCCCCTTCAGAATCAACCAGCACGGTTGACTCATCATGCAAGCATCGGGCCATTCGTCGTGCGAAGCAAAACTTCGCAAAGATCTCCCACCCGAGAGCAACGAATGCTTCGGTATATAACACCATCAAAATGGAAATCCAACTACGTTTTCTTGAATGTACGGATCTGGCGCTTTAGGATCGCGCCGGCACGTTCGCGCGAATCCACTCGACTACTTCGGTGGTGCTCGTCCCCGGAAGAAAGATCTCCTTCACGCCGAGAGTCTTCAATTTTTGCACGTCATCCTTCGGAATAATGCCGCCGCCGAATACAATAATATCATCGCCTTTCTGTTCCTTGAGAAGCGATATCACTTCGGGGAAAAGCGTCATGTGCGCACCCGACAAAATGCTCATGCCGATGCACTGCACGTCTTCTTGAATTGCGCTGCGCACGATCATTTCGGGTGTCTGATGCAGGCCCGTGTAAATCACCTCCATTCCCGCATCACGCAAAGCGCGCGCAATTACTTTCGCGCCGCGATCGTGACCATCAAGACCTGGCTTGGCAATTAGAATTCGAATTGGGTTGCTTGCTGCTTTCGTCATGACGAGCCTTCCTAAATCATTCCGGGATCAGTGTAGACACCAAAAACTTCGCGATAGATATCTGAGATTTCCCCAAGCGTCACTCCCACATCCACACCTTCGATTAATGCAGGCATGACATTGCGGTTCTCTTTGCAGGCGCTGCGAATTTCTTCCATCGCCTTCTTCCATGCGTTGGCATCACGCTTACGCTTGAACTCTTTCATCAGATCGATTTGCTTCTTCTCAGCAGCAAAGTCGACATGCAGTGTTGGGATCTCCTGAGTCTGCTCATCTTGGTAGGAGTTCATACCGACGATAGCACGATCTTTAGAATCCACCTCCAACTGGAACTTGTAGGAAGCTTCAGCAATTTCCTTCTGCGGAAAGCCGTGCTCGACAGCCTTGAGCATTCCGCCGAGTGCATCGATCTTATGGATATACTCCAGCGCCTCTCGCTCGATATCATCGGTCAGTTTCTCCACGTAGTACGATCCTCCGAGCGGATCTACTACATTGGTCACTCCAGACTCTTCTGCGATGATCTGCTGCGTTCGCAAAGCCACCTTTGCCGCCTGTTCGGTCGGCAAGGAAAGAGTTTCATCCATGGAATTCGTGTGGAGAGACTGTACGCCTCCCAACACGGCAGCCAAGCCCTGCAACGCGACGCGGGCTACGTTGTTGAGGGGCTGCTGCGCAGTCAAACTAACACCAGCGGTCTGCGCGTGCGTACGCAGCATCATCGATCGCTCATTCTTAGCCCCGTAGCGTTCACGCATAAGGTGCGCCCAAATGCGTCGAGCTGCGCGGAATTTAGCAATCTCTTCGAAGAAGTCGTTATGCACATCGAAGAAGAACGAGAGGCGTGGGGCAAAATCATCGATCGAGATCCCGCGCGACAAGCACTCATCCACATAGCCGAGTCCGTCTGCCAACGTGAACGCTAATTCTTGCACCGCCGTCGCCCCGGCTTCACGGATGTGATACCCGCTGATGCTTACCGGATTAAAGCGCGGTGCATGCTTGGAACAGTACTCGATTACGTCGCACACCATCTTCACCGAGGGCGCAGGAGGCGAAATCCATTCCTTTTGCGCGATGAACTCTTTGAACATGTCGTTCTGAATGGTTCCGCCCAACTTATCAAAGGGAATACCGCGTCGACGGGCCAATGCAAAATAGAAAGCCATCGCTGCCGGCGCCGTGCAGTTGATGGTCATGGAGACCGTGACTGCTGCTAGGTCGATCCCATCAAACAAACGATCCATGTCATCGATGCAGGCAACGCTGACACCTTCTCGGCCGACTTCACCCTTTGATTTTGGATGATCGGGGTCGTATCCCATCAGGCTCGGCATATCAAACGCGGTAGATAGACCGGTCTGACCGTGCGCAAGCAAATACTTGAAGCGACGATTGGTGTCTTCGGGTGACCCGAAGCCGGCAAACTGACGCATCGTCCAAAATCGCCCGCGATACATTGAGGGTTGAACTCCACGGGTGAACGGAAATTCACCTGGGAATCCGAGTTTCTCCTGCTCATCGAAGTCCCCCAACCCCTCCGCCGTCACTACTTCAGGCTGCGGGCGAAAGCTAATCGACGTGAACGAATTGCGGCGCTCTTTCTGCGCAAGATACTTCTCTTTGCGCCATTGCGCGTATGAACTCGATTTGGAAACGGGAGCACCGCTGGTCTTTTTCACGTCATCACTCCTTGAGCAAACTGCCGGCAATCACCAAGCGTTGAATCTCGCTTGTGCCTTCATAAATCTCGGTAATCTTCGCATCACGCAAATGACGCTCGGCGGGAAAATCCTTTACATATCCATATCCACCGTGAATCTGCACACCCTTATTGGCAGCCTCTACGGCGGTCTCCGATGCAAAGAGTTTGGCCATGGCCGCTTCGCGAATAAAATTCAAGCCGGCATCCTTGCGCTTTGCAGCGGCCAGCGTGAGATAGCGCGACGCATCAACGCGCACGATCATGTCTGCCAAATAATTCTGTATCGACTGATGTTCGCAAATCGGTTTTCCAAATGTCTTGCGATCTTTCGAATACTGCAAAGCATCACGCAGTGCGGCTCGAGCGATGCCAACAGCCTGTGAAGCAACTCCGATGCGGCCGCCGTTGAGAGTCGTCATTGCGACATTGAACCCCTTCAGCTCCGCGCCGAGCAGATTGGCTTTCGTGAGTTTGACGTCGGTGTAGGTAAGGCTGCAGGTCGGCGAACCGCAAATTCCGAGTTTATTCTCTTTCTTGCCACGCGTAATTCCAGGCAGCGACAAATCATGAACGAAGGCCGTCACGCCCTTGTACCCTGCTTTGGGATCTTGGGTCGCGAATAGGACACAGACATCGGCGACCGGACCATTGGTGATCCAATTTTTGGTACCATTGACGATGTACTCATCACCCTTGCGAGTGACTGAGCACGTCAGGCTGGCCGCGTCGCTACCCGTGCCGGGCTCCGAAAGTGCGAAACACCCCAGCTTCGATCCTGAAGCCAATCCGGGCAAATAGGTCTTCTTCTGCTCTTCACTTCCGAATTCAAGAATAGGAGAAACGCAAAGCGAATTGTGTGCGCTAACGATAATCGATGTGGAAGCGCAGGCCGCCGCAAGCTCCTCCACGATAAGGCAGTACGCCATTTGAGAAAGCTCCGCGCCGCCATACTCCGATGGCACAGTTGCGCCCATGAATCCGAGCGCCCCCATCTTTGGGACAAGCTCGCTTGGGAAATAGTGCTCTTGATCAATCTTTGCGGCCAGCGGCAGGACTTGCTCTTCGGCGAAGGAGCGCGCCGCCTCGCGAATCATCTGCACTTCTTCACTGAGCTCGAACGCAAAGCCGTCTACCCAACTCATCGGCTTCCCTCACTTGCCCACAAATTTTGCTTCGCGCTTTTGCATGAATGCATTCATGCCCTCTTCTCGATCTACACTGCCGAAGAGCTCCAGAAATTTTTCAACTTCGAGGCGCAGCCCTGAAAGCAAGCTTTGCTCCTGAGACGCGCGCAACACGTCCTTCGCGCCACGCACCGCCAGCGGTGCCTTTGCGGCGATAGTTTGGGCGAATTGTTGGGCAACGGTGATAAGGTCCGCGGGCTCTGCAAGCTTATCGACCAAGCCTATGTGGGAAGCTTCTTCAGCGCTTATGATTTCACCTGAGAGGATCAAGCGGCGGGCGGCTCCGAGTCCGCAGCGCTGAATGAGGCGCTGTGTACCACCAAACCCGGGAATAATTCCAAGGTTGACTTCCGGTTGTCCAAACTTTGCGGCCTTCGATGCAATGATAATGTCGCAAGCTAACGCAAGCTCCATTCCTCCACCCAATGCATATCCGTTAACCGCGGCAATGACGGGCACCCGCGCTGCTTCGATGCAGCGCATGGCGCGCTGACC
The DNA here is from genome assembly GCA_017302875.1 of Deltaproteobacteria bacterium. GTDB lineage: Bacteria > Bdellovibrionota_C > UBA2361 > UBA2361 > JAFLCA01 > JAFLCA01. Next base: position 5,989 of record JAFLCA010000049.1, read on the forward strand.
AAGCTCGACATAGTCGGCGATCGCACGAGGGCCTAACTGCGACATACTATGAATGTCTGCTCCAGCGACGAAGGCCTTCTCGCCTTCTCCACGGATAATGATGGCGCGAATTTGCTCGTTCTTTAGAATCTTCGGAATAGTCAGGTTAATTGACTGCAGAACGTCAGCATTGAGCGCATTGAGGCTCTTTGGCCGATTAACTACGATTTCGGCAACGAGGCCCTCTGAACTGACCTTTAGGCACTCCTCTTCCATGATTGCCATAACACCCTTTCGCTATCCCTAAAGTAAGCTTAAACCGCCCGCATCATTCCATTACCCGGGCGGCCAGGCAAACTTTCTACCGCCCAGTATATGCATGTGCAAATGGAACACGGTTTGCCCTGCCCCAGCGCCGTTATTTATTACTACTCTATAGCCTCCCGCCTCAAGCCCTTCCTTACGCGCTATGGCAGCCACCGCTAACAAGAGCTCTCCCAACAGCGCTGCATCCTGGGGCTGCGCCGAAGCGAGGTCCTTTAGCGCTTGCTTCGGAATTACCAGAATATGCGTAGGCGCCTGCGGACTGATATCCCGGAACGCCAGCACCTTGTCGTTCTCAAACACGATCTGGGCCGGGATTTCACGGCGAATTATCTTAGAAAAAATCGTATCGCTACCTTCAGTCATGCCCCGCCCTCTGATTCAAAATTGTGGCTATAAGTGTAGCAAAAAAGCCCCTCGTTAATCGAGAGTTGGATGAGCGGCCGCATGCTGGGCCTGGCAAAGGGGAACGGCTGATAGCACGTAAGGATATCGTGGCGATAGTTGAGGCGAGTGCGCTTGCCTATTCGGCGGCGACGATGGGAAAGCGAAGGGTAATCGTGGTGCCCACACCTACCTCACTGCTGACCTGCATGGAGCCGCCACAGCCCTGCATAAGATTATAGGTGTTCCACATCCCCAAGCCGCGGCCTTCAACACTAACGCCGCTCAATTGATCGAAATTCTTGGTGCTGAAAAATGGCTCATACATACGTTCGAGAGTATCAGCCGACATGCCGCACCCTGAATCGGAGATAACGACCTCAACGCATTTCGCGTCTTTCCGATAAAGCGCCGAGAGTAAAATATTCCCCGTGCCGGGTATTGATTCAATGGAGTTGGAAATTACGTTACCGAAAACTTCCACCAAAGATGCGCCCGGAAGCGAGACCCGTGGCATATCCTGTTCGCAGTTAAGAGTAACGGTGATGCGCCCATCCAATGTGACCGCGTAGCAACTTGCAATTTGTTCAAGCACCGATGCGATATCATTATCGGCGTCATCGGCAATCTTCAGATCTTTGTGGTAGGCCGCATTCATTTTGCGCGTGAGGCGCATTCCAGAATCCAAGCCTCGTCGAATAACTCCCATGCAGCGACGTACCCGCTCGTTCTCTCCGCACAGGCGCTCCAAAACATCGGAAGCCCCCAGAATACCGCCCATAATGTTGTTAAAATTATGCGCGACTCCCGCTGCAAACAGCCCTACCGTATCCAGCTTCACGCGCTGATTGACGGCTCGCTCCAACGCTCGCGTTGCCGAGTCGTCTCGCCATACCCATAAGCGCAAGGCTCCATTTTCCATTGGAATTGGTTTGGTAAGAAGCAGCACATTACGGAATGGCTCCTGCTCGTGACTTAGTTCATGCGCCAATTCAAACCCCGGGTCAGATGCGGCGCGTCTGTAAAAGCCCTGCATCTGAGAAGAATACTTGCCGCCAAACATCGAGTCGAACAGTGCTGTGATGGAAATCTCAGATCGATTTCCGCAAAAGCTATGGCACATTTGATTCGAGTAAATGATGTTCCCTGTTTCATCGTGTATGACGATGGCCTCGGGCAAAATATCGCCCATGGCGCTCTGAATTCGCAGCGCCTTCTCGAGCACGCGCGCCTGATGTTCTATACGGCGCTGCGCATGGCTAAGTGCCATCTGATTTTCGATTCGAGCCAGGAGCGTCGCACGATCAATCGGCTTGACGACATAATCGTTTGCTCCGGCTGCCAAGCTCTGCGCCAAGCCGGAATTTTCCGCCAGCGTCGTTACCATAATGATTGGCAAGTCTGTTTTCGAGTGCTGTTCTCGCAGGCGTCGGCAGGCGTCGATGCCATTCACTTCAGGCATCATGACATCGAGCAAAATCATGCTCGGCAGCTCTTTCGAGCAGTACTCCAGACACTCGCCTCCGTTTTGGAGCTCATCGACTTGATAGCCGCCGGTTCTTAGAATCGCGCGCAGCAAGGTGCGATTGGTCTCAGAATCGTCGACCACTAACACGCGCTCTCCGGCTTTCGTGAATGAATCTGGAAACATACTCCGTTGGCCCACCTAAACACACTGCTACCTGTGGTATCGGCGATCGCTGCATATCCCTAAACTCGAATAGCTAGGCACCGTTGGTTCGGATTTTGCTCAAACATGCAGGCGACTTCGACTGATCTTTCTTTCTGCTAGCAAAAAGGTAATCGAATCGGATGACTACTTCTGAGCGCTCTGCAAATCTCAGTGCTAAGCTGTGCAAATTTGTACAAGGAGGCCGCGCTGAAGCCCCCGATACGCTGCCTCAGGCGGCGGTTCTCGCAGATGTCCTTAAAACCGTCGAAACCCAGCTGGCCTCGCGCGGGTTTTTGCGTGACCAACGCCACGACTGCTTCAATCCAATTTGGTACTTAGCTGAAACTGAACGAAACGTGTTTCTGTGGAAACGCGGATGCTCAGTACTTCAGCAAGATGAATTCGAGTTTTGGATCGATATCAATGCGCTGATTGAGAAGCGGCTGCGGCAGTTGGATTCATTCGACTCGCAGAATCCCTTTCTAAACCCGCTCTGGAGTGTGGCAACCCCTGACCGAGACAGCGCTGAGTACGAGCGTCAGTACTTGCTTAGCTTCGCCGAAGCAATGCGCCAAATCGAAACACACCTTCACGCGCTGAGCCGCTTAGGAAGCCTGCTGATAAACGAACTCGAGGGCGAAACCGAACAGCGCGAGCGAGTCATCCTGCCCACCCCAACGCCAGCGGTAAAATAAAAAAGGCGCCCCTTGCGGAGCGCCTTTCGTAGATAGATCCATCAAACAGTCTTCAGACTAGAAGAAGCTGCTGAGCTGGAATATCCATTTGCTGGTGTTGATGTCGCTTCCACCGCCGATAGGCTCTTGGCTTTGGAAGTCGTAGTTCAACTGGGCCTTCAGGTTATGCTTCCACCAGAAGTAGTTCAAACCGATGGTGGCCTCATTAACATTGTCGTTGCCTTTGCAGATTCCCTGCGTTGAGGCCCCATTGTCGCAATCAACCAAGCTGTAACGAGCTGCGATTTCCCACTTCTTCGGCTCAAGGAAGTAACCAACCTGAGTATAGAAGCCTTGCGGACGCGCGGTCTCGGCATCAGTATCTTGGGGATTGAAATCTCCGACGTAGTATTCGCCGTGAAAGCTGAATCCTTGATACTTAAGGTTTCCGTCCACGCTAATGTTGGTCTGGCGAATATTTCCACCGTAAGCTTCTTGAGTTGCATCGGAATACGCATATGCACCACCAATTGAGACGGCTGCGTCTTCGGTGTAGTCAATGTCGCCTTCTTCGAATGCATTCATCTTGCCCATCGGATTCCAGCGCAACGCGACGATACCCGTTTGCTCGGTATCAACGCCTGGCTTATTGATTCCTTCGCCATCGCTAAGGCCGTTGAATATCGCGGCAGAGGCTGACCATAAGCCATCCTTGTCCTTGAGGTATCCAGTCAGACCTTGATTGCGTCCAAGCGAGAAGTAATCAGAGGCGATAGTACGGTCGGTGAACTGAATCGCATGATCCGACGTGTTGAACTGGCGGCTGACCTGCGTCTTGTATTGTCCCATACGCAGGCTGCCCCAATCACAGGCATTCCATTGCAACCAGGCATCCTTCAAATCCGTGGTTTGAGCGCCATCGGCACCCTTGGTCCCCACGAAATCGGCGTCGAAGTAATAGTTGAACTCCTCGTGCATTGCCGTACCGGTCAAATAGATACGTGCGCGAACGACTTGGAAGCTCGAAGTATTCTTCTTACCAGAATCTTCATCGTTGTCGGTGAAGGTGTAACGAGTCTGAATGAACGTATTTAGCTTCGTGGTGAAACCGGAATCAGGAAACTCAAAGCGAGTACCATCCTTCCAATAGGTTTTCGAAGAAGATGACCCTGAAGCGGCCATGGCCTCGCTCTTTGTGATTACTCCTTTCTCGACCAACAGATCGTCAAGCGTCTTGGCCTGAGATACTGCGGGCGCCAGAAGTAACAAAGAAGCTAGTACGGTAACTTTACGCATGCGCTTACTTTGCCTCCAAACATAAGTTAGTCTTTGCACCGCCCCAAAAAGGGCGCTAAGTATTTGCTCTTAAGTCACACTGCGGGCTTTGCTAGGTCAAGTGGCTTCAGGTTTGCTAACGAATTTCTAATCATTCTAAAATGCTCCTAGCAGTGTCCCGCTGACACCGCCGCACGTATAGAGACTGTAGGCCAAGGGCCTTTAGGTTGGGGATAATCATGTTTGATAATCAGTCAAAAGAGCTTCAAGAAATGCGTGAGAGCGTCCGTAAGCTCGCTCATAAGCTCATTCCGCAGTTCCGCTCATCAGAATTTTACAATACGGTCCCGCGCCGCTTGTTCAGCTCCTTTGCCGAACTGGGGTTAGCCGGGCTTTCTATTCCCGAAGACTATGATGGCATTGCCGCCTCCGCCGCTACGAGCGCAGCCGTCCTAGAGGAAGTCGCTGCCGTGGATCTGGGCCCCGCTATTTTCATCTCAGTACACTCCATGGTTTCGGGGATTATTGCGCGCGGCGGATCTGAAGATCAGAAACGCCGCTACCTCCCCAAAATGAGTAGCGGCGAATTTTTGGGCGCGTTCGCTCTTACTGAACCAAGCGCCGGATCAGATGCGCGAAACTTGAAGAGCAGCGCCAAGCGTGATGGTGACACTTTCATATTGAATGGCAGCAAATGCTACATCACAAGCGCAGGCTGGGCGGATCTGTACGTCACCTTCGCAAAAACCTCTGAAAACGGAGAGGAAGGAATCAGCTGCTTTATCGTCGAAGCAAATACTCCGGGCCTTATTATCAGCAGTCCTGAAAAGAAGATGGGCTGCGAGCTCTCCCCGATCGCCTCGTTAACGTTCGAGAATATGCGGCTGGCCAAGAGCCAACTCTTAGGCACGTTGCATAAGGGATACGCCACCGCCTTGGGCGGACTTGCCGGTGGTCGCGTGAATATCGCAGCATGCGCAAACGGACTTTCCCGAACTGCTATCGAAAAAGCTGTTGCGCACCTAAACGAGCGCCAGCAATTCGGATCGAAGCTCATGGAGTTTCAAGGATTGCAGTTCATGCTCGCCGACATGCAAATGAAGTATGAGGCGGCTCGACTGCTCACTTTGAACGCCGCTGACTTGCTTGACCAAGCAACAAAGTCTCCTGAAGCGCGCATGGCGCCTTCTATCGCTAAATGTTACGCAACTGACGCCGCAATGCAGATCACCACCGATGCAGTGCAGCTTCTTGGCGGCGCGGGGTACATCAAAGACTACGACGTGGAGCGCCTGATGCGTGACGCCAAGATGCTGCAGATCGTGGAAGGCACCAATCAAATTCAACGCATGCTCATCGCTCGCGAACTAGCAAAAGCGGCTGCCTAGATTGCCCACGTAGCACGCGAGAACCCCCGCGCTGACTAACATCCCTGGCCGTACGCGTACTCTTGCCGCAGCAAAGCAGACAGAGAAGCACAAAAAGAAAAAGGAAGAAAAATGGTGCGTCGGCAAGGGATCGAACCTTGGACCCGAAGATTAAGAGTCTTCTGCTCTACCAGCTGAGCTACCGACGCAGGTCTGAATGGATTCCTAACGGACGGGGATTTTGCATCAAATCTGTAAAAGAATCAACACAGCCCGGGTAAGAAAATAGACTCACAAAACACCGCCTCTTTCGCCTCCTAGCGTATTAGCGCGCTCGTACAAGGAAAAGTCCTCCCCTTGTGGTTCCTGCGGCCCCTCTTTAGATTAGTTGCGGCTATTCGACTAGTTTTTATGGAGATCACTTATGAAATCAGTACGTACACTTTTGACGGGCCTTTTCGTCTTGTGCGCTGCTCTTGCTAGCTTCTGTCCGACTCAGGCCGTGGCAGAACACAAGCACAAGCATGAGAAGTTTAACCTCATTCACACCGCCGAGCTCAAAAAGATGATGGCTGACTCGAGCCACAAGATGGCGATATACGACGCAAACAATCAGGACACCCGAACCAAGGACGGCATCATTCCTGGAGCTGTCCTGCTGTCCTCTTTTAATAGCTATGATGTTGCTAAGGAATTGCCAGCCGTCAAAGGCACACATCTCGTATTCTATTGTGCCAATCCTAAGTGCACCGCGTCACATGCTGCTGCTGAACGCGCTGTGGCTGCCGGATACACCAACGTCAGCGTACTGAGCGATGGAATTCAAGGTTGGGTCAAGGCTGGAGAGAAAGCCGACCATATGAAGTCTTAAACTGAAATGCCACGCAAAGTGCGGCGGCGCACCCGCGCTGCCGCACCGTTAGACAGCTCGCCCTTCTTCCAGACTTCCCTTGAGCGCGAACGGCGCTAAGTTCCTCTTAATTCGACCTAGAACATCTGCATCCCCAGGGATCTGAAACGTCTCGCCCGTGATGCGTTCGAAAAGCTCGAGGTACTTGCCCGCTAACATTAAGCGAACCTCGTCGGTGATTTGAGGCTTCGGTTTTCCATACTCGAATCCCTGCTCGCGCAACCACAACCTAAAAAACTCTTTATCGAGACTTTCAGGTTCAAGCCCCTTGCTCATACGCTCCTGATAAGAAGCAGCCACCCAGTATCGAGACGAATCTGGAGTATGAACTTCGTCTGCAATCGTGAGCACCCCTTGCGCATCGAAGCCCATTTCATATTTAGTATCAACGAGTATCAGACCACGCTTGGCAGAAATCGCCTGCCCACGCGCAAAGAGAGCAAGGGCTTTCGCGCTGATTTCATCCCACTGCTCCTGCGTGGCCAATCCCTGAGCCACGATGCCCGCAGCATCAATCAAATCATCATGTTCGCCTTTCGTGGTCGGCGTGATAATCGGCGCCTTAAAAGGTTCATTCTTACGCATCCCTTCCGGCAGCTTATTCCCGCAGAAGTTGCGCACGCCTTTTTCGTAATTCACCCAGGCAGATGTTCCTGTTGAACCCGACAAATACGCCCGCACTACGATCTCCACTTTGAGCATATTGAGCGGCTTCACCACCATGGCGTTGGGATCCGGCACTTTCAATACATGGGTCGGCATTACGTCGGAAATTTGCGAGAACCACCAAGCGCTAATCTGATTGAGTGCCTGCCCCTTGAGCGGAATGGAGCACCAGGCAATGTCAAAGGCCGACTGTCGATCGGTCGCTATGAGAATAGTTTGGCCCGGCTGCGCATATACATCGCGCACTTTTCCGGAATACTTGGTTCCCAAAGACGGCAAGTTGGTGGAATCCAAAGTCGTGGCAAGAAAGGGCTTCAGGGAGTTTACGGATATCGTCGACATGGGCCAATCATAGCATCCTGACTGCCAAAAAAAAGCTTTTGCTCGGCAAATTGAGAATCAGCCAACCTATTGCACGAGATGCTCGGTTTATTGCGCTCAGACCACGGCCATGTAAGGAATTGAAACATGGCCTCCAACACTAGGCGCAACGCCGCATGCGGACACAGGAGAATTTAGGACATGGCTGAAAACCCACAAGGCAGATTTAGCTGGAACGAACTAATGTCAGCCGACGCAAAGGCTTCAGCGGCATTTTATGGAAAACTGTTTGGATGGAAAACGGAACCCTTTAACACTGCCGACAAGAAGTCCCCGGTCGACTATCAAATATTTAAAATCGACTCTGCTTCGATGGGAGTCGCCGGGATGGCCCCCTGCTCCGCGCCGGGCGGAGGTTCTCAATGGATCCCGTACATCATTGTCCAGAACACGGACGCCTCGCTGCGGGCGGCAAAGGAACTTGGAGCGAAAGTGCTGCTTGAAGTGACTGACATACCCACCGTCGGCAGAATCGCAGTTATTCAGGATCCACAAGGCGCAGTGTTCGGGCTACATCAGCTCAGTGAAATGGCAGCAAAATAAGGGGCGCTATAGGATATCGGACAGAAAGGTGTTCTCAAGCCGTTTTGCAACGACATCCCGCACTTCTCGCATTAGCGAGGTCACCTTGCGCTCTCTTACGATGGGCGTGTCTTCTTGGAAGAATTTGCTCACGCTGCGAGTTGGAGCCAGCGGCCCATCAAAGAGGCGCACAATTTCTGCGACTGATATTTTGTCTGCCGCACGACACAATGCATATCCGCCGGATCGTCCCTTAATGCTTTTCACGAGGTGGGCTTGTTTTAAAGAAAGCAGTATCTGCCGCAGGAACGGCATCGGGATACGCTGCACTTTGGCTATTTCCTGCCCATGCACAGGACTCGCATCGCTGCGGCGCCCCAAAAAAATCAGCGCTAAGAGCGCGTATTCAGTTCGATTACTGAGACGCATACGGTTATTAGTTGACCATATTGATAATCTAAGTACACTACTGCATCAGAAGGGCCTAGTCTAGGGAATTTCTCCCGCAACCGTTAATGGAAACTCGACTCTGCATGAAGTATCCCCGAAGCTCCGATACGATCTATGACGTGGCAATAATTGGAGCCGGATTTAGCGGTGTTGCGGTCGCCTATCATCTAGCCCGACGTGCCGCGCAACATAGCCAATCACTCTCCTGCCTCGTCTTTGAACCACGAGAACGGATTGGGGCTGGAGTAGCTTACCAAACTCAGTCGTCCGCCCACATTCTAAACGTTCCAGCAGGACGCATGAGTGTTGATGAAAGTGATCCTCAGTCATTTTTGCGCTGGCTGATAAACAACGGGCACGCGTACTCCGAGAATGATTTTGTTCCGCGTCCCTTGTATCAGGCTTACCTATCTGAAATTTTCAATGAACTCAAAAACGATTCTCCGGACTTTTCCCTTGAAGTGATTGCGGAACATGCCTCTGCACTCGAACATGACGAAAGCGCTTATGAAGTCAAAAACGCTGCGGGGGCTTCGCATCGAGCGCGCAATGTAATCCTCGCAGTTGGAAACTCGCCAGCCAGTGGAGAGGCTGACATCGACTCGAGCCTCAAGAGCCCCTGGGATCAGAGCGCAATTGACTCCTGCGCTTCCGATTCTAAAGTCGCTGTGATCGGCAGTGGTCTGAGTGCCGTGGATACCATCTTGGCGCTTGAAGCTGCTTCCTTTAAGGGGCACTACACGCTCATCTCGCGCCGCGGACTTCTACCCCAACCACATGGGACGCACGGACACATTGAGACAACAACACAAACGGCAGCCGATCTAGTCTCAGCAAGGCCAACCATCGCAGAGATGCTGCATGAGTTTCGCGGCGCAATTGAGCAAGGGGTGGCTTGGCGAGATCTAATCGATGCGCTACGCCCCTCAACACAGAAGATTTGGAATCGCCTGCCTTCGCGCAGCAAGCGCAGTTTCATTCGGCATCTCAGACCATTTTGGGATTCTCACCGCCATCGCGTGCCGGTGGAGAGTCTGAGTGTGCTTTTAGACCTTAAGCAAAACGGAAGGCTCACCTCGATTAAAGGTCGCGTCCTGTCTCACGCTAAATCCAGCGCTGGAGTTACACTAACGGTTCAGACCCGTGGCCGAGCATCGACCACCCGCTTCGACTCAGTTTTTGATTGCCGAGGTCTTTGGACTGATTTGCGTGCTAGCCGCTGTTCGCTGCTCGATAGCATCATTCGCAGTGGCACCGCTCACTATGACGAGCTTGCACTGGGACTGCGTACCGATAAGAACGGTAAACTGTTGAGCGCCAAGGGTACCCCCCTCGCAATCTATACTTTAGGATCGTTGCGACGCGGAGAGCTCTGGGAAACAACTGCGGTCAGAGAGATTCGAACCCAGGCTCGACTGATCGCTGAGAGTATTCTTCCCGAACAACAGCCGCAGAGAAAAGTCGGAAACTCCTAAGTGTTACGTGGGTTGTGGCCCAACTTCCCACCCGCCCCCAAGCGCTTTATAGAGGGCGATTATGTCCAGCAGCGCGGCTTGCTGACTCTGGATAAGCGACTGCTGCGAGGCATAGTGCGAACGCTCAGAATCGAGCACATTGATAAATTCAGAGAGCCCCTCTGAATAAAGATGCATTGAAAGATCGAGCGCCTTCTGACTAGTCGCCACCGCCTGTTTCAGAACTTCAGCCCGCTTACGATCAGACATGTATTGTACGAGTGCGGTCTCCACTTCCGCCAAGGCAGCCAGCACCGTCTTCTCGTACTCGAACAAAGCAGCATCGCGGACCGACTTCTGAATCTCAACGTTTGCCCACAATCTGCCACCCTGAAAAACCGGAGCAGTGACGGATCCCGCTACGTTCCACAGTCGATCATGCCACGTCGTAAGGGCGCTCTCTTTGTCACCCTGTAAACCGATAAAAGCCGACAGTGAGAAATTCGGAAAAAGATCCGCGATTGCTACCCCAACTAGAGCAGTAGCCGCATGCAGATCCGCTTCCGCCCTGCGTATATCAGGGCGTCGCCGAAGTAGACTAAGGGGCGCATCAACATGTATGTGAGCGGGCAATTGAGGAAGCGGCTCAACACTCGAAAGCTGCTCAGGCAGATCTTTGGGTGCAAGTCCGAGCAACACCGCCAGTGAGTATTTCTGAGCTGCCAGCAACGCTTGCAATTGCGGGATCTCGGACTCCGTTAAATAGACCTGAGTGCTGGCATTCGCCAAATCAAGGGCATTGGAGAAGCCAGCACGCACCCGCTTTTCAGCAATAGAGGCCGCGCGACGCTGCGTTTCAAGGGTGGCTTCGGTAATAGCTATTCGCTGCTGAAGTCCGCGCATCGTCACGTATCCCGAACCGATATCGCCAGCTACGGTTATAAGCACATTGGCCTGATCACTCTGCGCAGAAGCCAGTTGAGCCCCAGCGGCTTCATAGGCCCGTCGATTTCCACCGAATATATCCAGCTCCCAAATAGCGTCGAAGCCGGCTTCGTAAAAATTTGCTACTCGCCCTCCCCCCGAAGTGACACTCCCGTCGACTATCTCTCCTTGATTGCTTGAAGATCCGCTGCGGCGTGCATCTGCTTCAAAGTTCACGCTTGGATAGAAGGCTGCCGCCGCGACGCTCCTTTGCGAGCGAGCTTGCCGCACACGTTCAACTGCGATTTTTAGATCAAGATTCGATTCAATGCCCCGCTCGACCAACGCCGAAAGCAAAGGATCCTGGAACTCCTGCCACCAGCGCTGCGGCACCGCATCGCTCTCGGTAAGCCCGTGTTTTGGATCCTGCATATTAATCCATTCTGTCTGCGTTGGCGGTGGCGGCGTGACAAAGTCCGGCCCAACGGCGCACCCCGAAGCGACTCCGCACAGAACGAATGCTAAACTAAGTTGATTCCTCATTCGCGCCGCAATGCCTCAATCGGATCAAGACGGGCAGCCTTCGCGGCCGGGTAATACCCAAAGACGAGTCCAACTGAAACTGATACCAGGAACGCGGCAACCACCGCGGGCAGCGAGGATTCGGTCGGCCAGCCCAACACGCCTTGCACCATCAGAGAGACTCCACGCCCTAAAATGATTCCGAGTATCCCTCCCGAGAAGCACAGCACAACCGCTTCAATTAAGAACTGTCGAAGGATATCCTGCTCCCGAGCTCCGACTGCCAAACGCAAACCAATCTCACGAGTTCGTTCAGTGACTGAAACCAGCATGATGTTCATGATCCCGATGCCACCGACGACGAGGGAAATAAGAGCGACGCATAGTAGCAGCTTGGTCATGAGCGCCGTCGTGGAACTGAAGGCTGCCGCCAACTCGGTCATATCACGAACCGTAAAATCATCGGGATCTGTCGCGCGCAAACGATGTCGTTCACGCAGCAATTCGCTCATCTCCTGAATCGCGGATTTAACGCTCTCGGCCGAGCGCGCTGAAATTTGAATTTGATCAATATTCGAAATGCGCCGGTTCAGCAGCGTCTGAGAATCTTGCGAGGGCGGGTAGAACTTCACTTCCCCACTTGGATAGAGAGAGGTCGAACTAGGAGTCTGGGCAACCGCGGGTGAACTGGAAGAGGAAGACGAAGAATTTCCGGCGATGCGATTCTTCACCGTTGTCCACGGAGCAAGGACAATATCATCCTGATCCATGCCCATCATGTTCGCGCCCTTTCGCGCAAGAACCCCGACTACCTTGAGAGAAACGTTTTGCACACGGATCTCTTTGCCGATCGGATCTTCACCCTGGAACAACTCACGAACCAGCGTCTGGCCAATCAGACAGACCTTGCTACGGTTGCGAACATCGCGTTCCGTGAAGACACTACCCTGCGCTAGTTTTGTCCAATCGCGCACGTCGAGATAATCTGCGGTGGTACCATAGATATTCTGAGGTACCCAGTTCCTATTCCCGTACACCACTTGAGCGCGCGCTCTTACCACCGGCGCAACTGAGCGCACCGAAGGACTTTCGCGTCGAATGGCATCGGCATCAGCCTCCGTCAGCGTAGGACTGGATCCCGCCCCAAAGCTCACGCCACCACTCGCCGCAGTCCCGGGAGTAATAAGAATCGTGTTCGAACCCATCCCAGCGATAGTTTGCTGAATGGCGGCTCGAGATCCCTGCCCGATTTCCATCATCACGATAACCGCTGCAATACCAATGATAATCCCCAGCGCCGTTAGAAAGGCGCGCAGAGAATTTCTGCGAATAGCCATCAGGGCGGTGCGCACGGTACGCAAGAGATCAATCATGCGGGCACCTCAGTTCCGGCACCAAGCCGTTCTGTTTTTACATCCGATTCAATCCGTCCGTCCTTAAGCTTCACAATGCGCTTCGCCTGCAATGCCACTTCGGGCTCGTGGGTGACGAGGACAATGGTGATGCCATCACGCTCATGCAGCGTTTTAAACATATCCAGAACTTCGACGGTGGTCTTGGAATCCAAGTTTCCGGTCGGTTCATCGGCCAGCAGCAAAGTTGGATTGTTTATGAGCGCGCGAGCAATCGCCACTCGTTGCTGCTGCCCGCCGGACAGTTGCGAAGGAACATGCTCCATCCGATCGGCAAGACCGACTCGAGTAAGCAACTCCATGGCCCGCCGCTTGGCTTCGTGATCCGGAATGAGCTGGCGGCAATACGTAAGCGGCATCATTACGTTGTCGAGAGCACTCGTTCGCGGCAACAAATTGAAGCTTTGAAATACGAAGCCAATCTTTTCATTGCGCAGCCGCGCATGTTCATCCTTGGAGGCTTCGGCCATATCACGCCCCTCGAGAAAGTAAGATCCTGAAGTCGGACGATCGAGGAAGCCCAGGATATTCATCAGCGTACTTTTTCCAGAGCCGGAAGCCCCCATCAGCGCGACATACTCGCCCGCTGCGATCTCGAGGGAAATTCCGCGCAACACTTGGACGCCCTCGCTGCCGAGGCTGTAGGTCTTAACAATGCGATCCAGCCTTATGAGCGCCATGCTTACATACCGCGCCTGCCGCCGCGCGGGACAGTCGGCGCAAAGGGGTTAACGCTATCGGATTTCGAACCACCGGATTGAGTCGGATCCTGCATTCCGACAACTACCTGCATGTCCTCGCTCAGACCTTCGGCCTCTATTTCAGTTTTCACTCCATCCGTGTCGCCGATAGAAACAGGGATCGGTCGAATTGAGTTTCCATCCTTCACCCAAATGCGCTTGGGTTTTCCCGAAGATTGGGAAGCGTCTCTCTTTCCTGCCGCTTTGTCCGTCTGCGGGCTGGGAGGATTCCAACGCAGCGCAGCATTTGGGACAAGCCAAACTCCCTCGTGACTAGTCACATGAAAGCTCACGTTTGCAGTAATATAGGGCAAGAGCTTGCCATTTGAGTTGTCGGTCGCAACCTCGACTATGTAGGTAACTACATTCTGCGACATGGTGGCATTGAGTCGAATTTTCAGAACCTCTCCCGAAAATTCTTCGTTTGGAAATGCATCAACGGTAAAAGTAACTTTCTGTCCGGGGTGGATCTTTCCGATATCGGCTTCATTAACCGAGACCCACACCTGCATGCGGTTCAAATCTTTCGCGATTAGAAATAGGCTGGGCGCATTTAGACTAGCGACGACCGTCTGTCCAATATTGACCCGCCGATCGATGACTACTCCTTTCACCGGAGAAACTATCGTGCAGTAACTGAGATTACGTTCAGCACTCGTCACTTGGGCTTGTGCTTGCGTTACCTCTGCCTCCGCAACCGCAACATTCGCGCGCGCGATCTCCGCACCAGCACGGTATGCATCATAGGAACTAGAAGAAAGAGCATCAGAAGGACCCAGCTTCTGCGCTCGCTTCCAATCTCGCTCCGCTTGATCCAGCTTCGCCTGCATTTGCAGAACATCAGCATTGGCGCGCTTCAATTGGGCCTGCGCCTGCAGAAGCTGCGCGCTATACTGCACGTCATCTATCTTCGCGAGCACCATGCCCGCTTCCACTTCCGAGCGATAATCGATTACTTTCCCATTGGCGTCAGTTCCGAATGAACTGATCTGACCGGCAATCTGCGCCCCGACGTCGATGACTTCCTCTGGCTCTAAGGTCCCGGTTGCCGTGATAACGACCTGCAAGTCCCCCCGCTCGAGCGGAGCAAATTGATACGGGGAATCACGCCAAAAACTAGAAGCCACTCGAGAGAGGGCGAAGACAAAAACCAAAGCAACGGGGATCCCGATCCTCTTGGGATGCGCGCGGATGAAATGCCAAATCGTCTCAAAGCGCGAATACATGAGGCCTCTCTTTGTCCAGTTGTCTTGCGAGCTTTTCTACTAGGAGTTGCAGTGCGTTTTTAAGCCCATTTCCCCAGGATACTAAACAAATGAAAGATGGAGAATAGCGGGCTCCACGGCGATGCAAGCTGCCTCATATTATTACATAAGTTCCGAACTCGCTCTTGCGCTGCAAATCACCATTTGTGAAAGTAAAGGCCGTACGTTGCCTCTCCGTCGACGCCCCTCATTAGAATCGCTTGGAGGAGTATTAGCGACTCTGCTCTCTAAGAATTGCGCGTCAGTATTCGAGCAAGAAATCAGGTTTTCGCTCAACAAGCCTTATTAAGTTCCACCTGGAGAATTCACGAATGACACAAGCAAAAGGATACGCAGCAAAAACCGTAAAAGCGCCGCTGGCTCCGTTTTCTTTCGAGCGACGCGCACCTCGCGAGCAGGATGTTGCTATCGAGATCAAGTACTGTGGCATTTGCCACTCGGACATCCATCAAGCTCGCGATGAATGGGGCGGGTCGACCTTCCCTATGGTTCCGGGACATGAGATTGCGGGAGTAGTTACCGCGGTTGGCAGTAAAGTGAAAAAATTCAAAATCGGAGA
>JAFLCA010000005.1 GCA_017302875.1 Deltaproteobacteria bacterium
TAAATGGCACGTTCGGCTTTTAACATCGACTCGTACTGATCTGTTCGATCAGAGGCAAGCTCAATGTACTTCTTGTAAAAGGTTACTGCTTCCTCTTTGTGACCCATCATTTGGAAGGCCACGCCGAGGTTAAAGTAAGAGTTCAAGTCCTTCGGATCGGCTGCTACCGCTGCCCGCAACTGTTCTGCGGCCTCATTCGGTTTCTGCGCAATCAAGTACAAATGGCCCAGATTCCGACGCGCTTCCATGTCGCTTGGGTTGTATCGGACCGCTAGCTCGTAAGCGCTAATCGCCTCAGCTGTATTGCCTTGCTTGACGTACACGGCGGCCAAATTGTTGTGCGCCTCTGCAAAAGTGGGAGATGCCTTCAGCGCATCTTGATACTGAACTTCGGCCTCATCGTAGCTGCCTTTGTTGAACGCAACTACGCCGAGGTTGTTGTGCGCGAAGGGCGAGGAAGGATCTGCTGCTAGAGCCTGTTTCCATTCCGCCGCGGCTTGTTCCGGCTTTCCGGTCACTGCATAGGTAAAGCCAAGGTTTACCCGAGCTTCGGCATCACCAGGGGTGCGCGCAAGCAGCTCCTGAAGCTGACGCATAGCCTCGTTGGGTTGTCCGGCGCGAATGTAGCTTAGAGCTAGGTTGAAGCGTGGCTTCTGGAGATCTTTGTTAAGCTTAAGGGCCAGTTGATACTGCTGGATCGCTTCCTTCGAGCGATTCAATTTATCGTACGCCAGTCCCAAGTCATTGTGCGTCTCGGCTTGATTCGGATCAATCTCAAGCGCCTCGGCATATGCCGTAGCGGCCTGTTCGTACATGCCCTTACGCAGGTATATGCCGCCTAAAGCGCGCTGCGCCGCAGCAAGTTGGG
The DNA here is from genome assembly GCA_017302875.1 of Deltaproteobacteria bacterium. Taxonomy (GTDB): domain Bacteria; phylum Bdellovibrionota_C; class UBA2361; order UBA2361; family JAFLCA01; genus JAFLCA01. The sequence continues at coordinate 869 of JAFLCA010000005.1, forward strand.
GCGTGAGGGAGATGGTGGTTTTGATCAGTTCGAGGGCCTCATCCAGCTGATCTTTTTTCATCGCCAGCACGGCTAAATTGTAGCGCGCAAAAGCCGAGTTTTGATCATTGCTGACAGCAGAGCGCCATGATTTCTCAGCCGAAGTCAGGTCGCCCTTTGCGGCGTAGGCATAACCAATATTGACGAGCAGCGCCGAGTCTTTCGGGGAAACTCCCAGCGCTTTCTTGAATTCGGCGATGGCTCCTTCGTAATTGCCCTCGGTGAGGAGTTCTCGCCCACGTTTGCTGCTTAGCCCGAGAGTTTCGGGACTTACGCCGATCACCACCTGGAAATCGGGGGTTTCTCCGACACCGCGCAGACGGGCGCTGCGAACGAGCCCGCCTTCGCTGGCATGTTCAGCAGATTGGCTCGAATATTTAACCGCGGTCCGCCACGAAGCCATAGCCGCATTGAGATCGCCGCTCTGGAGATAGGCAGTTCCGAGTCCATTGTGCGCTTCCGGGTAGGTGGGGTCGATGGCAAGCGCAGCCTTGAAGTCGGCTATGGCCTCGCTGCGTTGATCGTTATCAAGAGCCGCGAGCCCTAAATAATAGTAGATTGCCGGGGACGCCGCGCCATTTGCAACTGCGCGCTTCCATGTGGCAACCGCTTCGTTGGCTTTGCCGAGATCGATGTACGTTAATCCGACATTCAACTGTGCGTCACTGCTGCGAGGGTTCAAGCGAGTCGCCGTGATGTATTGTTGCAGAGCTTTCTCTTTGGCGCCCGTTGCTGCATAGACATGGCCTAAGTTGATGTAGGCCTCATCGCTGGGCTTTAGATCGGTAATTCTGCGGTAGTAGGCGGCTGCTTGCGGATAGCGCTGCATTTTGAACAGCACATTGCCGAGATTGTTAAGGGCTAGGAGGTCGTTGCCGTTAAGGCGGACGGCTGCTTGATATGTTTGCGCTGCTTCGTCGAGGCGCCCGAGTTTGTAATAGATGCCACCTAAATTGACCAAAGCTCGCACGTCGCGCGGATTCTGTTTTAGCGCAGCCTTGTAGCGTTCGATGGCGGCTGTGGTGTCGCCCAGTTCCTCAGACTGCAGAGCCAGTTCGAAGTGTGAATCTTGAGGCACCTGTTGAGGAGCGCAACCATAGGCAAGAAGAGCGGGGAGAATGGCGTATTTTAATAGCGATTTCATGAAAATACTGTATCTCCCGTGTGTACGTCGGGCAACTCAAATTCCTCATTGGCGCCGCGCCCTTTGACTGTTGGGCCGGGCCGTTATTTAATGCCCGCGTATGACTGACGCTTCACTCCAATCGCTTGTTTCTTCGCAAACTGCGCTGCGCCGTACCTTTGCGATTATTTCGCATCCCGACGCTGGTAAAACTACTTTGACTGAAAAATTGCTGCTGTACTCCGGTATGGTGCGCACCGCCGGCATGGTGCGAGGAAGAAAGGGCGGAAAGGCGACGAGTTCTGATTGGATGGCCATGGAACAAGAGCGCGGTATTTCCATCACCGCTTCTGCCATGCAGTTCCCCTACAAAGGAACCACCGTTAACTTACTCGATACCCCCGGACATCAAGACTTCAGCGAAGACACCTATCGCACGCTGACCGCTGCCGATAGCGCGGTCATGGTTATCGATGCCGCAAAGGGCGTCGAGACGCAGACCCGCAAGTTGTTCGCGGTCTGCCGCATGCGCGCCATTCCGATTCTTACGTTCATCAATAAGATGGACTTGCCGACCCGCGATCCCTTCGATCTTATGCATGAAGTCGAAGAGGTTTTGGGCATCAAAGCAGCGCCCTTGAACTGGCCGATTGGGACGGGGCGTGAATTCGCCGGTGTGGTCGATTGCCGGACCTTTGAAGTGTCGCTCTTCAAGCGTTCTGCGCAGGGTGGATCGTCGAGGGCGGAGATCACCCAGATGCCGCTCGAAGAGTTCAAGAAACAGAACCTGGTGGATGCTGATGTGCTTGCCAAGCTGGCCTATGAGCTTGAGCTGCTCAGCGTCGCTGGCAATCAATTCGATGACAAAAGCTTCCTGCGCGGGGAAGTTACTCCTGTGTTCTTCGGGTCAGCGCTCACGAATTTCGGTGTCGAGCCATTCTTTGATAATTTCGTAGCGTTAGCCCCATCGCCCCGCGAAACTCTTGCGATTCAAGACGACGGGAACGAAGTGCTGATCGATCCGACCAACGAGCACTTCAGTGCCTTTATCTTTAAGATTCAAGCCAACATGAATCCCAAGCATCGCGATAGTATGGCGTTCATGCGCGTGTGCTCCGGGCGTTTCGAGCGTGAAATGACTGTAAAACACCATCGGCTTAACAAAGAGATCCGGCTGGCGCGATCCTATAGTCTTGTCGCGCAGGATCGTAACACCGTCGAAAGTGCATTCCCGGGAGACATCGTTGGAGTTATTAACCCCGGCGCTTTTGCCATCGGTGACACTATCTCCGAGCAGGGCGGTTTTAACTTTAAAGGCATGCCGCAATTCTCTACTGAGTGCGTGGCGCAAATTCGCCCTAAGGAAGTTATGAAGCATAAAGCTTTCGAGAAGGGATTAAAGCAACTGTTGGATGAGGGCGCCGTGCAGTTGCTGCGCTCATATGATCATCCCGAAGGCGCGCCGATGGTGGCTGCGGTGGGAAGGTTACAGTTCGAAGTGCTGCAGTACCGATTGAAGTCCGAATACAATGTGGAAACTCAGATCGACGTGCTGCCGTATCAAGAGTCGGCCTGGTTGATCGGAGATCCTCGTGAATTACGAAAGCCGCAGAGTGCCGGCTTGGCGTTGGACGTGCAGGGCCGAGTGGTGGTTCTGTTCACCGGAGCCTGGGAGCGCAAATTCGTGCTCGAAAGAAACCCCCAGCATCAGTTGAAAGATTTTGCCCATTAATTGAGAGAGCGTGAGTTTTTGTGACGAGAGGTCAAAGTAATCCCGAGGGGCGGCCAACCTGTTTTTCATGTTTTCGCCCGACTTCTCATTGCACGTGCAGTCTCGTCGAGCCCTTTGCGGGGCACACCAATGTGCTGATTTTACAGCACCCCCACGAACGTAAGAAGTATTACTCCACGGCAAAAATTGTCGTGAAGGGCATGACGAATGCTCAACTGGTGCGAGGAATTGAATTCGAGCCGGGGATGCTTGATCGCTGTTTGCAAGGGAAGCAGGGTTATTTGCTATATCCGAGCCCCGGTGCGATCGACTGCGAAGACGTTAAGCTAGACTCCAATAGCACGGTGGTCGTCGTCGACGGCACGTGGGCTGAGGCGGGAAAAATTGTGTACTGCAATCCGCGCCTGAAGGAACTTCCTTGTCTAACTTTCAAACGACCATTGCGTTCTACCTACCGAATTCGAAAGCAGCCGCGCGAACACTACCTCAGCACGCTTGAATCAATTGCCTACCTGTTGAAATTAAATGCGGCGGCGCAGGGAAAAGAAGTCGAAGCAGCCAAGTATGATCGCCTGCTCGATGGGTTTGCGCAGATGGTGGAGCAGCAACTCTGTTACATCGAAGGATCGATGAATTTTGCCCGGCAGGCTTAGCTAATTCGGCTCGGGCGCTTGGTGCTCCCGCTACGCCAGCGCCGCGTCCGCAAACGGACGAATCGCCGGCTGTCCGGCTAAAATAGTTTGAGTGCGCTTACGGTAGCTTGATTCAAAAGATATTTTGGACACCGCGATCTTCTTTTTGAAGTCGGGGTCCTTGGCCAGAGCGCGCGAGGAGGCGGGCATCAGTTTGCAGATACGTTCGAACTGGCCGCCGCAAGCTTCTGCCATTCCGGCGATGGCGCGGTAGTAGCCTTGCTGGCCGGGGATCTTCTTGCAGCCTTGCAGCAGCGCGCTTAGCACTTCGGCTCGCTCCTCGTCGGTTAGCACTGACTGCCGCCCGATGGTGGCGCCCCAGTCATCAAGAAATGGCCCAAGCGGTAGAAGGAGATAGCGCGACTTGCGCAGCGCTTTTACTTCTCGCAATGGGTAGTGCCGATGCCCTTCGGAGGCAAGTAGGGTCTTATAGAGAGCCCCGGCTACGACGAAGGCACCGCCATACGGTGTGGTGTTCTCGTGTCCAAGTTTTGCGAAGCGCTTTCGGTACGGAGCAAAGGCTTCGGTGTTCTTCCAAAAGCTAATGCCTTGGTCTAAGTCGCCCACGTTGTGTAACAAGCTCATTGAGATTTTGAGCAGATCAACCTCGTGGCCCCGTAAGTTAAGGGCATACTGAAGCTCATGAACCTCTCGGCGTAGCTCCCCGTCGATTGCTTCAGCCGCTTTATCGGCGTACTCCAAATCGCCATTAAAGATGAAGCTGCCGAGTGCTCCGGCCAATACCCCCAGCATCTCTCCATTATGACCGCTCACAGGGCCGACCCCAGAAAGCGCCGTAGCGCGGGTGGAGATGCCGTCCAGTGTCCAGTTCATGGCCTGGAGGACGAATTCGAAACGTTGGCGCAGTAGCTCGCGGTCTTCTCTGCGATACCACAACACTCCGCGTATCTTTGAGTCGACGTCGGTAGGGACAAAGGTTGCTACCGTGGCATGGTGGCAGGCGAGGCAAAGGGCAAAGTAATCCTCGCGCTCGGCGGCAGAAGGTTCGGCGGTTGGTGTCAGGCTGTGCGCATTATGTAGGATGTGTATGAATCCGAGCGGATCAGCGCCCATCTCGATTAGGCGCTTTGCGGGATTCACGTGCGCCTCATACGGAGGCTCGAACAAGAAGGGCGCTGTATTTTTTACCAAGCTGAGTAAGTTCAGTGGGCCGATCATTCCATTAAATTGAGCTTGCTCATGCATAGCTCCTACTTAGCGGAGATAGCGCTTAAACTCAATGTAAGCGCCCTAAAAGCTCAAAATGGGCTGTTTTGCGCTGCCCTCAAGAAAAAAAGATTTCCGCTAACACGCTGATTTAACTATTGATTATGCCAGCTGAGCCGCCAGGTATTTGAATTTATCACCGCGCCTCAGTATATCTACACTCCGTGAGTAGTCGTGACATTGGGTCTGACTTTCAAAGCATCTCTGAAGACCCTCCATGAATATTTGCAAGTTTTTATTCGAAATTTATTAATTAACAGACGGAGAAGAGACGTATGGAGACCCAGCAAGGACAGACAGGAACACAGACGGACGCTGCGACAACTGAGACCCTCGTCGTTGTTTCTAAGGTTAAGAAGGCGATTCGTGAGAAGTCTGGCTTGAACACCAGCCAATGCTGCATCGACGCTCTTACCCGCCGTATCATGGAAGAAATCACCAAGGGCTGCGACAACGCCAAGAACGCTGGTCGCAAGACTGTTATGGGCCGCGACATCCTCGGCTAATTCAGAGCCTCTGAATTAACGCGCCGGTCTTTTTAGTAGTCCTTCGTCTTGCGAGACGCGGGTTTGCTAAATCGACCGGCGCGTTGCTTTTGTGCCACCGTTCTTCCGGGCCTCCCCCGAAAAAGCCAGCTTCTTTGGCTGCGGCGATTGAGCCGTACCGGCAGCTTTGATACTCTCCGACAGGCTATTTTTTTTATAAGTGACGCCTGTGACATCTCCTTTTAGTCCTCTTACTGAGTTACCGCCTGACCCGATCCTTGGAATAACAGAAGCCTATAAGGCCGACCCCCGTAGCGATAAGGTCAACTTAGGCGTGGGGATTTACCTTGATGAGTCGGGAAAACTGGCGCGCTTCCAGTCAATTCAGAAGGCAGAGGAGATCCTTTTTGCGCGCTCAGAGCCAAAGGCCTACCTGCCGATCGATGGCATGCCTGAATTCAATAAAGCAGTGCAGCAGCTCGTGCTGGGGGCGGATTCGAGCGCTATTCGTGACGGTAGAGCGGTTACGGTACAGGCGCTGGGCGGAACCGGTGGTTTGCGGATTGGCGCTGATCTTTTGAAGTTGGCAGCTCCGACGGCTGAAGTTTGGATCTCAGATCCAAGCTGGGAAAATCATCTAGCGCTTTTCACGAAGGCTGGATTTAAAGTTAACTCCTATCCTTACTATGACGCTTCGCGTCGCGGCCTCAATATTGATGCCATGCTCGCGAGTATGCGCAGCATCGCTCCGGGCAGCATCTTGCTGTTGCACGCCTGCTGTCACAACCCAACTGGTCTAGATCTAACTCCTGCGCAGTGGGCTCAGGTGAAAGCCATCGTTATCGAGCGCGGGCTCATTCCGTTCTTTGACTTCGCGTACCAGGGCTTTGGATTAGGTGTCGAAGAAGATGCTGCTGCGATCCGTGAATTTGTTGCTGCCGGCTTGCCGTGCTTAATTTCCAACTCATTCTCGAAGTCCGGTTCTCTGTATGGCGAACGAGTAGGTGGGTTGACGGTGGTGAGTGAATCGAAAGAAGAGGCCCGCCGAGTGCTGAGCCAGGTAAAGCGCCTGGTGCGAACTAATTATTCGAATCCGCCGTCGTGGGGGGCCAAGCTTATTGCGACTGTTTTCTCTGACGCAGGTTTGAAGTCGCAGTGGGTGGGTGAGCTAAACGCAATTCGTATGCGTATCCAAGAATTGCGCGCTTTATTTGTTAAGAATTTACAATTGGCTGGCGTGGATCGCGATTTCAGTTTTGTCGAACAGCAGATCGGGATGTTCTCCTACACCGGAATTGCTGCCACGGAGGTTGCTAAGCTCCGGGCAGACTTCGGTATATATATGCTCGATACGGGCAGAATCTGCGTGGCTGCTCTGAACAAAACCAATGTTGGCCCTGTGTGTCAGGCTATCGCCAAGACGCTCAAAGCCTAGTCCTTAAGCGTCGTTCGTGTTGGCTGCCTGGTACTGCGGAGCGCCGTACAAGTTCGAAGCATACAGGGCAACTCCGACAATTCCGGCTCCCGTCAGTATCATGGTTAAGGGCCAGCCGATGCTAACTGAGAAATATTGCACAGAGATTTTAATGATGTAGGCATTTAACGCGAATGCCCCGTTCACCATTATAGCGCGGCTTCTCAGCTCCGCTCCGCCATAGATCGCCGCACATGCCAGTCCCGGATAGAGTAACTCCCATACGATATTCTGATTGGGCTTCCACTGCATAAGAGAGAATCCTGCTCCGAGAGCCACGACGCTCCCCACGGTGTATAAACCTGCGCTGGTCACTCGAAATTCACCTTCTCGAAGGACTGTTCCCAGTGCTACGTAAAATAATCCTGTGAACAATGCGCGATATTCCGAGAAGTGCTGAGGGACGGCAATCCCGCGCACGAGCATGTCCGTCGCAACAAAGAACACTGCGGTCCCGGCTGCAATTGCTCCGACAAGCATGGCGTTCGACCTTAGAATTACCGCCGGAGCGATAAAGGCCAGAAAGAGCGTTACGGCCATAAACAGTTGGCATGAGTCGAGTCCGAGGTTGTATCCCGCTTCGTGTAACGTGACCGCCAAACCACTTGGCAGCAGTAGCATCGAAAAAATGAAGGCTATTGTGGCAAAGACTTTGGCATCCTTCTCAAGGAAAAGAAGTAGGCCCACGCCATAAGCTATCAGTCCTGAGCCAAGCGTTAGGGCGATTCGCATCAGCGAGCCTAGCTCATTCCAATGTTGCCCGACCAATACTGCCAAGCCGGTAAAGCAGACGACCGCTCCAAAAACACCCAGGGCGGGTAGCCAGCTTTGCCCACGTCGGTGTGGCGTCGTGCCCTCGTTAAGCAGAGCCAACACCTGCTCGCGCTGTAAATTGCCGCTAAGAAGCTCTTCTTGCAATTTGCTTAAAGTCTCTGAGTTTTGTGTGCGTTCCATATATAACTCCTAAGAAATAATCCAACCGACGAGAGTGACTTGCTGATAGTTCCAATATCCTGAGCTGGTTCCGTCGCTGGCGAGGTTTGCTTCGAATTGGCCTCCGGCACCCGAAAGGTACATAGGGGAATTGTCATACGCAGGCATCGAGAGCAGAAAACCCCTGTCGCGGGAACCGCGAATCAGCCGATATCCATCGCGGGATTGCTGTGAAGGATCCAGCTTTAGTTGTTGTGCCTCGGTGATACTTATTTCGGTGCTGCGATTCGTTTTCGGATCGTAGCGATAGAGAGGTCTTGTGGAGCTACTCGAGGAGCATGTCGACGGACAATTGCCGCGCGAAACTTTTGTTAGTGTTCCGTCAATGACTCGATAGTCGAAGCCGTCGTTGTAGGTTGCACCAACCGTATAGATAAACTCTTGGGCAGGCGGGCTGGCTAGTAACCGCTGCGAGATAAGCACGCAGGTGACTGCGCTCATAAAAAGCAGGGGAATCGCCAGGGCGATTAGGAGAGGGGCTCGTTTTGAATACTGCATATACATGACCTCGAAAAACAGACTGAAGTTTGCTGATGTAGTTTCAGTGTAGCGAGGCTGGGCGGGGGAAGCCTTAAAGCGGACATTACATTGTAACGCTTTGGCCTGTTGCGGTATAAAAGTCGGCTATTTTGGCCTTTATCGCGGCCCTGCTAGATATATCGGCGGCGGAGAGTTTGTTACTCTGTAATTGAGAACGAAAGGCCGTGGAGATTAGAGCGCAAGTTTGTACTCGTCGACAAAGCGTGTGAAGGCTTCGAGGTCGTGAACTTCGCTGCGCGTCGTTCCACGAAGTGAGCCGATATGCCGCGGTCCACTGCCGTCAAAGTTCTCATACACGAACACTTCATCGGCAAGTTCCACGTAAGCGGGAAATAATTTGCGCAGCGATTCGGCGCGTTCGCTTATGACTTCTGCGGGGACGTGACGACGAGATGTGCGCTCGCGTCGTTTCGAACGCTCAAGGCACTCCTCTACGCTGGCCCAAACGAAATACATGGTGATCTCATAATGCTCGCGCTGTTTTAATTCGCGTAACATCTCAAGCGTGTCGGGCAAGGCGCAGGTGCGGTCGTAAACCACGTCACATCTACGTTCGACGGCAGCCACCAAGATTTCATCGGCAAGTAGACGAGCTGGAATTTCCCAGCGCCGAAATGCGGCGGCTGGCTGCGTAAGGGTGTCGCTGCGATAGGCGGAAATTTCGCTCATGACTGCATCGGGGTCGTGGCGTACTGCATGGGCGGCAGGTAGTTGGCCGGCAGCGCTTAGAAATCTCAAGAGCGAAGTTTTTCCAGCAGCGATATTGCCCGCAGTGGCGAATAAACGCGGCGAACGTCCGGTCACGGGATAGGCAGAGGCCAAGTAGAGCTCGCGAATGCGTGCTTTCTCGGACGAGCTGATCTCGCCGAGGCTGCTACTATCTGAATTCTGCACTGCGAACGACACTACCTATACCCCCGCTGTATCGGGGATAAGTTTAAGTACTTTTAGGTTCCTAATCAAATCGTCGCGATTTATGGGCTTAATAAGATAGGCCTCACAGCCGTCACGAAAGGCATTTACCACCGTCAAGGTGTCCGCCACCGCCGATATCATTATGACTTTTAGGCCGTCGAGTCCCAGGAGGCCTCTGTTCGCTTCCTCTGCACGGATGCGTCGCAGCGTTTCCGCACCATCGATGCCGGGCATCATAATGTCGAGGCAGATTAGATCGTAGGGCAGCTGGGATTCGATGGCCTTGAGAAACATTGCGAGCCCCTCTTCGCCATCGTTTGCCACGGCGGTTTTAGCAAACGGATTTAAAAACTGCTGTAGGATAAATTGATTGGCCTTGTCGTCATCTACAATGAGGGCGCGCATACATTCTCTCTATTCGTTCAGTTGTTTACTGTTATCTAGTTTAACGTTTGCAGCTAATTCTTCAAGGCTCGAAAAAGAGCCAGAAAGACAGGGGATTGCGGGGGAGGGGCGCAGGGTGGGTTCTGCGAGCCGCTGACGGCTAACTGCTATCGGAATCAGAATCAGCAATCTCAAGCCCGCTCAGAGCATCAGAGAATACAACCGGGGCTTGCCGCCCCTGTCATTGCGAGCGGAAAATCTGCACCCCATTGAACTTTCCACAACGACAGCGCGGCAATCCCCCGATAAGGATCCCTAGCCGCTTCTTTTGCCACCGCCGTTGGTTACGACGCCTTTCAGCTGATCCAGCAACGTGGCTCTGATTCGATCGTCCCGTGTTTCAGTCGAGCGAGTATCGCCAGTGGATCCTTATCGGGGGATTGCTTCGGGCATGAGCCCTCGCAATGACAGGCGCGATAAGCCCCCGGTGGGTTCTCTGGGGCGGGGCGCAACCTCAGACTCGGCCTACTGAAGCGGTCTGCGCCGTTTTCCCCTTCGCTACCGGCCAGCCTCTGATCTTAGAGGCTACGAAGTGCGCTCTCTTGTGCAATACTAGTCCCTGCAGTTTTGCTGACTTTTTGCTGATGAGCGCGTTATGCTTCCTTGGGCCACGGACAGTTCCTTCTTTCGCCAGTATCTGCAGCCGTATTCCAATTGGGTGTATGAGAATCAAGCTGCTTCGATTCTCATTGCCATAGCGCTGCCCCTCTTGTGGGTGGCTTTTCGAGCTGCACTTCAGAATCGTCGGCGTCGGCGTTTACTCGAAGAAGAAGAACTGCATTCCGCAACGCCCTCGAGGCTGCCGCAGGAGACCATTGATCGGAATCGTCGTGAAGAGGCGCGCTATCGAAAGTCGCAGCAGGCAAGCAAGTCTACCGCACGCCGTGGTGGGAGTGGTCCTCGATTCAAGTAGTCCCGTGGTGCGAGTCTTTTAGTAGTGCCAGAATCTCATCCACATCGATTGGTTTAACTACGATTGCTTGATAGGGCAGACCGGCTGCTTGCTGTCGCAGCATTTCTTGCGCCATGCCAGTAATGAAAATGATCTTCAGCGCGAGGTTTCCTGCGCGCAATTGACGCGCCACTTCTATCCCGTCTTTAGCGTCCTTTAGCATCCAATCGGTGATTACTACATCGGGATGGAAGGAGGCTGCGATCTCCAGTGCCTCGTCCGCGCGTGTTGCAATGCGTACGTCAAATCCCTCCTGGCTCAAGCTGTTGCCTAAAAAGAGCGCGCAAACCGCTTCGTCATCTATTACAAGAACTTTCGTCATGGCTTCTCTCTATCGGAAGGTCAATCAAGAAGGTGGTTCCGACGGCCACCTGACTTGTAACGCTTAGATTTCCTCCGTGATCCGCCACGATGCCATGACTAAGACTGAGTCCGAGTCCTGTATTGCCACGTCTGCGCTTGGTGGAGAAAAAGGGATCAAATATATGCTTCATTATCTCCTCTGGAATGCCCGGGCCGTTGTCGGTGACTTTGAGCTTAACGCAATCACCGCTGCGCTCCGTGGAGATTAGAATTCTTACGTCGGAGCCGCCAGCTTCGGCGGCATTGTTGATTAGGTTAATGAGAACCTGCTCAATCTCAGTCGAGTTGATGAGAACAGGTAGCGCTTGCCGATCTAGTTCGAGGGAAATTTGTAATCGTGAGGAGCCGAAATATCCGCGCGCAATATCGGTCGCGTGACGGATTACTACGTTGATGTCTTGTGCCGAGCGCTCGGTCTTTTCGGCTTTCGCGAAAAGTAGAATGTTCTTGATGATGGTCGCGCAGCGCTTAGCTTCATTCGTCACATTCTTGAGCATGTCCTTAAGCTCATTGTCGAGGTCGCTTCGGTAGCGCAGGGCATATTGGGCCACCAGCAGTATCGAATTGAGCGGATTGCGAATCTCATGCGCAACGCCAGCTGCGAGTGTGCCAATCGATGCCAGACGCTCGGAGTGCCGCAGCTTTTCTTGGGATTGCTCTAGCTCACGAGTCCTTTCGCTAACGCGCTGTTCTAGCGCGTCGTTGAGAACCTTGAGCTCATTTTCAGCCCGCTTGCGCTCGGTAATGTCGGTAATGAGGGCGAAGAATCCTTGCGTTGAGCCCTCGTCGTCGATGTCCGGGATGTATACCGAGGAGATGAACTTTTCTTGTGCCGCAGGAAAGGAGAGTCGCTGTTCGAAATGGGTGCGATTCCCGTTCAGAGCCGATTGGATATGCTCCCTAAGGTTGTCATACTCGGCACCGAAGACATCACATACGCGCTGACCTTTCAGATTCTGTAAGGGTCGATTGAACCACTTTTCATACTCGGCGTTATTGAATTGGTAGCGTTCTTCGCGATCGACATATGCAATCAGTGCGGGAACCGAATTAGTAATAAGGCGCAATTGATGTGCTCCCTCCTCCAAGTCGCGGCTCTTTTTGCCGATCTCCTCGAGCATTTTGTTGAACTGATCGACGAGTGCGCCGGTTTCATCCTGACTCGTTTTGACCGCGCGAATGGAGTAATCGTTCAATTCGGAGACGCGCCGGGCTGTCTCTGCGAGATTCAGAATCGGCCGCGATACGACTTCGCGCAGGCGTAAAGATATGAAGTACGCCGCGATCCCGCACAGGAGCAGAATAAGAGAAGCTATTCCTGCATGCCGTATCAGTCGAGCATAGACTTCTCCGCTACTGGAATGAATGTAAATACTGCCCACGCGTCGGCCTTCATGGGTAATCGGGCGAAAGAGAGAAAGACCCTCCTCGTCGATGACTGAGGTATAGGGACCGGGCGAAGACGGGATATCGCCCTGCGCGTGAGCGGAGAGGTAGGTGGCGAAAATTCTATTATGTTCATCGTAGAGGGCTGCTGCAATTACCCGCGGATCTTCGCTTAGTACGTGCAGTGTTTGCGCTCCGGCTTTTGGGTCATCAAATTCTAAGGCTGCCTCGCTGTTGGCGCCAATTACGCCGGCGATGCTGTTTAGCTCGCGCGTCATGGAGTCCCTGAATTCTCCGACTTCGAGGATAAAGAGTGCTCCCACTGCCAAAAGCAGCGTCGTCAGCGCCGTCGACATGATGACCCAGGTGATCTTCTTCTGCAGCGATGTCTCTTTGAAGATTCCCATTTACTCGTTCCCTATGACTTGCTTTGCCAGAGCCAGCAGTTGTGAGCTCAGGCGCACGCCCTTCTCTCGCATCTGAGAGGTGTTAATGTTGAAGCGAATAAACTGACCTTCACGGAATAGCTCGATAGTGCCGCCTAGCTCGGCAAATCGCGGGATGTCGCTCACGGTGACGCAAGGTCGCGGAGCCATTTCAGCCAATATTCGCGGTAGATTTGCTGCTTCGGAGCTGCTTATAAAAGCGAGGTCGCAGGATCCTGCCTCCTCAGCTCGCAGCGAGGTGCGTACGATGATGTGCTTGGTTTGGATCGGTTCCAGAGACGCCATGCGCTCGAGCGCGCTTCCGAATGGCGAGGTGCCAATGATGCAAATTTCGATATCAGGCTTTCCGTCCACCTGACTTTCGTTATTCTCCCACTCAATGAATCCGACAAATTTGTAAAGAATAGCCGCCTTCAGTTGATACTCTCGGGAAACCGGGCGATTTTGAGTTGCTCCCTCAAGCGGCCCGAGAAGTGCAAGCATGGCAAGGAAGAGCAGCCGCAATCGCAGTTTGCCGGTGCAGTTTGGGGCGCTTGTTATCATTCGCCACCGAAGCGATAGGTGACGCGCCCGAAATAAGCCCGTTCGATCTCCACTGTAGTTGGTCCGAACTCACGATGTCGTGCGTCAAACAGGTTCTGCCCGATCAGGTCGAACGAAAGCTGCGGAGTGGCCTTCCATCCTATGCGTGCATCGGTGCGAATGTAACTTGGCACGTCGTACGCAGGGATGGAGTCGACATAGTAGGCAATCGAGTCAAACTCAAGGTCCCAAGGAAGATTAAAGTGTGCCCGCACCGTCGCCTGGTTGCGTGGCGTGCGGGGAGCGAGGCCCTCGATGAAGGGATCCGGGGCGCCGGAATCCTGGGAGAAGGAAAGCTCGGTAAAAGTGTAGGTGGCTGAAAGGGTAAAGTTATCAAGGACCCGCCAGGTTGCAAATGTCTCGACGCCGTATGCTCGACCGTTGATGTTGTTTCCGATCACATAGGGCGAGATCAGGTGCGCAGGTGCGGGGCTGCTCTCCAGGTAGGGGCTGCCCGGTTCAAGTGATAGTAAGTGATCATATTCTTGCCAGAACGTTGCGATATCGAATGAAAAGTTTTTGTAGGGCGCTGCGCGATAGCCGATTTCGTATGCCATTAAATCTTCCGAATCAAACTCGCGGTTGCCCTTGATGCTGAGTACATTCGACGTTCCGTCAGGAAGGACGGAGCCGCTGACATATGCAGTCACATCTTCGTCGATACGGGCCGGAGTGCGCACTGCGCGCGAAACGGAAGCCCACAGCGTTTGATTGCGTCTGGGAGTCCAGACTGCCTTGAGAGCGGGTTGGTATTCGAAGTGGGTGTAGTCGTTGTGTCCAATTTTTGTGCCTGGAATGAGGCTAAAGACGTCCTTGACGATCGAATACTCGTCTTGCACGAACGCCGTGGCTAGATGATCGGTCCTTCGGCTTGGATCGAATACCAGGGCAGTGCTATTTTGAATCTCATCGCTCGTGATGCGGTAATCCGCGCCGTAAACAAAATCGTGACTTTCTGATAGCTGAAAGCGATGCTGAAAATCCAAATCGTAGGTATCCCGGCTTTCGGTGCCAAAATCCGTCGAGCGGTAGGTGCGGTCGAAGTAGCCCTGCAGGGCTATTTGGGAGGTGGTGGAATTGTCATGCGTGTATCGAAGCAACGTATTGCCGCCGTGCAGCTTGGTGCGATTGCGGATCTCCTCCCTGAAAGGCGGCGCGAATGACGTGAAAGTTGAAGTACGCTCCGCAGACTTGCCGTCGTAGATGTCTCCCTGCCAGGTTATGTGATCGTCGCTGCTTGGCCGCGAATCGGCGCGGAATCCGCCACGCAGCATATCCCAACCATCCTGCGCGCTCTGTCCGTCTTCGAGGTGGTATTCCCCGCGATTGAAGTATTTGCTGTAAATGCGATAGTCGGTGTCCTCTCCGATCTTTCCCCCGTAACGCACACTGCCAAAACCGCGCTGCTCCTTTCCTCCTCCTGCGCTTACTAGACCGCCCTGTGTGTCTCGGGCGTCACGCGAAATGATGTTGATGACGCCGTTAACTGCATTTTCTCCCCACGAAACAGCGCCGGGGCCGCGAATCACCTCGATGCGATCGATGTCTTCAAGCATGACATCTTGGACGTCCCAAAATACTCCGGAGAAGAGCGGGCTATACACGCTGCGTCCGTCAACCAGCACGAGCAGTTTGGCAGTTCCGTCGCTGTCGAAGCCGCGAGTAGTAACTTGCCAAGAATTAGAGTCCTCCTGCACAACCGTAATGCCGGGTACGAGACGTAGGGCTTCGGGGATATTTTGAGCACCTGAACGGCGAATGTCCTCGGCGGTTAGGACGTAAATTGCAGAAGGGGCTTCCGAGAGTGGCTCCTCTTTTCGCAGAACGGAGCTTACCTCCTGGTTTAGAAGGTCTTCCAGCGCCAGGTGCGCAATTTCCGGGACATAGTCGTGCGGCTGTTCGGCCTGTGCGGTCAGTTGGAAGGATAAGGTTACTGCGAGCAGAGCAACGCACGCCCACGCAAGCGGGCACTTACATCGCGTGTTGCAAGCGGCAAGTAGTCTCAAAGGATACGTCCTACGACTTTGGCCTAAGCGGGCGTAGAAATCCTTAATAGAATGAATGCGCACACGTTTGTATGAGCGCAGTCATGTCTCCTGTCGAGCTTGCAAGCTGCTGGATCTATTGGGGACTGGTGGGCAGGTTGGAGGGCTCAGGAGGCCGGGAGGAGTTGGGGAGAGTAGGATGCGAAGTGCTGTTTTCTGTGGAAGCCGAATCAGTGAGCGCGTTTTCGGGAGTAGTTTCTGGTGGTCGGCGTCCCGAGCGAGCCTTGATGGCTCGCTCAAGTCCAACCTCGCTCGCAGAGGCATCTCCGAGCTGCTTTGCGTAATCTTGCCCCATATCGGTGGCGACTTTTGCAAGTCGGTATGCCCCGTATAAAGTTCCTCCTGCAATAAGCAGCAGCACCAGGGCTGGGATACGTATTTGTCCCCATTCCGAGAGCGTCTCGTGTAGGCGCGCAATCGAGTCCCCAAGCGCAATGTTGCTACCGTCTCTGCGACTCGCGCCGACGGCTTTGGCGTCTTTCACGTATACCTTGGCCTCCATCACCTCCCCCAACGAGAGCGGCTTTACGTGCACGTCTTGAATATTGGTGGCAGACGCTCTGACGATTGCCCGTAGGGTGGAATCTTTCTGTAACGCGCGGCGAAACTCACTGCGGGGGACCGTTAAGGTCTGGATGCTTTCACCTTTGGTGGTAATGGAAACGGATCGAGCCCCGAACTTCTCTTGCATGAGAGACACCACGCTGCGATCGATCCCGTCCTCGGCTGAGCTGCTTAGTATGGTGTGATCCTTTTGTTTGCTCATTTCTGACGTAGCTCCTCAAGTTCGGATTCAAGCGTGTGTCGAACTCCATGGGCGCGTTGCATTTCAAGTTGTACGTCGAGCGGAGGATGCGCGCCTTCGCCAAAACATAACGGCTCGCCGTAGTCGCTCAGAGTTAGTCGGCCTAATTGCTGTGCGGTTTTGAATTCCAGGTATTTGCTCGGGGCGATTTTGAGGTAGAGGTAGTACTCCCGCCCGTCCGGAGCATGCACGCAGCACAGCTCGATTACGCTCGCTTCGATGTCGAGCAAAGAAAGAATTTCTTCTCGATGTTCCACTGCGGCCCCCGATTCTGAAAATATCATCTGATTGCGAGCTAACGAAGCGAATGTTTCTCTCTTGGACAAAGAGCGGCGATGGCGCACAATGTGCGCTATGAAAACTGCGAGCCCGGGGCATACTCTTTTGCTGTTGTGGGAAAAATTGCGAGGGACGGCGCTGGGCCGGTGGTTTTTTGCGCGCCTCTTGTTTTGGATGGTGCCTTACAGCGGTTCGATCGGAGCATCTATTGTGAGCTTGGAGCCGGGGCATGTCGTGGTGCAGCTCCGTGACCGTAGAGCGGTTCGGAATCATTTGTCTTCCATTCACGCCATGGCGCTTGCCAACTTGTGCGAACTAACCTCGGGACTTGCCATGTTAACTGCGCTGCCAAAAGATGCGCGAGGCATCCTCACGGGATTTTCTGTTCAGTACCACAAGAAAGCGCGCGGTATGTTGCGCGCTGAAACTCGCGTAGCGCCTATTGCTTCTGCGCAGGCGCAAGAGCTGCAAGTGCAGGTTGAGGCTCGCGATGAGAGCGGAGCCTGCGTAACTCAAGCAACTGCGCAGTGGAAGATCGGGCCTCAGCAATGAACTCTTCTGCTGCTGCATTCATGCATCGACTCGGCTTGCAGGTGCCGATAATTTGCGGCGCTATGTATCCTTGTTCAAACCCGGAATTGATCGCGGCGGTTTCGCAAGCAGGCGGTATCGGGATCGTGCAGCCTCTGTCTTTGGTCTATGTGTATGGATATGAGTTCCGTGCCGGGCTACAGAAAATTCGCAGCCTCACCAGCAAACCTATCGGAATGAATGTGATAGTGGAGAAGGGCTCTAAGGTCTATGAACAACGCATGCGAGAGTGGGTGCAAATTGCGCTCGAGGAAGGCATACGTTTTTTTATTACCGCGCTTGGAAATCCCGCATGGGTTGTGGAGATGGTGCGTGCAGAAGGGGGATTCGTTTTTCATAACACCACGGAAAAGAAATGGGCCGAGAAGGCCTTGGCGAGCGGGGTGGAGGGGTTTGTCTGCGTAAATGATCGCGCAGGTGGGCATGCGGGAGCTTGCTCTGCAAAAAAATTGTATGAAGATTTGAGTCCCTTCGGGTTGCCGCTTGTCTGTGCGGGTGGGGTGGGTGGCCCGAAGGAATTTGTGCAAGCTCTTGACCTCGGATATGCCGCTGTTCAGATGGGAACACGCTTTATTGCGAGCGTGGAATGCAAAGCGCATTCATCCTATAAGCAGGCCATCATCAACGCCGACGAATCGCAGATTGTTTTAACCAAGCGTGTTACCGGGGTGCCGCTTTCTGTTATTCGCACGCCCTATGTCGACAAGGTGGGCACAGAGGCGGGAGCATTAGTGCAACTCCTTCTGCGATTGCCGAGAACCCGGCATGCCATGCGCATGTTAATAAACTTGCAGTCAGTCTGGAAACTGAAGCGTTCGGCTCTCCAGGGACTGAGCTCAAAAGACTACTGGCAAGCTGGGAAGAGTGTCTCTGAGATCGATAAAGTCGAAAGTGTCCCCGAGATCATAAAAGCCTTTCAGGCGGCGATCGGGCACCCTTAATCTTAGTAGAGTGTGGGGCGGGCTGCGCGCACGCGTCTCAACGGTTGCGACAAGATATTCTATTGAGATTTCAAGCTATTAGAGAAAAACAGGAGCAAACCGCAAAAACCGGCAGATCAGTTTGTAAGAAGTAGCATCCCAAGGGTAAGGGATGAATGAGGTGGCGATGAAAAAGGTTTCAAAACGTAGAACAAGAGACCTCTTGAACGGTCAATTGAAGAGACTTTTTATCGCTGACTATCACTTAGCGCGCATCGCAGGCTTAACCAGGAGTCAGGCCTTCAGGATTTGCCGCATGCGCTACGCTCAGGACAGCTAAGCTCTCCGCGTACTTGACTGGGCCTTCCGGCCTAAATTGACAAGTTAAACCTACACCACTCATAATAAACGCAGCATATGGCTGCAAACAGTCGCTTTGCGGTTGCGGTTCATGCCGCGACCGTACTTGCATTCAATGGATCGAATTACGTCACTTCGGACTTAATTGCCGAAAGCGTGAATACGAACCCGGTGGTGGTTCGACGCATCATTAGCGCCCTGACAAAGGCCGGAATTGTTGAGTCTCACCTCGGCAAATCAGGCGGTTCGCGTCTCGCCAAAAAGCCCAATCGCATCACTTTGCTGGATATATATCAGGCTGTTGAGAAGCAGGGCTTGTTTGCCCTCAACCAGAAACCTGAGAACAAGAAATGCCGCGTTAGCTGCTGTATGAAGGACATTCTTTCGCGAGTTTTTGACGCCGCGGAGAAGTCAGTGGAGGTTTCTTTTGCCAATACGACCTTGGCGGACGTTCTAAAGCCGATCTCTTAGCTCCTTGCCAGCTAACTGTAACTATTTTAATTGCAAATTGCCTGTGAGATTAGCAACTTGGCGCTGCCCATGGGGCTGCACGGGAATTTGAGACTTGCATTTGTAACGTGCGTGGTTACAATAAGGATAGGTTCAATTAACGGAGAATATATGACTGACAACAAAGCAAATGAAGGCAAGAAGGACAGCGGATGTTGCGGCGGAAGCGCCAAGACCACCAGCGCCTCCACCGGCTGCTGTAGCACCGATAAGGCAAGCACCCAGGCCCCAGCGGATAGCAAGGCCAATAAGGGTGGCTGCGGTTGCTCCTAAGCTTTCTCGAAGGCTGGGTGAGTAATCGCCCGGCCTTCACTCCTTCAAACTTTTAATCATTTCTGCTACGACCATGACCTCCAAGAATCTATTTTCTCCCGTTCGTCTCGGTGCTCTCGAACTTCCCAATCGCATTCTTATGGCCCCGCTCACGCGCTGCCGCGCCGATGCGGATAATGCGCCGCATGCGCTCAATGCGAAGTACTACGAACAACGCGCCTCGGCCGGTTTAATAATTTCAGAAGCAACGCAAGTTACTCCGTATGGACAGGGCTATCCCGCAACGCCGGGGATCTACTCCGACAAACAAGTGGCTGGTTGGAAGGTAGTGACTGACGCCGTACATAAGGCTGGCGGAAAAATCGTGCTGCAACTGTGGCATGTCGGACGCATAAGCCATCCCGATCTTCAGCCTGGCAATGTGGCGCCCGTAGCTCCTTCAGCCATCACTCCTGCCGGAAACGCGAGCACGTTAAGTGGCCCGAAGCCGTACGTAACTCCGCGCGCGCTGGCGGAACAGGAAGTTCCAGAAGTGATAGCGCAGTTTAGGCAGGGCGCTGAGAACGCTAAACGTGCGGGCTTTGACGGCGTCGAAGTGCACGCTGCAAATGGATATTTGATCGATCAGTTCCTACGCGACGGCTCCAATAAACGCACTGATGCCTGGGGCGGTTCGATAGAGAATCGCGCTCGCTTTGCGCTCGAAATTACCAAGCAGGTGATCGAGGTGTGGGGTTCCGATCGTGTTGGTATTCGTCTGTCGCCGACCGGGCCATTTAATGACATGCACGATTCTAATCCGCAGGCCACCTTCGGGTATCTCTTGCGCGAATTGAGTAAGCTCAACTTAAGCTATGTGCATATCATTGAACGTCAGCGGGGCGATGCGAAGCACGGTGAGCAACCATTGCCTCTTTCCTTCTACCGTGAAACGTACAAGGGGAATTTAGTCCTCAACGGCGGCTTTGATTTGCAGCGTGGCAATGAAGTGCTGGCGGAGGGCTTGGCTGAAGCGGTGGCGTTCGGGCAACTCTTTATTTCCAACCCCGATCTTCCAGCTCGTTTCAAGACAGGCGCAGTGCTCAATGAAGCGGACGTCTCGACGTTCTACGGCGGCGCGGAGAAGGGGTACACAGACTATCCAGCGCTGTCGGCCTAACGCACGCGGACGATGTTGAAGGTATCGTCTTTCTCGTCGAAAACGATTTTGGCCTGACCGCGTTCAAGCTGCTTTACGACCATGGCGACTTTCTCTTCAAGGGAATAGTCGGCATGGCCGTAATCAGTTCCTTCGCGCAGAACGAAGTACTCGATGAGGCCACGCAGGGCCTCGTTGCTTAGTTCGGTATGCGGGATGTCAACCACGGCGACTCGCTTTTGTTTTAGGAGTTGCGTTCTCAAGCGCTATGCAGCGACCTTCGCCGATGCAGACCAGGATTACGCTGATGTCTTTTTCCGGTAGACCGCTGAAATGAGCCGCGGCGCGGCGATACATTTCAAGCTGAGCACGGCGGCGTTCAAGATGTGCTTCCGCTCCATCTTTGCAGGAGTTTTCTTCAATATCAAATTCAAACACTCGCGCAGCGACTATCTTATCTTTTTTGCTGCAAAGTTCCAGGCGCGGGAAGACGCCGGCTACGGTGCTGCCTTCGTGTCGAAACGCGAAGGGTAGGGCGCGGTACAATTTAGATTCCAGTTGCGAATCCCCGGCTTGAAAAACCTGGCGAATTTCAGGCTTTTTGAGAGTTGCAGCAAACTCCAGAACGAGAGATTCGAGTGCTGGGTTCTCGTCCAGCTCCAGGTGCGCTTGCTCGGTAAGCTCTTCCAGGGTTGGCAAGTCTTCCCCTAGCCATTCAATGGATCGGCTCAGTCTGCGAAGGACGGAGCTGCGAAGGGAGCTCTCGTCGCTCTCAAGCTTCATCACAGAGGCAAGATCTACGCTATTTCCCGTCGTATTGCGTGAGACCTCTTGCACTACTCCGCGTCGGGTTCCGCTCGTTGATGTCGCGAGGGTCGGAGCGGATGTAGGTGCTTTGACACTGCGGGTGCCCGTTTCGCTTGCTGGTCGTAGCGACTGCCAGGAATCTTTCTCTCCCTGGCTAAAAAGAACAGCTTCGTCCGTAGCGTTGGGTGCGAGAGTTTCGCGGAGAATAGAAGCGAAACTTAAGGACTTTGAAGTGTTGGCCTCGACCAGCATAAATAGCTGTGAGCGTGCACGGGTCAGCGCCACATACAGTACACTCAGGGCTTCCTCGACCTCACGCCCTTTGGCCTGTTCATGCATTTCCGCCAAACGCGGCTCAAGATTTCGAACATATTGATCTGCGTAACGACTCACCAGGGTTGGGGCAGCGACTGGATCTGGTTGCAAGCGCAGCAAGGAGGACGGCAGCGATTTCGGTACTCGGCCATTGAGTTCTGGTAGCACCACGGCATCAAATTCCAAGCCCTTGGATTTGTGAATCGTCATCACCCGCACGTGCGATGCCGCCGGATTCTCGACCGGAGTCATCTTAACCCAGGTGATAAAGTCACTCAGACGACTTGCACGAGAGTAGTTGTAGGCATAGGCCAGCTCGACAAGTTGACGTAAACGTCGACGATCGTGCGCTGGTGCTTCTTTGCTCAGAAGTACTGCCCAGCCGCGTATGATTTCTCCGAGGCTTTCGACTTCGATCGCGCTGCGTAGTTTCAAACTGAGAGCTTCAAGCTCTGCTCTGCTGGCGTAGTCTTGTAGTCCGAGCGCTTTGCCTAGCGCGGAGTTGTGGATCAGATATGCGGAAATCGTATCTGCGGGGTGCTCTGCAAGTCGAAGGGCTGAAAGCACCAACCCTACATACCAGGAATCGGTGAGCGGGTTGCCGCCTTCGCCGCTGGCGCGTACCTGGCGATCCCATAATTTCCCGAGCATTCTTGAAACGCCATCATTGCCGCGCAAGAGAACTGCGATGCTTGCTTGTGGGTTCTTAGAATGCAGGTCGCACACTAACTCTGCCGCGCTTGCCAAGATATCATCTGAAATGTCGCTCTCTTCGGAGCTGGCTGCGACCGCACGAAGTTCCACATAGCCCGGAAGTTCATTTAATGCCGTCGTGTGATCTTGAAAACGCGATTTCCATGCTTCTACCACTGCGGGATATTCGGAAAGGCTTTGCGCCTGCGCAAGGGCGCTAAAGACCTTGTTGACGGTTTGAATTATTGGCAGGGCAGATCGTCTGCTCTCGTCTCGACGTTCGGCCGTTCGTTGCAGTACGGAAAAGCTTTCTTCGAGTGTTTCGAATATCTGAGCTGCTCCGCCACGCCAGCCGTAAATTGCTTGCTTCGTATCGCCGACACAGAAGAAAGATTGCTCGCCCTGGGCCTTCGATAAGATTTCCGCTACCACCGGCTCAAGAACCAGCCATTCGTCTCGAGACGTATCTTGGAACTCATCGAGTAGCAAATGTGAGATGCGGGTATCGAGGCGATAGTATAGTTCTGTAAGTTCGCCCATCACCCGCGCATCGACGAGCGCCTGTTTGACTCCTTCGAAGTTCAATGTTTGAGAGAGCGCTCGAATGCCATCGAGTTCTTTCGCGAACAAATTTAGAAAGCGATACGATGCTTGGGTTTGAGCACGTAGTCTTCCAAGGAAGTACGCCTTAAGATGAGTCAGTACTGGTTCAAACGCGCGCCGCTGTTCTTCAGTGATCTCGCGTTTGTTATACCTGCTTTCGCCCGCCAGAAGCTTGGCGCTGAGGCCTTTTTGAAGAAGCGCATTCCAATTCTTTGTCGAAATCGCACTGCCTGCATCGGCCAAGGCGTTTCGCCAGTTGGCGTCGGGCTCGCCTTTGGCCGTGAGTGGGACGGGGAGTTTGCCGATCGCTTCGGCGCAAGCAGCTAACTCTTCTGGGCTAAGCCCTTTCGGCACTCGCAGCCAGTCCCAAGCCTTTTCTGAGGTGACGCGCCAAGCGGAGTACAGTTCCTGTGTCTCACGCTCCAGTTGTGAATGAATGGCGGTTCTACTGTTTCCTTTCTGCAAAAGCGAAAGGAGTTCCACCAAATCTTCGGGCGCAGCCCTCGTGCAGAGTCCCGCAATTGCTTGGCGTAAGGAGCTGGCATCCGCTGCGGAGTCAGAAAGCTGCCAGCCTGGGGTGAGGCCAAGCTCGAAACTGAAGCTTTGCGCGATAGAAATAAAAAAACTGTCGAGCGTGCAGATATTGAGGCGAGCTTGCTGTTGGGTGAGACGTTTCAGTATCTCCTGCGCATCGGCAGGCGAGAGATTGGGCTTTTCGATAAAGCTGCCGAGTATGCGAGCTGCTTTTGCATCGAGAGCTGCTTCGGCCAGACGGCGATAGACGCGCTCGAGGATCTCGCCCGCAGCTTTCCGCGTAAAAGTAGTTGCTAGGATCTTATCGGCGCGTTCGCCATGCGCTAATAACGCGATGTAGCGATTGGATAGGGCAAAAGTCTTTCCGCTTCCAGCGCTGGCTCGAATAAGGGTGGGGCAGAAAACCTCAGCAAGATTGCTCATGCGCCCTCCGCGAATTCGGCGAAGTCTCGAGGAATCAGAATGCGGTAATCGTCGTACTCAGTGCGACGCAATTGATTTGGAGGCCAGAAGACTTGATCGTGGACTGACTGTGCTACATTCGCTGCGATTTGTAGGGCTTCACCAATTACCTCTGGAGACCACTGCGCCTCTTCCTCTTTTACTTTTTCAACATCAGCCGGCAGCACTATATATCCGAGGCGCAGTGGGCCTTGTAGGCCGGACTGCCGCAATAGATGGAAGTACAGCGGTAATTGCAAATTCACCCAGGAATCTCCGCGAATATGTGTCTTCGCGGGGGTGTCGCCGGCATCGCCGGTTTTGTAGTCAAAGACAAAATGTTCGCCGCTTTTGTGGTGAACATCGACGCGATCAATGCGCCCCTGAATATGCATGCTGCCCCCTTGAGGCAGGAGTAGGCTGGCATGATCTTTTTCCACTTCAAGCTCGACATGCTTAATCTCCCAGCCGGCGCTGCTCCACCGAGCCTGCCAATTCGCAAAAGCTTTTAGGCGTGCTTCAGCGAGGAGCCTCTGAATTTTGACGGTCGCCAGAGGGCAGCGCCCAAAGATGCGTTCATGAAAATCCGCGAGGGTGTCGAGTAGGAATTCCACAATTTTATGCTCGGACGTTTCCGCCTTGAGCGAGCTGCGTCCGAAGTCCGAAAGAACGGCATGCAGCAAGGTACCCCAAGCGGCTGGATCGAGTTCCAAAGCGCTGTCGTCGACCGATCGCAGTTTTAGGATGTGCTTAAGATAGAAGCGATACGGACACTCGATATAGTCCTTGAATCCTGTCACGGACATGCTGTGGGGAGCTTCACGCAACGGGGTTGGTCGAGGCGGTTCGAGAGCGGCTAAGGTTGAGCTTCCCTCGGGGAGTGCTTCGCTGGTTTCTTTCGTTGAATCGAAGAACGTTTTTATGCGCTGCGCTATCTCTTTACCTGAGCATGCAAATAGCAAACGGCTTGGGCGCAACGGGCTCCCTTGTGAATCGAGTCGAGTTGCATAGAGGCGCAGGTGCGGACAGCTTTGACTAATGACCGTGAGCGCGTAGGCGTCACGCGCGTAGCGTCTTTCGTTGTCGAGCAGGCCTAAACTGCTGCGCAAGGAATTTGGCAGAAAGGGATCTGAACTCAAAGTTTCTGGAACGCTGCCCTCATTCATGCTGGTGATAAAGAGCGCCGCAGCGTCATCCATTTGAAGTTCCAGCCAGCCAAGAATCTCAATCGCGGCCTCTTTACCGCTGAGGTCGAGCGTGGTGCCTGAAAGTTGACTTAACACGAGGCGAATTGCTTCTCCGGCTGAAACTTTAACCTCCTGTGCGGGTGAGAAGGCCTGGAGTTTTCCAAGCTCTTCGCGTAAGGCGGAGCACGAAGAAACTATCAGCATGTCCCCTCTGACATGGGGGTTAAGCGGGGCAGTACCAAAAAGAGCAAGGATGACACGGGAAATCTGCGCGGCCCAGGCCGAGAGGGGGCGCGGAGCACCAGTCAATTCGCCCAGAATGTCATGCAGTGCCTTGCGTGCCAGCGTCGGAAGGTGGCTCTTGTTGTTGCCTTCGGGCAGCGCGCCGAATACTTCGCTTTGTAGATGCTCGCTTTGATAGTAGTCCAAGCTGCTGAGTAAATCCGACGAGGCCTTTGCGCCAGTCTTGATCGTTCCCGATTTGAGAATTGCTGCTTGAACGTGAGGGTGACGAATGAGGGTGGCGAAGGCTGTAAACGTGCGGCTTTGAAGATAGTCCGCCGCGCGCTTCAAAAAAGTAATTGGAGCGGCGCGCTCGACAGGAAAGCCGGACGCGTCAACGAGCGGCAATTTGTTCTCGGTTAAGGCCTCCACGATATAGGGTTTCGCTTCTCTCGAGCAAGCGCCGACACTGATGACTTCGGGTGCCAGCGTTCCCTTCAACGCCGCAATGCCGGCGACAACCGCCTTCGCTTGCTCAGCGGGGTTGCGGGCAAATTCAATGTGTGAGGCCTCGAGTGGGATTTCATAATCAGTCCAGGCCTGCGGCTCGACGCAGCCGAGCTCGTCGAACTGCTTAGCAAACGAAGGAGAATCGGGCGGGCCCTGAATCAGCGCGGTGCAGCGTCCCGGATTCTGCAAAAGCATTTTTCTGGTAATCAGCGGAAGGTCGCTTGTCCCAATTAAAACTATCTCTCCCGAATAAGTACAGCGACCCTCCTCGAGAGCGCTTAGTCGTTCCGCATGTAAATCAGCAAGCGAATGCGCGGCCAAGGCCTCCGCGAAGGAGTTATGCAGCTCGCTTAGGATTTGCCAGCGCTCATCAGGGAAAAGTGCATCGTTGGCTTCGCAGTGTCGGGCCACATCGGTAAATCGAAGGGCAGCGGAGGAAACATCGGCGTACAGTTTGTCGAAGCGTTGAGCCACCAAAAACCACGCATGAAGGTTTTCTTTTTCCGGAGCGCGGGGAAGGATCTGCTGTACGCTTTCCCGATCAGAGTTCTCGAGGGCCTGAAGCCAGGCCATGTGCCTTTCGAAGGCATATGCCATGCGATTGTTACAGGAATAAAACTCCTCCGGCAAAGACCCGCTGGTAATGATGCTGGGCGGAATGAGTACTTTTCTATCGCGCTCAGCGCGTTCGACGAGTAGCTCGGTTAAGCGACGCACGGCGCGGCCGCCGGGAAGAACCACCCGGAAATAACGCAGGTCGATCGTGTCGTTACCTGCTGCACGTTCGATCAGCCAGTCTGCTGCCTGGGGCAGGCAGGGGTTGTTCCAGTCGAGAAATATGCGTTGAACTGCCATGCTTTAGTTTCGAAATGCGCTGATTTTCTTACTTTCTACTATAAATCGCCGTGCTGCAAATGGAAGTCCTTCTTTCGCGTTGTGGGCAGAAGTGCTGAAATATTAGCTAACCCTATGAGTACCGCTCTTCTTATTCTGCTGTGCCTTGTGTTCGCCTTCCAGGTCTTTGCTTACCTGAGACCACGTCGCACGGAGAGCCCCGAGGCACGCTTTGGCTTTGAGGCTCTAGAGAGGCAGATCGAGCGCTGTGAGCGAGGTTTGCGCGAGGAGATTGCTTTGTCACGCCAGCATAGTCTCGGTCAGGCGCGTCAAGACCGGGAAGAACTCTCGGCAGCCCTAACGCGATTCAACGATCTGATTGTGCGCAGCATCGAGACCTTATCTGCCAATCAAAAAGTGCAGCTCGAGAAACTCATGGAAATGAATGAGCGTAAGCTTGAGCAGATGCGCACGACGGTGGATGAGAAACTGCAAGGAACCTTGGAGAAGCGCCTCGGCGAATCCTTTAAGTTGGTCTCTGAACGCCTGGAACTGGTGCATAAGGGGCTAGGGGAGATGCAGGGGCTGGCTGTTGGAGTAGGAGATCTTAAGCGAGTTCTCACCAATGTGAAAACGCGCGGCTCCTGGGGTGAAGTGCAGCTTGAGGCGCTCCTCAGCGAGCTTCTGACACCCTCTCAGTACGATAAGAACGTCAAAACAAACAGCAAGAGCGATGCTCTCGTTGAGTTTGCGATTCGTCTTCCGGGTCGTGGGGCGTCCGACGCCCAAGTATATCTGCCGGTCGATTCGAAGTACCCGATTGAAGACTATCAGCGCTTACTCGACGCGCTGGATAAAGCCGACGCTGAAGCGATTGAAGAAGCGCGATTGAATTTGGAGCGCCGAATCAAGGGCTGCGCCAAAGATATCAATAGCAAGTACCTCAATCCGCCTGAGACTACTGACTTCGGCATTATGTTTCTGCCGACCGAAGGGTTGTATGCAGAGGTGGTTCGCCGCGCCGGTTTAATGGAGTCCCTACAGCGCGACTATAGGGTTGTGCTGAGCGGGCCGGCAACCTTCGGTGCTTTTTTAAACAGTTTGCAAATGGGATTCCGCACTCTCAGCATCGAGAAACGTTCCAGTGAGGTGTGGAACCTTCTGGGAGCAGTTAAGACAGAGTTCGGAAAGTTCACGCAGATCCTTGACGGCGTAAAGAAGAAGCTTGAGCAGGCCTCTGGCTCGATGGATAATGCTGCGCGTCGTTCGCGCCAAATAGAAAAGAAGTTAGGAGAGGTGCAGGGACTACCGGAGCAGGAATCCGTAAGTCTGCTCGATTCAATCGAGATAGAAACTGAAACGCCTTAAGATTCCTTTAGGCTGAGGCTTGTGCCGCCACTCTGCACGCGTTGCTGAAGGTCTCAATCGTGTCAGCCCCGCTTATCCAGTACTCTTTATTCATTACAAAGTGCGGAACCATGCTGATGTCACGCGCCACCGCTTCCTGAACTTCAGCCTGAACTTCGCTGACGCCTTCACTGCTTCCGAAGAAACGCTGGAGTCGCTGAAGTGGAATGCCGCAGGCGGCTCCGATCTTCATCAAAGTTTGGATCTCTCCGATATCTTTGCCTTCGCTAAAGTATGCGCGGAAGACCGCCTCAACAACTTCGTCCTGCTGGCCTTCCTGGCGCGCTAGCCAATTCAGGCGATGCGCCTGGAAGGTATTCGGGCTGCGCTGAATCTTGTCGAAGCGAAAATTAATGCCGTCCTCTTTGCCGAGTTCCGTCAGGTTGGCATTCATCTCTTGAACCCTCTGCGCGCCGAACTTTTGGTGCATATATTCCGCCCACGCCACACCCTCGGTCGGTAGTTTTGGGTTCAGTTGAAAGGCCTTCCAGGTAACGGAGACAGGAATGCGTGAGTCGAAAGACTTTAGAGCGGCGTCGAGGCGGCGCTTGCCGACATAGCACCAGGGACACACGATATCAGAGAAAACCTCTATCTTAAGTTCCATGCTTTTCTTCCTTTAGCCTAGCCGAGTATCGCTGCCCGTTGCGCTCTTTACGACATGGAGCGGCTCCTTGCTGGCGTGAGCGGGATTAACGGTCCGTTTGCTTTCGAAGCGAGAGAATACCCGATATGCGCAGGGAACTACAAATAGGGTAAATAGGGTGGAAACCAGGACGCCACCGATAATGGTGATAGACATTGGGATTCGGCTTTCTGCGCCCGGTCCGATCGCCATGGCCGGCGGAATGGCAGCGGCCAGCGTAGCGAATGAAGTCATCAAAATCGGGCGCAATCGCACCGGGGAAGCTTCCAGAATGGCTTGATCGATGCTCATCGTACCGCTCTCGCGGCGATGATTGATAAACTCGACCAGCAAAATAGAATTTTTCTTCACAATTCCCATCAACAGAATAATGCCGATCATGCTGTACAGGTTTAAGGACTGGTTGCTGAGGTAGAGCGCGTACAAGGCGCCCGTAATACTAAAAGGCAAGGCCAATAGAACAGTGACCGGATGAATGAAGCTGTTGAATTGCGACGCGAGCACCATGTAGGCAACTACGAGACCCATCCACAGTACGAAGTACAGGCTTTGGAAGGATTCGATAAAGGTTTGAGCGCTTCCACCCAAGAATACGCGGTAGCCCGGGGGAAGAACTTCTTCGCCGATTTTCTTTGCCGCTTCAACCGCTTCGGCCTGCGATTTTCCAGGGCCGACGTTGGCAAACACTGAGATCGATCGTTCGCGATTTCGTCGCGTAATGGTCTGCAAAGTCGGCACGGTCTCGGTGCGGATAACTTCCTTAATCGGGATGACTTCGCCGTGGATGTTTCGAACGTCGAGTGTCGTAATGTCGTCCGCTGAGACTTTCTCGGAGGGTTTAAGCCCGACTCGTACGTCGTATCGTCTGCCGTCTTTCGTAACCTTGCCTTGCTTCGTTCCGCCGATGGCAAAACCGACCGTGTCGCTAATAGTGGCTACGGGAACGCCGCGTTTGGCCGCTTCATCGCGCAGTGGCCAAACTCTTATTTCAGGCTGACCCAAGCGATAATCAGTATCGACGTCGACGACTAAGCCAGTGGCGCTCAGCTTTTCAATTATTTGCTTGGTGGCCTTATCCAAAACGTCCCATTCTGCTCCGCGAATATTGAATTCAACTGGGAATCCGCGCTGGGCGGTGAATCCGCGAGTCGAAAGATCCTGTAGAAAGACCTTTAGATCCGGAATTGACCCCATGGCTGTGCGGATCTCGTTCATTATTTGAGATTGCGTTTGCGAGCGTTCCTTTATGGGTTTGAGTGAGATAAAGACCATGCCGGTGTTGACGTCTCCGCCGCCAAAGCCGCCGACAGCTACGTATACCCGCGCCACATCGGGTCGTTTCATGAGGTAGGTTTCAACTTCACGCAGTACTTCGCTGGTGTGTTCCAGCGACGATCCCACGGGCGTTTGTGCTCGCATGATGAAGACACTCTGATCTTGCGCTGGGATGAACTCCTTGCGAAGTTTGCCCATCAAGCCAAGCGAGCTAGCAAAAATAGCTACTGCCACCAGCAGCACGATCCAGCGAAAACGCAGCGAAATACCGAGTAGCAGCTGGTACACCCGTGCCACGCGCTCGAAAAGAGAGTTAAGGAAGCGTTCAAAACGCCCCTGCGTATTGCTGTCATCGAGGAACTGAGAGCAGCGCATGGGGGTGAGTGTAATCGCCTCGAGGAGCGAAAGCGCCACTGCGGCAGAGATGGTTACGCCGAATTGGAAGAAGAATTTGCCGATAATTCCCTGCATAAAAGCCACCGGCAGGAAAATTGCGATAACGGCGATCGACGCGGCGACAGCTGCGAAAGTGATTTCCTCAGCGCCCTCCAAGGAGGCGCGGATACGATCTTTGCCCATGGCGGCGTGACGATAGATGTTCTCGAGAACCATGATCGCGTCGTCAACAACAATTCCGATCGCCAAAGCCAGACCCAGAATCGTGAAAAAGTTCAGGGTGAATCCCATGAAGTAGATAACGGCAAAGCTGCCGACAATCGAGGTGGGAATGGAAAGCAAAACGTTAAAGGTTGGGCGCAAAGATCCCAAGAACAACCAGCATACAATGCCGGTCGCAATGGCTGACAGCAGCAGGGTAAATTCGGTTTCCTCGACTGATTCCTTAATGAAAACGGTGCTGTCGAAATTCACGCCGATTTTCACATCAGGCGGCAAGGTTTTTTGCAGCTCCAGCATGCGCTGCTTAACCAGGTTGCCGACTTCCACGGCGTTGGACCCGCGCTGCTTTTTAATGCCGAGGCCGATGCCCGGTGTGCCGTTCACCCGGGAAATGCGTCGAATATCGGCCAGTCCATCTTCAACGCTGGCTATATCTTTCACTCGTAAGCTGGTTTGGAAAATCGGCTTGCCGCCGCGAGAAGTAATCAGGATGTCCGCTACTTCCTCAGGAGTTCCGCCTTCGCCCATGACGCGTAGATTAAGTTCCTGCTTAGAGTTCTCAATGCGGCCGGCTGCGGTCTCAATATGTCCGCGCTGAATGGCATCTCTTACATCGAGGATCGTCAGCTCGTACTGCTTTAATTTATCGTTGTCGACCCACACGCGAAGATTACGTTCCGTGAATCCGCCGAGAATGACTTCGCCGACACCCGGCAGGATCTGAAACTGGTCCTTTACGTTGAGGTCGACGAAGGAAATTAAATCATGCAGGGTGCGTCCGGATGATACGCCTAACCAGATGATCGGCTGATCGTCTGGGTTAGATTTCGTAATCGTAGGCGGGTCTACATCCGTCGGAAGTTTGACTCGGCTAATGGCGGACTGTACTTCTTGCAACGCCGCATCGACGTCGCGATTCAGTTGGAATTCCAGTGTGAGTGAGGCCTGACCTTGGCGAATGGTGGAAGCCATGTCGCGCAAGCCTTCGATTGAAACCAAAGCGTCTTCGAGGCGGTCGACAATCTCTGCCTCGATGACGGACGGCGCGGCGCCTTCCCAGGTTACTGAGGCAGTGAGAACAGGGAAGTCCACGTCCGGCATTTGGCTAATACCGAGGCGGAAGAAGCTGATGGTGCCGAAAAGAATGAGCGCGGCCATCAGCATCCAGGCGAAGACCGGTCGACGAATCGCGATAGCTGGAATGCTTGTCATTTATATTTCTCCACTGGCAACGCGAAGTTTGACGATATTATTGCGTAGGATGGTTTGCGCCTCTAAACGCCGTCGTTCGGCTTCCTGAATGCTACGAATTGCCGTCAACACTTCCAAATTTGTCACAACGCCCAATTCATAGTCGCGACGCTGGGCTTCATAGTTCTTGCGAGTCGTCTCGACGAGGCTCTCAAGCTTCGTAAGCTCAGCTTTCGCGGCGGTGACGTTATTATATGCCACGCGCACTTCGCGTTCGGCGGCACGTGAGTTCTCCTGGGTTAAGAGCGCTGCTGCGCGAGCTTTGGCGCGGTACTGTTCTACGCGAGCATCGATCGCTCCGCCTTCATAGAGGGGCAAATCGAAGCGGAATACCACGTCCCACTGTCTATCCGAGTCGGGATCTTCGTAGGGGTAGTAGTTTCCATCGAGAGAAATGACGGGCCAACGTTCTCGTTCTGCCGCGACGATCTCTTTGCCGGCACTGTCGACACGCGCTTTATTGGCCTTAATATCGGCACGTTCGCGGGCCCGAGTGAGGGAGTCCTCAAGGGTTGGTATAACTTCAAGTGAGGGCGCGCCTTCTAGTTTAAAGGTTGATGCTTCTTTGCCGATCAGGAATGCCAATAGCTCCTTTGACGCTCCAAGCAGGCCGGTCACGCGCGCTTCGGTCGCGCCAAGATCGGCGACGTCTGACTGAGCCGCATCAATCTCGCTGTCTCGCGATTTACCGAGCTTTATAAATTGACGCAGCTCTTCGATGCGACGTTTGAAGACATCTTCGGTCTTACGCAAGATCTTCAAGTCGTCCGTATAGTAAAGGATCTGATTGAATACGTCGGCTACATCTTCATAGAGCAGCTGACGATCGCGAGTTTGATCGTATCCAATCGCTATCATCTCACCCTTCGATGCGGCCGCTAAATAATGTTCACGAAAGCCGGTGAAGATCGGTTGTCGAACAAAGATGGATGTTTCAACTGGATGCTTGCTGCCTGTGCGATAGCTGCCGGAGTCGTTGTTGATGTCTCCGGTAGAAGGGCTGCCTCCAAGCTGCGCGGTGTTGCGAAAACGTTGGCTCGCCAGCGCATGCACATTTGGATATAGCGCTGCGATAGCTTCATCATAGCGAGCCTTGGCTTCTTTGATAGCTTCAGTGCGGCGTTGCAAAAGCTCGCTTTGCTTTAGGGCAAGATCGTAAGCCTCGCTGAGCGTTAAGGAGTGGGGTTCCTGAGCGTTGCAGACTGAAACGCTTAGTATGAACAATGCAAAGCTGGCTGTGACTACCTTGGAAAACCGTTTCAAGGTGAAGAGGGTAGGGGTGCTCATGAGGGTCCTTTTGCAATGCTCGAACTGCGGCAAGATTTCTGAAATATGAGAATTGATTTTCTAAGTTCAATAAGTGCCTTAGAGGTGAGATCTCGCTTTCCACTCAGAAAGCCCACCAAATTTCCGCCAACGGCTGAAGACGCGAAGAGAAGGGACCACACTGAGGCATTCAGATCCTTAGGTAGCTCTCCGGCGCTCTGCGCTTCGCGGATAAGTTTTTCCAGCACTAGGGAATTTGCGGCAAGCGATTCATGGATTCTCAACATCTCGGGTGAGTCCGGCTCAAAGAAAAAGGTTGCAAGGATACAGAGCCGCATCACGTCCGGCAGGCCCTTGGTGTGCCACTCGATCATTCGATCGAGCAGGAATACGAGCTTGTCACTGGGCCGCGCAGAGGAACAGTCTTTGAGCAAAATTTCGAACCGCAATGCGCTACGCTCGGAAAGAGTGAAGCGCAGCAGTTGGCCGTACAGGTCTTCTTTCGAAGAGAAATAGTAGAAGAATTTGCCCTTGGTAACCCCGGCTGCCTCAAGAATGTCTTGTACGGTAATCGCGTTGAAGCCGCGCTGCGCGATCAAAGTCTTCGCGGCAATCAGAATCTGGTTTCGACTCTGCTCGCCTTTTGTAAGTGTTTGAGCTTCCAAGCGCTTTTATCAAAAACAAACCAACTGGTTGGTATTATAGCTGCTCAAGCAGAATCGCGCAAATGCCGCCTCGTGAAGTTTTTCGGAGCTAGGTGAGGTGAGAAGGGAAGAAATGGAGCCGCCCATGGGGATCGAACCCACGACCACCGCATTACGAATGCGGTGCTCTACCAGCTGAGCTAGAGCGGCTCGTGCAAAGACAGGGGATTTATAGCAGAAAAGGCCTGCCGCTTCAAAAGGGCAGGCCGAAGAATTTCGACTTTTATGCCGCGTCAGGCTGTATATAGAGCAGGCTGGATAAATCTACGGATTTATAACTACCCGGCTTGCGAACTTTGCCTCGCGCATCCTTGCCGACCGCCCAAAGTGCCCCGTCGAGATCGACGACGCTGACTTTGACGACTTCCGCTGGCCAAGTAATGTTTTTCTTGCAGTCCCACTCACTGGGCTGTAGCTCGGTCTTTCCGCGCGCCCAATCCTCGAGTCGAACGAATTTTTCGAGATTGTTGTCGCAAACTAAATCGTAAGCGGGCTCGAGCGGCAAACCAAAGCAGTTGCTGTTCCAGTACATGGTATAGGCGACGTCGCATAGTCCATCCAGCATCTCGGTCTGATTGGGAGCGCGCTCGGCGTGGTAGTGAACGGCTTCTGCGTCGGTGATTTTTACTCCGTTAATCTCGGGAGTGACTCCCAGCCCCTTGATGACGTACTCGAGAACTTCGGACAGTAGTAATTGCGCGCCGAGCTTGCGTTGCGCTTCAGTTCCACTGGTAAATTTGGTTTCGACGACTTGGCCCGCGAGAGCCATGAAGGTTGCTACTTTCTCGCTATTCATCTCGCCCCTGTTGCTAAATCAAAAGCACGTTGAGGCGTATATCGTCCTACAATCCGGAAATCAAGGGAAGTCTAGCGAGCCCATTGGATTCGGGCGGCAGGGAAATACTTGCTAACGCGAGGGTAGGCAAGCGCTGCCGAATCAGCAAATCAGCGCTGATTCGGCAGGTTGCTCTATTCGCCGGCGCCTTCTTGTCCTTCGCCGCCGCTAGGAGGATTTCCGTCCGCCGGATTGTCTTCCATGGCAGCGCCTGGCTCAATGCACATGCAGGTTACGTGCTGTCCGTCGAGGAAGCTGCTTTTAACTTTCCCCTCAGGGCAGGCCGCGTCGCAATCATCGTCCGCGCGGGCGATCTGCGCTGAACCCATTACTGCCGTTACTAGAACTAAAACCGCAAGTCTTCGGAACATATAGGTATTCCCTAAACAAAATTACACCGTCAACACTACTAGATCGGCTGTTTCGCGGCCGGCTTGATGAACCGGTGCTCAAAAAGTGCAAAATATTCTTAGAGAAATGCTGGGGATCTAAGAAATTTTCTGACGCATAATCCTTCGAAGGTAGGAGGTAAGGCATTCGCTGCATTCCGGAATTTGCGCGGGACTAGACTCGGCGCTGCTACTCAGCGGCTTGTCACGCGCATTTTTTCACGATAAACCGTAGGGGTGGGGCTAAGCGAAGCGGTAGCAAGGAGCTTATGGAGAAGCAGAAAGAAAACTCGACGCAAACTTTCCCGTACAGCGAAATCACTCGTGAGGTTCGGATCTCAGTTCGTCCCACCCACGTAGAGGACAGCTCCGAGCCCGACAACGATGTCTTCACGTTCGCCTATACCGTCAAAATCGAGAACTTAGGATCAGAGTCAGTACAATTGCTGGAGCGGCACTGGCTGATCATGTCAAATGGAGTTCGCATCGCAGAGGTCGTTGGGCCTGGCGTCGTTGGAGTTCAGCCCATTCTAGCCCCGGGAGACTCGCACGAATATTCAAGTAGCGCCGTAATCCAAGATCCAATCGGATCCATGGAAGGCAGCTATACCTTCAAGTCGAGCAGCGGAAAATATTTCGACGTGCGTATTCCTAAGTTCGATCTGCTCTATCCGATCATGTTGCATTAGACCGGCCTGCCGCTTTGTAAAGCGAGGGCTGTCTGGAAGCGCAACGTTTGTCTAAGATAAGCCCTGTCTACAGACAGCCCGCATGGTAGTTGGACTTTGTTTTCGGGAAATCGTGCAGCTCTTCTTACACCAACTTTTCGTACTGACCGGCGCTGAATTGCGGGAGCTGCTGTGGCGCAGGCGTTCATTTTTATCCCTTCTCCTGTACGCCCTCATTATTTTGCTCTCGGTATGGCTGCTCTTCAA
This sequence comes from Deltaproteobacteria bacterium, assembly GCA_017302875.1. Classification (GTDB taxonomy): domain Bacteria; phylum Bdellovibrionota_C; class UBA2361; order UBA2361; family JAFLCA01; genus JAFLCA01. The sequence continues at coordinate 36,655 of JAFLCA010000005.1, forward strand.
GGTGCACGGCACCTTGGGATCCGGACATGGTCAGATGGACCTGGATTCGGCTGAACACGCAGAATTAGCGGCCACACTGGATAAGTTGGGGGCGCGTCATGTATTTGAGCTCTTTCTTCGTTTGAATGCCCTTCCTTCAACGTTGTGGATCTTTCAGCTTTTTTCCCTAATCTGGTTTCCTACCTTGGTTGCTTTGGTAAGTTGCGACTCAATCGCCCTCGATGTGTATCGAGGGACTCTTCGCTTTGTGCTCTCGCGCAGCTCGCGCTCTGCCTATTACTTTGGGAAGCTGTTATCGCATGTCGCTTTGTACTGCGCCTTGCAATTCGTTTCTCTCCTGACCGTTGTTTTGTACACAGCGGTCGCTGTCGAGGATTTTAAGTGGGGCGAATCTCTGAAGCTTGCAGTGCAGTACTTTATCGTCTTCGTGCCATTCTTATGGTGCATCGTGGCAGCCACGCAATTTGTCTCAAGCTGGAGTCGTCGCCCGATGAATGCGCTGATCCGAGTGCATGTCATGTGGATTGCCTTTATTTTCATGCTTGGGTTTTGTCCCTGGCTGTCTCCGTTGTGGTCCAAGATTGGGGTGGGGCTGTTTGTGCCTTTTGACTCCTATCCACTGTTGACGGTGCTGGGATATTCCCTGTGGGGCGTATTTTTTACGCTGATCGGAATGCTTTTATTTACGAGAAGAGATGTCTAGTAAGCCGGCGCTTGTTTTAAATAAAGTTACACGGCGTTTCGGGAAGACGCGCGCGCTGAATTCGCTGTCACTGAGCGTTCCGGAACGTTCAGTAACGGCATTCGTAGGTGTAAACGGGGCAGGCAAGACCACCACCTTTTCGTTGGTGGGCGGATTTATCCGGCCGCATGGCGGGTCGATCGAGGTCTTTGGTCTGCCGCTTAAAAAATATCGCGCGCTCGGTGGAATAATAGGAATCCTGCCTCAAGATATGCAGTTTTTCGAAGAGCGCACGATCGGACGCCAGTTGTTGTTGTTTGCGCAGCTTGCCGGGCTGGACGGAAAAAATGCGCGCATCGAAACTCATCGCGTTCTTGATTTGGTAAAGCTCTTCGATAGAGAAAACGAGGTAGCTGGAGAACTTTCGCACGGCATGCGAGTGCGGCTTGGGGTGGCGCAAGCGCTGATTGGCAACCCGCCCCTGGTGTTACTGGACGAACCGACCGCTGGGCTTGATCCACGCATGATTGTCGAATTTCGAGAAAGTATTGAGGCTATTCGCGGCAAAACCACCGTTGTTATCAGCTCGCATAATTTGAGCGAGCTGCAGGAGCTTTGCGATCATGTGTGTATGATCGATCACGGGGCCTTGCTTATGGAAGGACCGATGTCTCAGATGCTAAGCGGTGCTTCCAGGGTGGTGTATGTAGTGGATGCGATTAAGCGCGATCTGCGCGATCTTGAAGAGCAACTGCCGGCGGCCGATGTGGTGGGAGAGGATGCGCATACCATATCGGTGGAATTCGATTTAAAGCGCTACAAAATCGCCGATGTGAACCGCGTTGTTCTAGCCTGGATTCTAAATGGTGGAATGGATGTCATAGAGGTCAAGCCGCAGCGCAGCCTTGAGCAGGCATTCTTGAGCGCGACCGGGACGGACCTCGGCAAGAAGGTGGCCGCTGCGCAACTCGCCCGGCCGCAGTCCAAGTAAGAACCCGGCAATAAAAAAGCCGACCTCGCGGTCGGCTTTTTTATTGGTCATGCGAAAGAGCCGACAGTTAAGCCGACCCCTTCGCACCCGCATATTAGTAGCGGTAGTGATCCGGCTTGTACGGACCTTCTTTGTTGATGCCGAGGTAGGTGGCTTGCTTGTCGCTCAGCTTGGTAAGCTCTACACCGAGCTTTCCAATGTGCAAACGAGCAACCTTCTCGTCGAGATGCTTCGGTAATACGTGCACCCCGACCTTGTACTTGCCCTTGTTCGTGAAGAGCTCGATCTGGGCGATGGTCTGGTTCGTGAACGAAGACGACATCACGAAGCTTGGGTGGCCAGAGGCGCAACCCAGGTTCACCAGGCGTCCGCGCGCAAGCACGATGATCTCATGACCATTCGGCAATACGAACTTGTCGACCTGCGGCTTGATGTTGAACTCCTTTACTTCAGGGTTCTTCTCGAGCCAGGCAATGTCAATTTCGTTGTCGAAGTGGCCGATGTTGCACACAATGGCCTGATCCTTCATCACCTGGAAGTGCTTGGCGGTGATGATGTCGGTGTTGCCGGTCGCAGTTACGAAGATATCAGCAACCGGGGCAGCCGTTTCCATGGTGACAACTTGGAATCCTTCCATCGATGCCTGGAGAGCATTGATCGGATCGATTTCCGTAACCATCACGCGGGATCCGTAGCTGCGCATCGAGTGAGCGCAGCCCTTGCCGACGTCTCCGTACCCGGCAACGACAACGACTTTACCAGCCAGCATGACGCCCGTGGCGCGCTTCAAGCCGTCCGCAAGTGATTCACGGCAACCATACAGATTATCAAACTTCGACTTGGTGACGGAGTCATTCACGTTGAACGCAGGCAACTTCAAGGTGCCGGCTTTGTGCATGTCGTACAAACGATGTACGCCCGTAGTGGTTTCTTCAGAAACACCGTAGATGTCCTTCAGCATAGCCGGGAACTTCTCGTGCACCATCTTGGTCAAGTCGCCGCCGTCGTCAAGCAACATGTTTGGTCCCTTGTCGCCGAACGTCAGGGTCTGCTCGATACACCAGTCGTATTCCTCAAGCGTCTCGCCCTTCCACGCGAACACCGGAATTCCAGCCGCTGCGATAGCAGCTGCGGCTTGATCCTGAGTCGAGTAAATATTGCAGCTCGACCAACGAACTTCTGCTCCGAGCGCGGTCAGCGTCTCGATCAGAACTGCGGTCTGAATTGTCATGTGCAAGGAGCCGGCGATGCGGGCGCCCTTGAGCGGTTGTGACTTGCCGTACTCTTGGCGCAGGGACATCAAGCCCGGCATTTCTTTTTCGGCAATGTCGATTTCCTTGCGGCCCCATTCAGCGAGGCTGATGTCGGCAACTTTGTAGTCTTTCAGGTCATTCTTCATGTTACGCTTCCTCTTTCTTACGAGTTGTTAATAAAAAAACTTCCTTCTTGTGCCCCAAGATTTCCACCTTCGCGTCGGCAAAACCGCTGCTAGAGGCCCAACGCTTCATTTCCTCCGGATCGAATCCCAGCCACAAATCAGCATAGCGCTCGCGCATGTACTCATTGTCGTGACGCACAAGGTCGACGATTAATAACTGCCCGCCAGGCTTTAGTACGCGGCAAGCGTCTTTCAGTGCATCCACGGGAGTAGGGAGATGATGGAGTACCATATACACCAGCGCTACGTCGATGCTGTCATCGCCGATGGGAAGGTGTTCGAGATAGCCCAAGCGCAGATCTACTTGCGAGGCGCGTGAGCCGAGGGTACGTCGCGCTTCGTCGAGCATTCCTTGTGAGTAATCAACTCCGACCGTCATTCCCGAGCGGGGGACAATCTTATCTAGAAATGGACCCGAGCCGCAGCCGAGTTCGAGGAAAGCTGCGTTTGAAGGAATGCGTTCTTTGACGATATCAAAGAAGGACTCAGTGCCTTGAGTCTCGCGCAGTTCTTTCCAATTCTTTGCGACAGAATCAAAAAAATGGCGAGTCTGGTCGCGTCGTCGGTTTACAATATCCCCAGCCAGTTGAATATCGGCAGCGCTTTGTTTGGTGTTGGCGAGGAAGAGCTGCGCAGTCTGATGAACAAAGGAGTTCGGATCGTTCTGCGGCAGGGTGTAGTAGACCCAGGTACCTTCCTTTTGTGCGCTAGCGAGATTAACTGCCTGCAGCACTTTTAGATGATGGCTTATGGTGGACTGGCTGACCTTAAGAACGGTCGTCAGCTCCTGAACGTTAAACGAGCCCTTACTAAGCACATGCAGAAGGCGCAGGCGCGATTCATCCGCTAAGGCTTTGTACACATCGAGGGCTTCGCTCATATGTTGAGGTTAACATATGAATCGATGCTTGTGAATATATCGATGCAATGAAATAGGCAATTAAATTCAATAGCTTATATCGAATGCCTGATTAAATTCGCTCGATAATGGTGGAGATCCCCATGCCGAGGCCAATACACATGGTGATAAGGGCATAGCGCTTGTTACTGCGCTCGAGTTCGTCGAGGGCGGTACCGATTAGCATCGCTCCGGTAGCTCCAAGCGGGTGCCCGAGTGCGATGCCGCCGCCGTTTACGTTTACCTTCTGTGGATCGATGCCGAGCTCCTGCAAAGTCACCAGAGGGACCGGGGCGAACGCTTCGTTAATCTCCCAAAGATCGATATCGGAAATCTTTAGTCCTGCCTGTTGCAGCGCTTTGTGTGACGCGGCAATTGGTCCGGTTAGCATGATGCGGGGAGGGGACCCGACGGCGCTCATTGCAATGATGCGAGCGCGCGGCTTTAGTTTCAATTCCACCGCCTTCTTCTCGTTGGCAAGCAGGAGGGCTGCGGCGCCGTCGACTATTGCCGAAGCATTTCCTGCGGTAATAACTCCATGCTCTTTAAATGCCGGCTTTAACGAAGAGAGGCCCTCGATAGTCGTTTCCGCGCGGATGTTGTCGTCAAAATCAAGTCGTGCTTCCTGCTTGTTCTCGTCGAGGTAGGGAACGCTGATAAGGCCCTTTTTGAAGCGGCCCTCTTCGCGGGCCTTTTTGGCCTTCATTTGCGAGTTGTATGCAAACTCATCGATTTGCGCGCGGGTGAGTTTGTACTCGGTTGAAAGAATTTCAGCTGCCATTCCCTGTTGCACGAGATCTGGATGATGCTTCTTAAGGAGCGGACTTTCTTCTCCGCCGCAGTCGCTGAACATGGGAACACGGGTCATGTGCTCCACGCCTCCACTGACCGCCAACTCATAATTTCCGGACTGAATGCCCATCGCGGCAAAATTCGTGGCTTGTTGTCCTGATCCGCACAGACGATTGATGGTGGTGGAGGGCACGCTGATCGGCCAACCGGCTGCCAGCACGCTGGCGCGGCCGACGCACCAACCTTGTTCCTGAGTTTGTGTCACGCAGCCGATTACAACGTCTTGAACCTGTTCTGTTGCTAGGTTGTTACGCTCTTTGAGTGCGTTGAGCGGGTACGTAAGTAGGTCTACGGCGTGAATGGCGCTGAATTTGCCTTTGCGGCGAGCGCGTGGAGTACGGACGGCATCAATAATCAGGGCTTTTTCCATAAGGCTTACATCCTTCGTAATGGCGAGTCTTCTTCTATGCTAGCTCGAAATGAGGGTCTTCGGGAAGCGCGCCGATAGCAGACACGTTAAGCAAAAAACCCTTATTTTTCGGGGCTTCTGAGCGCTCAGCAGCGAGCTCAATTCATGGTATACTAGAGGAAGAATAGGTTTTCACAAGGTTTCATATGTTCGCGCGTGCTGCTTTCCTCCGCCGAGGAAGGTCGGTTCTTGGCGGTGCCATTTGTTGCCTCGCTCTCTCATCCTGTGCCTTCGTTCCGCTCAATCCACGTTATGAAGGGCCACCCAATCGGCCTGCTGAAATCGAGGCTTACTATCACAAGGGCAATTCCTACAAGTCCTTCAGCGAAACTACGCTCAAGAAAACGTCGAACTACACCCACAAGAAAATCGATATTGAGACGGACTTTGGGCCGATTAGTATCGATTACTTTCAGCGCCGTAAGAAAAGCGACAGTCTGATTTTCGTTCTACCGGTGCTCGGTGGCCGTAATATTATTGCAGACTACTTCGCGCGCTACTATGCGAAGCACGGATTCGATACGGCTATCGTGAATCGCTCGAACGACTTCAAGGACGTTAATAACTTCGACAACATCGAAGAGACATTTCGTAAGAATATCGTGCGTGATCGCATCGGCATCGACTTCTTTGAGCGAGAGTATCAGAAGACTACCTTCGGAACTTTTGGTATCAGCCGTGGGGCGATAAATGCGGCCATGACCGCCGGAGTAGATTCGCGTCTGAAATATAATGTGTTGGCCATGGGTGGTACCGATCTTGTAGGGCTGCTTCGAAAATCCGACCAGCGTGGGGTAAAGAAATTTCGCGATAAGGTGATCGAACAGAAAGGCATCAGTAAGCAGGAATTTTATGAACAGCTTCGCGACCGAGTGAAAACCGATCCACAGTACTTGGCGCGCTACATGGATGCCCGTAACACACTGATGTTTCTTTCGGTGTTCGATAATGCGGTGCCATTTCGTTTCGGGCAAAGACTACGAGACGAAATCGGCGGTCCGCGCACCGTATATCTTCTAGCTGGGCACTACACCAGCATCCTGTATACCCAATACGCCAAACTGCTGTTGCCGTGGGCGCCAATTTGTTTGCTGCCGCAGGACTACATCGAAAGTGAGGCGCTGGCGTTCTATAGGGAGCGCTTCAAACATGAGAATACGGTGTTGAGCACGTTGCCGTATCGCATACTGCAATTGCCCCTCAACATTGTAGCCAGCACGATTGCTAATGATTCGGAGTATCTCAAGCGTCAGCCGGTCTCGGGCGAGGGGTCGCTTTAGTCGCTAACTGCTGCGACAAGTTCTGCGAGCGTTGGGTGCAGCTCCTCTTCTTTTGAGTCGACGCCTCGCAGAAGGCGCGCCTGCATTTTTTCTTTGCGGCGCACATTCCACGCGATTAAGTCGTCGACCTTTGAGCTATGGAGCGAAATAATGTTGACCGTGCCTGTTTGACCGATGCGGTGAATTCGATCGACTGATTGCATCCAATGTTCGGCGTTCCAAGTCTTGTCGACGTAGATAGCCGTCTGTGCTGCGGTTAGCGTGATGCCGACGCCACCCGCGCCCGGCACTGCCACTAATACTTTCAAGTCAGAGCTGGGATCCTGGAACCGCAATACACTTTCCTGTCGAGCCGCGGCATCAACCTGCCCCGAATACGGCGCAGCGCCCAGATGCGCAAAGCGCTCTACTAATTCGTCAACATTTAGAAGATAGTTCGTCCAAATGACAACTTTTCCTTTCTGATCCACGACGATTTCGTTGACCATTTGTTCGAGTTCCTCGAATTTCGCGGGCTCTCCCTTCCACTGCGGATCAACGAGTCGGGGGTTGGAGGCGATCTGAACGGCGCGCAGATACTGTTCGAGAATGCTGTCGATAGAGCGCACGAAATCGTTTCCATTTAGGGCTGTGACGCGGACCAAGAGTTCATCACGCACTTCGTTGTAGCGTTTAAGCTGATCTCCGGTCAGTTCGATGTCGCGTGTGCTGAAGAGTTTCTCCGGTAAATTGATAACTTCTTCTTTGCTGCGACGTAGTAGAACCTCATGAACTCTATGGATGGTCTCTTCAACCTGTTCGGGAATGAAGCGACGGATGGCCATATCGCTGTATTTGTTTCCAAGCTCCGCTACTTTTGGTAGCCAGTCGAAGTAGCGTGTCCCGAAGCGTTCGCCGCGATCCACGATCATCATTTGGCCCCAGATGTCGGAGAGATCGCGCGGCGTGGGCGTCCCGGTTAACAAGAACCGGCGCGGGAAGACTTCGGCGAGTTCGTTAATTGCCTCAAAGGCTTTGCTCTGCGGATTCTTGATGCGCTGAGATTCATCGATGCAGAGCAGGCTGGGGGACTTCGAAAAGATCGCCTTCAGTTCGGGGTACACATAGTCGAGGCGCGCCGTCTCGTAATTGACCACGATGCCGTCAAAGAGCGGACTGTGCGAGAGGGTTTTAAGAAAACGCTGCCGCTCCTTTTTCTCTCCTGGGAGTAAAACCACGCGCAAGTCTTTCGTCCATTGCGCGCTTTCACGCAGCCAGTTTCGAACCAAGGAGTTCGGGCATATCACCAAGAAGCGTTCAATCACTCCACGCGCTTTCATCTCTTGGGCGGCAGCAAGTACAGAAAGGGTCTTTCCCAGTCCCATATCGTCGCCGAGAATGCCTTGGGCAGAATCCAGGAGCCAGCGCACGGCAACACGCTGATGCGGAAAAAGTTTCTGAGACAGCTCGGGATTCTGCAATTCCAAAGAGCAGTCTTTCATTTCATGGTAACGGTCCCGCCGTTGGCGGCGCTCTTGTCGTAGCTTCAAATCTTTTAGAAGAGCACTGAAGCTTCGGCTTTGGGCGATTGGGTGTTCGCAGAATAGTTTTGTGAGGGTTTCGTGTGCGCCAAGTAGCTGTGAGTCTCTCCAGCGCAGTACGACGTGTCCCGGAAACCTGCTGTCGAGGGCAAGTGCGCCGTCCTTCCAGGTGCTTTCGTGTGGTTTGCACTTCTCGTCGAAGAGCGGCTTGGAGACAAGCAGGCCTCCGCCTCCATCAATCGTCGTCATCCAGCAAAGTTCGGGTACTTCGAGTGCTAGGAGACTGTCGTCAAAATCGGGATTCTGAAACTCTTTCCGGTGTCGGCTAAGGAAGGAATCCAGGCGGGCTTTGGCGTCTCGGCTCATCCAAATTTTCAATCCGCGCGAGCGCGCTGCGTAAAGCATCTCAGCAGTTTGTAGGTCATTCATGCGGGCCGCGCGCGCTTTCTTTTCTGTAAAAGCACTCAGCTCTGGGAAGCAGTCCCGCAACTGCTCAGTGGTCCAGCCTAGGAGACGCAACCCGTCGCGTCCCTCTGTCGCGGTATCGAGAATGGGGAA
>JAFLCA010000050.1 GCA_017302875.1 Deltaproteobacteria bacterium
CCACTCGCAGATGCGCAAGTCCGCGCAAACCACCGAGCGATCCTGGAGAAGCCGAAATAAGCCCAGCAACCTTACCGCTAAATGCTGCCAATTCCTTTTCGCCGTCCTCCATGCGAGAGGCCCAGTCGAGCGAATTTTTTAGGACAGCAGTCACCGAGCTATTGTACTCAGGCGAGGCAATCAGAAACCCGTGGTGACTCTTCATCAGCTCTTTGAATCGCTTGGCGTGCTCAGGTATTCCCGTCGCGTCCTCGATTTCCTGATCGTAGAGTGGCATGGGGTAGTCACGCAACGAGATGACTGTCACGTCAGCACCAGCATCCTTCGCGCCCTGGACCGCCACTAAAAGCAACTTATGATTAAAGGACTCAGCGCGAAGCGCGCCGGAGAAAGCGAGAATCTTCACCTTAGTTGCCATGTGTAAGTCACTCCTGATAAACAAAACGTTCGATGTAAGCGCGGTGAGCCGGAGAAATGAGAAATTAGCGCAATCCTATCGGATTCTTTTTCTTCCCGCTATAATTGTCTATAGTGCACATGTCTAGCTCGGTATCGGTATGCTTAAAAACATCGTCCTCCTCACCGCCCTTCAGTTCGCTCTCGCAGTAAACGCTTTGGCGTGCCCCCTGCAGTCGGGACTGGTTGATTTCAATTGTGACGGCAAACTAAAGATCGCCTTCGTCGGAGACAGCTTTGCTCAGGGCATCGGGGACACCGCGATACCGAACGGCGGATACTTCGCTCGCATCGCCGCCGCCTACCCTGACGCCGAAGTAGTGCGCTTTGCGGTTCCGGGTGTGACGAGCAAACGCCTTCTTTCAAATCTAAAACGCAAGATGTCCGAGTTCTCTTCGGGGCCCGCTGAGAACAACATCGTAGACAGCGATATCCTTGTCCTCGATGTCGGTCGCAATGACTTCTATGAACAGAATAATCCTCCTGCCACCGTCGGAACGATTAAGCGCATCGTTAAGTATCTGAACCAGGAATTGGCTGCCCGTAACAACAACATTCCACCTGTCATCGCGGTTGCCACCCTGACGCCGACAAAGCGTTTAGTTCAGCGCTTCTTCATCACGTACACCAATGACCTGATGATTGAGCAAAAAGGCTCCGCCTTACCGCTTTTTGTTCGTGTGGAGAAAATCTCCAAGAGTTTAATTTCAAGTGATGGATTGCACCCATCTTCAAATGGCTACGCGAAGATTTCTCAGATCATGCAGAAGTACTTCACCGGCAAAGGAACCTCGCGCGCGCTCGCACTGCGCCCCGACTCAGACAACGACGGCGTTTACAATTTGTTTGAAACATCAGTTTTCGATACCAATCCTGCTATAGCCGATACTGACGGAGACGGCTTCTCGGACAGCGATGAGCTGTTTGTCTATGACACCAATCCAAACGATTCAGCCAGCCATCCAATATAAGAGCCCTTGCAGTTGCCCAAGGCTGGACGCTTAAACACTCTCCGCAATTGTTTGCTTGCTCCCCGGATTGCGATTTCCTAGAATCCCGGCTATCCGGCTGTTACCTAGTAACTTTCAATCTTTGAGCATTTTATATGAAACATTTCATTACTCTGCTTGCAGTGCTCGTGACCTGCACCTTAAGCACACCGTTAGCTTCGTTCGCGGCCACCGAGAAAGACACCGCCTTCACGGACGCGTACAAGAAGGCCTTTGAGAACAAGGATGCCATTGCACTGAATGGATTTTTGTATACGAAGGGCGCTGATCCGGAAGTACTCGGATTTTATACCATGATGATGACAGCGGAGATGGGCAACAAGATTTCAAGTATTGAACTTGTCGAACTAACCCCTGAGGATGTGAAGAAGGCTACGTCGATACAGCCTCTTCCCAGCGGTGAGAATGCAAAGCTTCCACTTACCCCGGTTAAGAAATTAGTAGTAAAGGTCGCTAGCACTGATGAGAACGGGACCTCGACCAGCACCAGTGAATCGTTCGTAGCTGAATATGAAGGTAAATATGTAATTCCCGTCCCAGGTCCAGTAAAGTAATTCCTCATGGCCGCCGCCTCCTAGGAGCGCGGCGGCTGGCACAACCCCCGACCGCACCCTATTCTTCCTCAGCTATCCTTTTGCACTGCTGCGGTATATGTAAACCTGAAACCCAAGGATCTCGGAGAATTTATTATGAAAGCCTTGCCTCTAATTGCCTCCTTACTCCTCCTTTCGAGCAGTGCGGCTTGGGCCGACACTCAGAGCATTACCGTGCATATGCATAAGGTCTCCGCTCAAGGCGTTGGAGAAGAGATCGGAACGGTGACCCTGACAGACTCTTCCGGTGGGCTTCTTCTTACTCCCAATCTGAAATCACTTAGCCCTGGACCTCATGGTTTTCACGTCCACGCCAAAGGGAGCTGCGATCCGGCACCAAAAGATGGTCAGCTCAGCTCGGCAGAAGCTGCCGGCGGACATCTCGATCCTGGCAGCACCGGAAAACATGAAGGACCAATGGGTCAGGGCCACCTCGGGGATCTCCCTGCTTTGGAGGTGGGTACTGACGGAACAGCGACCGCGGTCATACGGGCACCTCGTCTAACGATTAAAGAAGTGCGCGGCGGTGCGCTGATGATTCATCAAGGGGGAGATAATTACTCAGACACTCCAGCGAAACTTGGCGGTGGCGGCCCTCGCATCGCGTGTGGCGTAATCAAGTAAGAGACGGTCGGATTGTCTTACTAGGATTTTAGGGCTCGTAGTAGCGCATGTGATATTTCATTCGCTTGATCAAGCCGTACAAGGTTTGCACCTTCCCAGTCTTATATGTCTTTATTCGCAGCGAAAAAATTTCTCCGACCCCGTCAACACCCTGAGGGCAAGACAGCAGCACACGAAAGAAAACTTTCGGACGGATAAGCACTCGCGGGGTTCGCTTAGCGGAGTCACGCGCGAGGTGTTGCAGAGGCGACGCGATAATTTGGATGAAGGAGAGCGGCTTGAAAAAGGTCGCGATACTCAACCCCTTCCCTGGCAGATCACTGAGCTTACCCGCTGCATCAGCCGCGAACAAATTGTAGTGACAGCCGCTCATCGACGAGACATCAGGCTGCACGAAGTTGAAAATCAGCGAATGGAAGCGTTCGCGCACCTCAATACTGACGTCAACACTTGGTTGCGCGTAAGCTGTCGCACTGCGCAGCAACACCAAGATCGCGATGACTAGGAGTACCGAACGGGGTCCCAAGTAAATCATTCCTTAAAAAGACACATGCATTGGGTAGCAAGAAGCAGTATATAAAATCGGCAGAATCAGAAGAAATATTAACACCTTATATCATAGGCCCCGACCTGATGAGCCTGGCTGCTGATTGTTTAGCCTTTGAAGTGGTCGTACACTATAAAGCACCATGGTAGATCCGGAAAACACCAACCGTCCAGAGCCGAAGCCGTCGGACAGGCGCGCAGCAAATGACGCTCTCCGCTCAACCACCTCCCCCGATGAAAGCTACTTCTCCATGCGCGGGACGCTCAACTTGGCAATTGTGCACGAGATTCGTCGCAACGGAGGGATTACTGTAATTGAAGCCGCACATGCGAGACTCGAAAGCACCTACGGCGACAGAGACTTCACTCGCGAATGGAACTCCGGCAAACAGCTTGCGGAGTATGGAAACATTCTTCTGCCGAGTATAGAAGTCGAGAGAGCTAACCGCGCCGAGGACTGGAGGCTGCTCGAACAGCTAGGACGTGACCCCGCCACTATCAATAGTCTCCGGCAGGGCGCCGAGAAGCGCCTCTATCCTTCGATGCAGATTATTACCGACATCGCTCAAAATACCCAGCCTTCTGATCATACTCACCTGTCCGCTGAAGAAGCGTTCCATCAGGGAGTTGAATGTTACTCGCGCGCTTGGCGTGAACATTTCCCTCGCAAAGCCGTATTCGAGGGTTTCCTGCGCGATCTTGCCCTTACTTCCGATGAGCTCATGACTTCAATCAAGAGAGAAATGCTTGAGGGAATGAAATCAATCGAGGAAAGTGGGATGAAATTTCTGTACGGAGATGCTTGCCCCTATACAAGCGGGGATTTTGAAACTCTTACGCTGGTTGTAGCAAGGGACGTCAGAGAGGCCCCAGCGAAACGCGAGTTCATTCGAGTGGGGGTAGAACTGCTCTCCAGAGTGCTTTATCCGGACTAGAGCTGTTTTCGACCGCCAAATTTGTCGTTTATAGGCTCCAATAGCTACGAAACCCTTGCTACGTACTTGTACGTGCCCCTATACTCCTCCCCGCTCTAATCTCTACTTACAAGCATTACGCATGAGAACCACACTCCGTCTCCTACTTTGCGTCGCTGCCCTGCAGCTAAGCTTCAACTCTAACGCCAATGCCGAGAAGAAGGAAAAGGCCGGCCCCTATCCGCGTCCTCGTGTCGCGCTGGTGTTGGAAGGTGGCGGCGCTCTTGGATTCGCACACGTCGGCGTAATCAAAGTCCTCGAGGAAGCCAACATCCCGGTCGAATTCGTCACGGGCACGAGCATGGGCTCCATCGTTGGCGCCGCGTTCGCGTCAGGCAGTACCGTCGAAAACATGGAGAAGATCCTCTCCTCAACTGACTGGGATCAACTTTTTAACGAAAACCCGCCCCGCGACATGGTTAACTACCGTGAAAAATCGGGTCGCGGTCGAGAACTATTTGGAGATGCCAAACTCGGATTCCAAGACGGCGGATTCATCGTGCCCTCTGCGCTCGTGCAGGGTCAGTACGTGGAGCTTTTGCTGCAGGGCTTATTCAACAAAGCTCCTCCCTCTATCGCCTTCGATAAGCTGCCCGTTCCCTATCGCGCCGTGGCAGCTGATATCGAAACAGGAGAAGAAGTCATTCTTGATCACGGCAGCTTAGCTATCGCCGCGCGCGCAAGCATGTCAGTGCCCGGCTTCTTTGCTCCGGTAGAATTGGACGGCAGGCTTCTCGTTGACGGCGGCATTGTTAACAACTTCCCTGTCGACATCGCCCTCGCCCGCAACCCGCAATACATAATCGGAGTTGAGTTTAAATCCGTCTTCCGCAAACGCGACAGTCTCACGAACCCCTTGGCGATTTCAGCGCAAATGATGGATCTGCTGCTCGAGCGCACGACCGCCTCGCGCATTGCGATGCTGCGTAAGCAAGACATAATGATTCAGCCGGATCTAACGAACTACAGCTCGACTAGCTTCAACAAAGCACGCGAAATCATGATGGCCGGTGAAGTCGCCGCTCGCGCCGCGCTCCCAAAGCTTCGTCACCTCGCTGTTCCGCATGATGAGTTCGAGCGCTACTACAAATTGCGCACGGGACACCAGCCATTCGCTCCGAAGCTTGAATTCGTCGAAGTGCATGACACCTCTCCTCAAGGAAAAACTGCCATCTTAGCAGCAGTGAGCGTCAAACCCGGCGATGTGTACGATCATGACAAGATTTCCGAAGAGCTCACGCCGCTCTATCAGAACGGACAGTTCAAGAAGGTTACGCAGCAAGTAGTTGAGGAAAACGGTAAGTATGGCCTCTTACTGGAAGGTGAAGAGAAGGAGTGGCTCAATAAATATGTCAGACTGGGGCTGTCGTTACAGGACAATTTCACTGGAGACAGCGGCTATTCCCTTGCTGCAGATGTGCGCTTTAACAATTTGGGAACGTACGGCTCATATGCAGACGTGCAAGGCGAAGTCGGAACCTCCCCACGCTTCTTTACGGAATTCTATCAACCATTGGGAACCGGCAGTCCCTTCTTTGTTGCGCCAAGCATTGATCTCTCACGTAAAGACATCAAAGTCTTGGACGGGAGTGACATCGTTGCTGAGTACCATCGGCAACAAATGGTATTGGGCACCGACCTCGGCTACACCTTCGGCAAGTACGGCGAATTGACCAGCGGCTGGCGTCGCGGTCCTGGTAAACTTAATCGTTACATCGGCGCATCCGCTGTTCCAAGCTTCGACTTCGAGATCGGCGAAATTGTTTCGAGCCTGACCATCGACCAGATGGACAACGTCGACTTCCCAACCGAAGGCTACCGCTTTGGAGTAACGAGCAAGCAGTCGCGTGACAGCTTGGGGGCCAGCTCTGACTTCCAACAAAATGGAGCGCAGATGGCGGCCCCATTTACCGTTGGCGCGAACACACTTATGTTCAGCGGCAGCCTGGGAACGTCCTCGGATAATTTACCGGTAGAGCGCTCATACTCTATCGGTGGACCATTTGATATTTCCGGCTACCAGCTGGGGTCACTCACCGCTGACTACTATTGGGTCGGCCGCGCGCTACTCACGCACCGCATCGCGGAAGGAAGTTCAGCTCTCTTCAAGCTGGGCGGGTACCTAGGCGGAACGGTGGAAGTAGCAAACGTCCAAACCAATATCGAATCCATACCCGATCCAGGCAGCATCCTTGCCGGCTCGGTATTCATCGGCGCGGATACTCCGCTCGTACCGGTCTACTTAGGATTTGGTATGTCCGATCAACAGGAACGTTCTATCTTCTTGAATATCGGCCGAATCGCTGCGCGAAGCCGCTAGAAATGCCACTTGGCCGGGGAAAAGGGGGAGAGCGGATCGATGAGTAGAACGCTGTAGAGAACCTCGCTAGTCTCTCCCCTCTGTGACGAAACCCGTTAGGGCGTCTTTGAAGTGTAATCCAAGCCGATCCTTTGCTTGGGGCCCGAGGTTTAGTGGTGGGCAGCGGCTGCGTCACCACTCTCAGGCACATCGGGAGTAAAGTCCGGCCCATGCTCTTCGTGATCGTGAACTGCGCCGGCAACAAGCTCCGCTGCATCCTCGCCCTGACCGCTCCGCCCTCGCGCCTCCTCGCGAAGTTCTTCCGGAGTCGAGTGCTCGCGAAGTTGAGCAAAGGCATGCCGCAGCCAGGCCGAAGCCCCGAACACGTTCTTGAAGCGACGTGTTCCGCCCTGCACCTTCAGGTCAATGTCCCCGAAGAATGACAGCGCCTCCAACACATCCGGAATCAGCACGACCGAGCGACGCATCGAAACTGGTTCGGTCGCGTCGCTCTCGCCAAAGGCGATTTCTCGCAGGTTTGCGGAGTCCATCTCCTTTCTATTGCGCATGATGGACAAGAAAGTCGGCGGCACCAGAATCAATCCGATGCCGATGCCGAACAGAACCCACAAGCCCGGAGAGGCGTGCGGATCGAGCCAGACATAGCCGTCCCACAGCGGGCTGATGATGCCGCGCTTCAACAACTCTGGGAACAAGCCGACCGTCCAATCAAGCAGTTGGTATCCGAACCCACCTGACGCCGCCAGGCCGTCAAAGTAAGTATCCAGTCGAGACATGCCGAGTCGAATACCGATGTCGGCAACGACGATGATGAGCAGACTGATCACCAGCCGCAGGAAACTCCAGATCGGAGTGTCACGGAAGTAAATCAGCAAGCACATCAGAGAGAGCAGGAAGAACGCCGTCGCCACCCCGAAAGGTGTGATGACGTTCTGCAGTCCGACGCTGGGGGCAGCCCACTGCAGGAAAGCCAGCAGGAAGGATCCCCACACCAACCAGTGGAAGTGGATCGAGTCATGGTGATTAATCCACCGAATCCACAGGATGTGGCCGGTTCCCGGATCACGCTTGTACGTGCCGAGAATGTACGAACCGAACTCGTGCCAGAATTTCTTCGGGCCGAACAAGATCAAGGCCGGGAGTCCCAGGAGCGGAATGTTAATCCCGCACCACAAAACGAATCCGACCCACTGCAGAACGCTGCGCTTCTTCTTTTCTGACGTAACGCTTTGAGCCATCTGCGGACACTCCTTGAATCAGGCATGACGCCCTTGGGTGCTTACAAAAGAGACCACGGATAAAGGACAGTCGCCTGTCATTTACCCGTGCCCCCTTCCTTCGCAGATGCATGAGAAAACAATCAACCTTACTAAAACCAATACATCGATCCGTTCCCACTCCAGCTCAGCATCAATCCAGAGCTCGAATGGAAACGAACCTTACCCGTCTACGCGTACAAATTGAAAAAGAGACAACAGGCGTGGGACGCCCGCGAAGTGGCTATTTTACGTCAGATTGAAGGACTTGTCCTGCTTACGGCCTTCTAAAAAAGAGAATGTGGGCGACACGTTATCGACGAAAGAGAAAAGGAGGAACCAAGAAAGGAACTGAAACCTTCGTAGTGAGTTGAAGTGACAAAGTCATCTCAGCACACGAACCGACTGTCATTTGTTTCCGCAAAGCTACCTCCCCTCGCCAAGTGCCGAGGCCGACGAACTGTATATGACAGAACGTCGGCCCCGGTACCGGCAAGTCCATGCGACGACTGCGGTCACATGATTAGTTGAAGTATGGAAGTTTGCCGCGAAGATGGCGCACCTCCTCCTGGATATCGGCGGCAGACGGGGCGAAGGTCTCGATGATCTTCGGCCAGCTACCCTTGATGATCCGGCAGAGGATCTCGACGACCTCGGCTTCCGCTTTCTTACGAGCGACAAGCTGAGCGTCCGATGCGGTGTTCCCGAGCGCGAACTGGCAACGCAGGTTGCAAGCGCGCAGCTGAGCTTCTGCGGCGGCAAGATCCCCAAAGGGTTCCTGCTCGTCGAAGTACCCGGGAACGAGGATGTGGAACATGGAGACCATCTCAACGGCGGAACGAAGGCTGTTGAGAAGGTTGGTGCGCTGCTGTTTCGTCGTACTGCCGAAGGCATTCCGAGCGAATTCGATTGCCGCCTCCACAGATTCCGGCCCGTCCTTGAACAGGATTCGCGCGGTGTGCGCCTTCCCATTCGTGCTCGGGGTCGGCTTGGCCGTGTAGGGACAAGCAGCCGGTTGCCGGTAGTCCAATCCACCGGGCGCCTTCAGATAGGCATACCCGATGAGCTGACGACCGTGGATCTCACGTGCCGCCTGGATCGAGAGCAGATCGAAACAGCTCTCGCACCCACCGGGCATCGACTCCAAGCTGGCAGCATCTGCTGCTCCAGACTGAGTCAGTCGAAGTTGCACCGCGACGAGGTTATGCACCTCTTCGAAGTTGCTGGGAATGGCCCAGCCGAACTTGATCATCGTCGCCTCAGGATCTTGCGCCAGCAGCATGCGCAAATAGGCGTCGAACAAGGCATCCTGACTGCTGCTGTAGGGGACGGAGTTGAGCCGAACCCGTTCACGAGCCTCCGTTGCGGCTACGAACCATTCCTGTTTCATCACTTGCGAGTCCGCCTCGTACTGAATACGAGGAAGCCACGGCTTCGCCTGTGCATGCGGTCCCTTGAGCGACCGCACCCAGTCGTTCCACCTCTTGTACAGAAGCAGATGGGTGGCGGCGATGCTCAGGAGCTCGTCCGACGGAGGCCAGTGGCCGTTCGGAGCGAGCGTCGGATTGTTCTTGGCGATGTCGAGTCCGACCGTAGCCACCAGAGGCTGCGGGTCGAGGCCCAACGTGCGCTGCAGGATCACGGCGCCCAAGGGCATCCGCAACCAATCCACGGGCACGCCCGCGCTGACGCCGCCGGTGTGAACACACCCGACGCCGAAAGCGATGCGCGCCTTCTTGCTCGGCCGCCGAACCACCTCACTGCCCTCCAGCATCTGACGGGAGAGCGCGCCCAACAGAAACGGGCTCGCCTCGAGGGTGCTCAGGAGCGGCTTCCAGTCCGGGTGAACTGGCGGCAGCGTCTGAATCCCCAAATCCCCCATCGGTGCGGACTTGATATCAGTACTCGTTGCGTCAAGACTCATGTGTTTGCCTTTCCATGTACAGTCCTAGACACGCATCCAATGCATGCCAATGACATTTGAAAACCTCAAAAAAGAACCCACGCAGTTCCTTCCTTCGGTTCAGCTCGCGCCGATATGATTTGAAAAAAATTGAAGGGCACGCTCAAGCTCGGGGCGAGCTGAACCACAAGGAAAGTGAAAACTCTACACGAATGAAGAGGTGCCGATCAGGCAACACCTCGTTGACAAAGAACAACGTACAAAAATCCCGTCTACCGGGGGCTTTTTGATCTACTGTTACAGTTGTCTAAAAGATGGCCCCGGCTATGTATATTAGCCAATAATAAGTAGGGCGCTAATAAGGAGAATCGACGAGAGGATCGTAAGTCTTGCTTCGTTTTGAATGCTGTTTGTGGTTTCGACGACACCCAGGCAATCGACAACTTCCGAGGAAGGTGTCGCTCCAATCAGCCCTGGCGTACATGTCGATAACAATTCCAGCACTGCCAAATCCTTAACGAAGTCAGGAAGCAGAATGATACCAGCATTTAAAACCTTGGTAAACTTCTTTTCTGAGGTGGTTTTGCCCGCCTCTTCCGATGTGGTAATCTCTCGAAATTATGTCAATTACTGAGACTAAGCTCGATATACGCAGGGTTCATGACCTGCCAACCTACGAGAAGATGGTGGCACTCCAGCGCGAAACCTGGGGTTTTGCCGACGTTGAAATCGCCCCTACGCATGTATTGCATATAGCCGAGGCCTCAGGCGGCCAGGTTCTTGGCGCCTTCACCCCGGCGGGTGAACTGGTGGCTTTCGCGCTATCCTTCCTGGCCTGGGATAGTAAAAACTCGAAGCGCTTTCTTATGTCGCACTTGGTGGCGGTCAAGCCCTCACTGCAGGCGCAATCGCTTGGATTCGAGATAAAGCAGGCACAGAAGCGCGATGCTCTCGAACATGGAA
The DNA here is from genome assembly GCA_017302875.1 of Deltaproteobacteria bacterium. GTDB lineage: Bacteria > Bdellovibrionota_C > UBA2361 > UBA2361 > JAFLCA01 > JAFLCA01. The sequence goes on from JAFLCA010000050.1 coordinate 10,646, forward strand.
TTACTAATGTGCGTTGGACTTTCGATCCCCTGCTCACCAAGAACGGAAACTTGAACCTACGGAAACTAGGAGCACGGGTGTACCGCTTTCTTCCAAACGAGTACGGCATCATCAAGTCCGAACTATACGGCGAAGTACGCTCCGATCGCTTCGAGGTCAGCTGGGATCTCGAAAGCGATGCCAGCATCCCGTTCCCCGAACATAGCGAGTGCGTGCTCGACGCAATCGAAGGTCAGCCGAGCATTAACCAAACGCTCCTTCGCTCTGGGGAGCAGAACCTCAGCATGACTGTTCCTTTGGACATCGTGGCGCTTCGCCAGAAAAACCCCGCTCGTGCTCGCGAATGGCAAGACGCCGTAGCCGCCGTGAGTCAAGCCTTACTCGACGGACGCTACCGAGTCGCGACGTTTCGCGTCAACGGGGAACGCGGCCAATATCTTTTTGAACGACTTAGAAAATAGAGTGTGTGTATGAGCTTCCAGATTGAAGAAGTTGTTGTTCGTATTGTTCGGCTTCCGCTCATTGAGCCCTTCAGAGTCAGTTTTGGAACTGTTAAAGACCGCGATCAGATAGTGGTTGAACTTCGCGGCGGCGGCATATCGGGCTGGGGCGAATCTGCGGTACTGCCCTTCCCCTTCTACAACCACGAAACACCGGGCACCGCCCAGCACATCCTAAAGGATTTTGCGATTCCGCTCTTCAAGAAGGAGAGACCAACCTCACCGCAAGAGACAAATCGAGTATTCGAGAAAATTGTTGGCCACCGCATCGCGCGATCCGGCGTTGAAATGGCGTATTGGGATTGGGAAGCCAAGGCAAAGGGCATTCCACTGTACAAGCACCTCGGCGGCACCCGCAGCGAAGTTCCGGTTGGCATCAGCGTCCCGCTGTTCGACGACATCAACGTCCTGCTCGACCGTATCGCCGGATTTCTTGAGAAAGGCTATCACAAGATCAAGATCAAGATCGGCCCTGGGGAAGACCTTAAACTCGTCGAAGCTATCTATACACGCTTCGGAGAAATCCCTCTCATGGTTGATGCGAACTCCGCGTATACCTTGGAGCATATCTCGTTATTCAAGGATCTGGATCGCTTCAAGCTGATGATGATTGAACAACCATTGCGCCATGACGACATATTCGATCACGCCAAGTTGCAGCGTGAGATCAAAAATCCTATTTGTCTCGATGAGAGCATCGAACATGTGCACGATGCAGCGTCGGCTATCGAACTGGGCTCATGTAAAATCATCAACATTAAACCCGGCCGAGTCGGCGGCTTGACCGAGTCGAAGAAGATTCATGATTTAGCCGCCCAGCACGGCGTCGGCGTTTGGTGCGGAGGAATGCTCGAAACAGGCATCGGCCGTGCTGCGAACATCGCGATTGCGACGCTCCCGAACTACAAATATCCGGGAGATATCGGCGAAAGTGCTCGCTACTACCATGAAGATATCGTCGATCCTTCCATAGCGCTCTCGCCTCGGGGAACTATGGTTCTCCCGGATAAGCCGGGCATCGGCTTTGACGTAAACCTTGAGCGGCTCAAGAAGTATACTCGCCACGAAGAACGTTTCTCGATGAGCTAGTCGCGCGACCAACGTCAATTATAATCTGTGCGGAATTCTGGCCTGCGGCTAGAATAAGCCGCATCTCTGTTATTGAGCTTTCCCTTCGAGCCCTTCAGTTAGAATATGAAGAACTGCTCTCCATTCGACGCGAAGGATTGATTCATGATGAAGTTTTTCATGAGCTCACGCGAGAGCTCGATCGCGAGCAGCTTCGCATAAAGGGAAATGTGCGCACTCTGTACTAGGAGGCGCAGGCACGACATGCAACTTTTTAGAGCATAGCTCGGAGGGCCTGAATACCTTCAGCACCGAACATAATTATCAGAGTGAAAAATCCGATCGTAAGGCAAAGAAACAACACCCCAATCAGCCAACAAAGATCATCTTCCTCAACAATTCCAAGCGCAATCAACAACGCCGACCAGGCTGGCGGAAAGTTCGTTCCAGGCGGAAACGGCAATGCCAGCAGCAGTCCGGCAATTGAAATCAATACTCCTCCGACCCGATTCGTCGAAAATGGGAGAAAATCTCGTGGCTTCACAATTCCTTCAAGCCGCGCGAAGAGCTTTGCCACCCAATGAAAAAGCGCACCCAGCTTCTCGGCGGGAGCTGCACGGGTCTGCCAACTGATGGGAACCCAGGGCCCTTTTCCAGTCGCGATGCGCAATCCGACCAACATCACATACAGGCCGAATGCTATCGAGAGGCCGGGCAAGGGCAGCGGAGTTATAAATGGAACCACTGCGATGAGCGCGAAGAACGCGTGCGCCCGCCCCGAGATAGATTGAGCGAGCTCGCCGTATGTCACCCCTCTTCTCGAGCACAACTCCGCCAAGGAATGGAACTCGCGGGAAGCACTTGAGAGGGTCGCAGATTCAGGGTTGGTTCTGTTGTGAACGGGCAAGTGCATGATCGGTAAAGGTACAAACTGACAGGGCTACTAAATTGCGGCAGACAAGCATCTGCAAGATACGATGGCGCAGAGAAGAGTACCAATCCTGATACCCCCTACGAACTTACAGTAACACTCCTAGCCAGGCTCGCGACACTGCCTCTCAAACCTTGTTCCGTCCGCGTCAATAAAACAGCCCTTTAAATTGCCCGTGTTTTGGGACTTCTGAGGCTCGGGGAAGCCCTCAATCGCGGAGTTTCACGCCTCTATTTGCAATTCCCTGCAGCGGAAACCCCGTTACGCCGGACAGCACTTAAGCGGATCAGCTAAAGACTCGATAATTAACAGCGACAAGCTCTTTGTCGGACTGGCAGGTTTCGTCGTGCGCAAAGGACCCTGCCATTACACGTTTTTCTGAATTTGCGAAACGAGGAAGAAAATTGCTAGCCCAATTCATAGCTCATATTTTCTCTGACCCCTTTTTGCTTGGCTGCGCCAGTGTGATGGTGGCGCTGACGGTGCTCGATCTGTACGGGCTCTTAGGAAGATTTGTTGGGTTCAAGAATGCTCGTCAGTTCGACTTCAAAACTCCGATCGTAAGCATCGGACTTTTTGGTACGTTCTTCGGCGTGCTGGTCGGACTTTACGGTTTTGACACTAAAGACATCACCAAGAGCGTCCCGCACCTTCTCGAGGGATTGAAGTTTGCATTCGCGATCTCCGTGCTTGGAATGTTTCTCTCTCTTTCGCTCTCTATCATCGAGAAATTCACTGGACAGGTCGGCGAGGACGCCGACGTTCTACGCAGCATCGAGCAAAAGATGGGGAGCCTGCTCGCCACCATTGAAGCGCCGAGCGCCATGGTACGGGAATTCCGCGAGATGAAGTCATTTCTGAAGGAACACCTCGGTCAAATAAACAGTTCTCTCGAGAAGGCATTACTGCAATTGGCGAAGGGAGCCACCTCCGAAGTTATCCAAGCCCTTCAAACGATCATCACCGAGTTCAACAAGAATCTAGAAGACCAGTTCGGAGAGAACTTCAAAGAGCTCAACGTGGCCTGCCATAAACTTGTACAGTGGCAAGAGAAGTATCGCGCTCATGTCGATTCCACCGAAGCGCACCTAAACAAGATTATAATTGCGATGGATGAAGCGCGCGCGGCTGCCGCCGATCTCGTGAAGCGCAGCGAAGCAACCGCCGACGTCTGCAGCGATGTCGCAGGCCTTATAAAAACGTATGACGTGCAGGTCGCCAGCCTGAGTACGCACCTAGAGCGCCTGAAAGAGCTTGGCGATCAAGCTGGTAAATTCATCAGCACTACCGAGAAGGCCCTCACCCTCTCAACGGACAGCATAAACACTTTCTCCGGCACTATTCAGAATTCCGTGAGCAAACAGGCTGAATCCTTGGCGCTCATGACGAAAGAGATCGATCAACAGCTGCCGAAAGCGCTGGGCGAGCTGGAGAAAGTGCTCACCTCGATCACCAACCAGTTTGCCGCCGACTATCGTTCTCTTTTCCAATTCATTACTGACAAGCGATGAGCGCACACAGTCGAGTTTGGATAAGCGTTTCAGACATGATGACCGGTCTCATGATGGTCTTCTTGTTTATTGCGGTCGTTTTCATGGAACGGGTGAACGCCGAGAAAGAGGTTGTTCAGAAAATTGCTCAAACCCAGGAAGAATACCAAGCCGACCTGTACCGCAGTTTAGTCGTGGAGTTCAAAGACGAACTAAGCAAATGGAATGCTGAAGTACTCTCCGACACCACCGTTCGTTTTAATGAACCTGAGGTGCTTTTCAACACCGGGAGTAAAGCCATTAAGCCCCGCTTCGAGACGATCTTGAGCGAGTTTTTTCCGCGCTACATCAGCGTACTCGCGAGCGACAAGTTTCGCGGCAACATCGAGGAAGTGCGCATCGAGGGGCACACCTCCAGCGCATGGGAAGGCAGCAAAAGCCTCGAGGAGCGTTACCTCAACAACGCGCAACTTTCACAAGCGCGTAGCTTCACAATCCTAGACTACTGCTTCCGCCTTCCTCAGATAACGGAGTATCGCACTTGGTTGACAACGGTACTGCGCGCAAATGGGCTGGCATTCGCAAATCCCGTGCTGGTCGGCGGCATCGAAGATCAGGCTCTCTCGCGGCGCGTTGAGTTCAAAGTCAAAACCAAGGCCGACGAAAAGATTCACCAGATAATCACCACTCTTAAACCGGTAGCTGAGAAAACATGAGACTAACGCAATTCTACAAATTGCGTCATGCCGCGTCGAACCTCGACCCGCACTTCATGGCAAAGAAAATTGCCGAGCTCGAGAAGTCTCTCACGCAAGATGGGCGCACATGGGAAATGGCGAACACCGCGGTAACGGAGGAAGGAATCTTCTACATTAATCCGGAAAGCGGCATGGCCACGCGTGTCGCGCTCTATCAAGCCGACCAGTTCATGGAATTGCCCGATCTGTCCCGAAAGAAACGGCAGACGGCGATTGTAGAGATGGAGAACTTCTCGAACTTTCATCCTTATCATCTACTGCGCTGCAATACCCTCACTGCCGCCGAGCGCAGCGGCTCAACAGAAGGCTATCGCGCTGCGCAACGGCTCGATGGTCGATTCTTCTATCGATTACTATTCCCAACCGGTCGCGATGGCGAACGACTTGAGGCCATGCGCATGATCCCCGACCCGCAGCTCCAAGTCTGCCCGAACTGCTTCTTTAAGGTGACGTCTCTCCTGGAAGGGGTAAGGAACCTGAAGCTCGAGTCCTTCTCGATCGAATATTTCTTCAATGTAGACTTCTTCCGTTCTTGGGTTCGCTACGGAGAGTCCTCGCAAAGCAAGAACTCGATGGCGAACATGTATCCCAAAGATTGGGATGAAATTTGCCGCATCCGCCGAGAACAGGTGCACTATCACTGCGAATCCTGCGGACGAGACTACGGCAGCTCAAGTGCGAAAAAACTGCTGCACGTACACCCAACCGACCATCATAAGAAAAAGCTCAGCTTTGTGCGATTACAGTGCCTGTGCCCTGAATGCATGAGCGAACAAACGTATAAAAGCGGCGCGATTAAACGATAATCTCTGTCACTATTCCTTCAATTTTTCCGGAAGCGCCAGGATTCGCGGCGCATGTCCCGTTAGCTTGAAGAAGCGCTCCAAATCCTCAGTCCTTATGAGGATAGTGCTGGTATTTACGAGAGGATGACACTGCAAAGCGCCGCTGTCCCACAGTTCACGATCAATTACCACCTGAACCTGTTTTGCTTCATCGTTCAGCACACCCAAGAGAGTCACCGATCCCGGAGTCAGCTTCAAGAACTTGGCGAGACGTTCCGGGGAAGCAAAGCCAAGGCCGGAAACCTCAAGAAGCTTCGAAAGAGCCTTCAAGTCGATCGCTTTCTGAGAGGTCGTGCTGACAAGAAAATGCCGCTGCCCTTTTCCGTCGCGCAGAAAAAGATTCTTGGTCTTAGAACCACCCAACGGTGGTACCAAGGCATCGGCTTCCTCACAGGTGAAGACCGCAGGGTGATCGACGCGTTGGAAAGGAATATTCTGAGCTGACAAAAAATCAAAAATCATAGAGGCCTGTTGTAGCACTATTCGAAGCGCCCATGAAGCTACTCGAATCGCGTCAGATAAGACTTTTTACGACTTTCTCAATTGAAGGAGACTCGCCTACCACACTTCGAGCGCCCATCGATTCAAGCGCTCGTCGCACCTCATCCGGCACACCAGGCAGCTTCAGTAGAATTTTGGCGTTTGGACGTATATGCGCTGCCGCCAGCAAAGTCTCTCGCATCTCCTGTTCACTGGATTGTGCGTCGCCGGTGATAATCATGAGCTGCACCGGGAAGGCGTGAATTGCTTTTATAACTTCGTGAAAAGAAGGAGCATCGATCACGTGGTATCCAAGATCCCGCAAACAGAGCGCATAATCTTCAGTCACATTCTGGGCGAAGCGCGCCAGCAGCGCGAAGTTCTGCGCTTGGAGCCCCCGGCCTGACACGGCCCCAGTCGCCCCCCTCGTACTTTGCACATAGAGAGGGAAGTAGACCGTAAAGTGAGTCCCCTCAGAATTTGTTAGAACATCCAGCACACCGTCGTGATCTTGAACAACGGAGGCAGCGATACTCAGCCCCAACCCGGAACCCGAAAGCATCCCCTTTTTCTTGGTGCTAAAATAAGGCGCGAAGATTTGGGGCAGCACCTCTTTCGGAATACCAAGCCCGCGATCTATTACTTCGATATAAGCATAGTCCCCAGGAGTGAGAATTCCCAGGTGACAACGGGTCAGCTGGAAAAAGGTCCGCCGTCCACTGCGAACGAGCACTTTGGTCCGCTTGGCTTCTATCCCAGCGTCGAGTGCATTCTGAATCAAATTCATGAGCATACGTAAAACTTGATTCCACGAACCGACAAGACAGGCCTCCTCGCAGACTTCAAAACTAACATCGGAATCCGCGTACCACTGCCGACCGGCTTCGAGAAGCTCCCCTAGCCTCAGGGGCGAATGCTCCCGCCTGCCTCTCGATGAAAGCGCCAATAGCTGAGAGTTAAGCTCGAACAGTGCTCGCACTTGCGAGCGTAAAACCGCGACTTGCTCAGCGGCACGTGCAGGATCGGCACTGCGCTCCAGCAACTTAGTAATCTGCCGATCAATGGGGGCAAGAATATTCTGAATGTCGTGGGCGGCTTCCCCGACTGTTTGAGCGGTCAATTCAAGGCGGCGTTGTCGCTCGATGATCTCGCGCTGCGCGCGAAGCTCCTGCGATTGGCGCGACACAATTTCCTGGAGACGGCTGATTTTCTGTGCGCTATCGGAAGACCCCGTGCAGGATTGATGGTCTGCGTCACGGAGCCTGCGCTGAACGGTAAAAGCGAGCGCCCCACCGAGCAGCACCGAAAAAGCCATCCACCAGTTCATCTAGATTACGCTTTCTGATTTTCAGAAGGTCGTTGAGAAACGTTGCGTATCTGCTTTACGAATCTATTCAGGGTCGCGCGAGAGATCCGAAGTCGACGTGCTGCCTGCGTTTGATTACCGTCACACTCCGCAATCGTTCTCAGAATTAAATCTCTCCGCCAAGCCTTAAAGTCAGTCTCATTCGCACCGACCAGCACGTCATTCGGCAGGGAGGCGGCTTGGAGTTGTTCGCCGTTCTCCAGCAGAACTGCTGCGGTAATAATATTCTCCAATTCCCTCACATTCCCTGCATAGCCATGCCGCAAAAGCACGTCCATCGCGGCTGGTTCGACTCCGGCAATGGTACGCTCAAACTGCGCTGCATACTTTTGTAAGAAATACTGCGCAAAGAATTTGATATCCTCTGGCCGCTCTCGCAGAGGCGGTAGGACGATGCGTTGCGACCGCAATCGTTCGCGTAGCGCTGCAACAATTCCACTTCCCCGTCCGATCTGAGGAGCAGGCAACGTTTGCACCAAGATTACTTGTGTGCGCGACGATGCCGGTGTCGAAGCTGGAGAAACTCGCATTTCCTCCAGCACAATTGCTAAGCGTCGTTGCAGAAGCGCAGAAAGACAACCAGGCTCCTTGATGACAATAGTGCCGACTGGAGCCGTCAAAATTCCTGATTTTGAGTACCCCGGCTCACTTCGTCCGAATAGGTCGGCCTCGCGTTGATCTTCTTGTAGCGTTGAAAGATCCAACTGCACAAAGTTTGCTTCCGCTCTGCCACTGCAAGCATGAATAATTTGCGTGAGGATATCTTTCCCCGTACCGGCTTCTCCCTCGATGAGAACAGGGAGATCGCTCGTTGCAAACGAAGCGGCCCGTTCAAAAATCGGCAGCAGCTTGTTACTCGATGTGAGAAACGTGGCAAATCGAGAATCTTCTGACAATGGACGCGGAACCGATGAAAAATAGGATTCTAGAACACGCTGGAGAGATGAGGACTCAAGCGGTTTCAACAAATAGTTGAATGCGCCGCTTTTTACCGTGCGAACAGCTGTTTGAAGATCGTTCACGACGGTAACCATTATGGCACCGACATCAGGGCGCAGCATCCTCAGGCGATTCAGGAGCTGCTCGCCAGAAATCCCTGGCAAATTGAGATCCAGCAGCACCAGCTCGATTTCAGGATTTAGACGTAAGGTATGCTCAAATTGCGTAAGGTCATCCAGTACAAGGGCACTATATCCGAGCTCAGATATAAGCTCAGCGTGCTCTTTTGCAACAGCGACCTCATCATCGACAACAAGGATCGGCCCACGAAGTTTCTGCATAGATCTCCCTGAATTCATTTAATTTAAATCACAGAGGGCGCGATTTCAAACACTGAGTGCTATTTCACAGAAAACTTTTTGATTCGCCAGACACTCCACGAAGCGCTGTAACATTTTGCTACACCGCGCCAAGCAGGCTCAAAACGCGGCAACTAGCTGCAACTCGTCGACATTCCGTTGAGTTTGCTGCACACTAAGAGTCTCATCGTCGTATAGCCCTGCAGCTGGCGCTTTGTCGATACCGCTTTAAGGTTTAGATCTTTATGATCGGACGATTATTTTCGGCCCTTCCTTCCCGCAAGGGCCGGCGCTTGAGACGCTTCAGAACATTCTCCCGCTCGAAGCGACGTGTGGTAATTACAGGCGTTGGGATTGTCTCACCGATCGGAATCGGCAAAGAAATTTTCTGGAAAAATTTAGTCGAGGGCAAAACAGGCATCGATCGCATTAGTCTTTTTGATGCTTCAAGTTTTCCTTCGCAAATTGCTGGAGAAGTGCGTGATTTTGAACCGCGTGCATTTCTGAATGAAAAACAGATTTCATACTACTCACGTGCCACTCAATTTGCTTTCGCCGCTGCCCGTCTCGCAAAAGCCGATGCAGGGATCAAATGTTTCGATCCAATGCGCACCGATGTTGTTATTGGTGCGGGAGCCAGCTCCTTCGAATTTGTAGACGAACAAGTTTTTCGCAATCCTTATGCGGGCCGCGCTTATGTAGCCGGCACCTTCGACCCTCGCGGAATAGCGAAATACAGTATTAATCTGCCCGCCTGCGCGATTGCTTTCGCCGAACAAATTCGCGGTTACACCGTTACGCTTTCGACGGCATGCGCCAGCGGCCTAACCGCGATTGGCACCGCAATGGAACGCATCACCTCCGGCTTGAGTGATGTTGCAATTGCCGGCGCAGCCGATTGCGCCGTAAATCATTTCACGTTGAACCTATTTAGCGCGGCTGACTTTTTGAACACCCAAAATGATTGCCCCGATACCGCGCTTTGCCCCTTCGATCGACGACACACCAAATCGGTACTCGCCGAAGGTGCGGGTATTTTTGTATTCGAGGAGCTGGCACATGCACTGGACCGCGGCGCTCCGATTTACGCGGAGCTCTCGGAGTTCTCGCAACAGTACGAGAATCAGAACGAGTTTTTTGGAATGGACAAGTCGGGCAAGCGCTGGTCCGAAACAATTCTAGCCGTAACAAAGAATGGAAAGATCCTGCCTGAATATGTGAATGCGCACGGCACAAGCGATCGCCAAATGGATATAATCGAAACAAGCGCTCTGATGCATGCGTTCGGAGAACGTGCGGCGCAGATCCCCGTTTCCTCCATCAAAGGCAATATCGGAAGTCCCTTCGGCGCGGCTGGTGCCTTGCAACTGGCGACGGCCGCATTGGCCATTCACAAGAAGGAGCTGCCACCAAACTACAATTATCGAATGCCGGATCCTGAGTGCAATTTACGCTTGGACTCCTTTAGGCCGCGTACCAAGATAAAAAACGCGCTCGTAAATTCACATGGCTTCGGAGGGGTGAACGCCTCTCTCTTTGTTCGTGAGCTGGTCGCATGATTCAGGCGCAAACAATATACTTCTGGCTCGTCGTAACTAACCTGATGGCGCTCGCACTGCTTTGTTGGGCAGGTAGGAACCTGCCACCTTCTGCTGGAAAGCGCGCGTTCTTGTTATTCATCCCCTGTTACCTGTGCTGGAGCAATCCGCTGCTCGTCGTACAGGTGTTGGACCTGCATGGGCCCTACATTCGGCTAATGTCGCAGATAATATACGCCGGGGGAATCGTGTTCATGGCTGCGCTTGGGTACTTTATCCTTACGATAGCAGCGCCTGCAGCATTGAACAGCATTCCCTTTTGGCTCTTTCAGCTCAATTATGCCGTGCTTTTTGTTCTTTCGTTTCTTGGGTTCATCGAGGGCGGCATAGAGCGCATGCCTGATGGCACCTTGCAGCCCCTAGAAGGTCCGCTCTTTCGTTATTTCAATTGGTCGATGCTGCCGTTTGGACTTTATTTTCTGAGCATGTGCGGCATTTCGTACT
>JAFLCA010000051.1 GCA_017302875.1 Deltaproteobacteria bacterium
ATCGGCTCACGGAACTAATCCTGCCAGCGCTGTCATGGCCGGCATGGAAGTTGTAGTCACAGCCTGTGATGAAAACGGTAACGTTGATATCGAAGACCTCAAGCAGAAAGCGGCGGAGTATTCGTCGCGACTAGCTGCGCTGATGATCACGTATCCTTCAACCCATGGTGTGTTCGAGGAGGGAATTAAGGAAATTGCCCAAATCGTGCATCAACATGGCGGCCAAGTGTACATGGACGGAGCCAACCTGAACGCGCAAGTCGGTTTGTGTCGTCCAGCCGATATCGGTGCCGACGTTTGTCACATCAATTTGCATAAAACATTCTGCATTCCGCACGGCGGCGGTGGCCCAGGAATGGGGCCAATCGGAGTGCGCGCGCATCTTGCCCCGTTTTTGCCTGGACATCCAGTCACGAAGCTCGGACATACAGGCGGAGTCGGGCCCGTGTCGGCAGCGGCTTGGGGATCGGCCAGCATTTTGGTGATCCCGTGGGTCTATATCGCACTGATGGGAGCTGATGGGCTGACCTTGGCTACAAAGATCGCGATCCTTAACGCGAACTACATCGCAAAGCGTCTCGAGAAAGCCTTCTCGGTGCTCTACCGAGGGAAGAAGGGTTTGGTCGCGCATGAATGTATCTTGGATCTGCGTCACTGGAAGAAGCAGGCCGGAATCGAAGTGGTGGATGTTGCCAAGCGCTTGATGGACTTCAACTTCCATGCGCCGACGGTATCGTTCCCCGTGGCCGAAACGTTGATGGTTGAACCGACCGAAAGCGAGGCCAAGATCGAACTGGATCGTTTCTGTGACGCAATGATTGCCATTCGCGCCGAAATCGATGCAATCGAGAAGGGCACGATGGATCGGGAAAATAATCCCCTTAAGAATGCCCCGCACACGGCGCTTGACGCAGCCGCGACTGAGTGGACACGCCCATATTCTCGGGAGCAGGCTGTTTTCCCAAGTGCTGAGACCCGCGAGTTTAAGTTCTGGCCGGCAGTGGGCAGAATCGATGGTAGCTATGGCGACCGCAATTTGATTTGCACCTGCGCGCCGATCGAAGACTACTCCCAGAAGTAGTTCTCGGGCCGCCCTCGCCCTTGGGGGCGGCTCGAATTCCTTAAATTCAGGAAATAATTCAAGCGATTACCGCCGGCGGCGGAGGGGGACTGCTTTTCTTAAAAAGCCTTGTGATGACTGTTCCTCACCCTTACGATACGTATAGTTAGCTGCGTTCCATAACATAAAGTGCAGTGGGCCTATGTGCCGATTGTACGGTTTTTGAGCGAGGATGCCCGTGGTTTTTCGTTTTCTTCCACTATGCCTAGTCGGTGCCTTGGTGCTTGGAGCGCCACGCAGTGTCAGCGCCGATCCCTTCGAATCTCCCGCTGATCAAAAAGAAAGTGAGACGGATCTCGCTGATGATGTAAATGGCGGCAAGCCGATTGAGCTCACGCCTGAAATGATCGAACAGTTTGCGGCGCAGCTCGGCATTGATCCAAAGGGCCCGCGCATGCAGAAGATTCTTGCGGCGCACTATAATCCGGAAGGTGAAGTCGCGCTGGCGGAAAACGTTAATTTGGACGAGCAACCGGAAACTCCGCAACAGGTGATTCGGCATATACGTGGGAAAGAAGGAATTGCTTTCCCGTCAAAAGACTCCATCCTGCTGCCTTTCACCCTTACCGAAGAAAAAGTCACTAAGTCTCTCGATAATTACTTCGCAACACTTGAAAAGAACGCCGAGCGAAATTTGAAGGTGCCGACGCTTCCAAATTGCAAGACCGATGTGACCACACAGACCGCGACGAGTTATGATCGCGAAGATAATCGTGAGCAAGTGCTGCTCGATCTCCTCTTCATGCGCAAAGAAGATATTCCGCTCGATCCCAAGGAGGTCTTCGGTCACCGTGTGGTGATGCGTCCATACTATACCGATAAGCCAAATGTGGACTCCTTGTCCGCGATCGGCGTTGGGATTACGTGTTTGCCAACTCGTATGCGCGTGACGCGTTCCTTTGTGATGCGCGACGAAGGCAAGAATGCTTTGAAAAACTACGATAAAGATCCGCACGGAGCGGGTGAATATCATGAGTTAATGCGGTTGAAATTGGGAATAGCAAAGGAAGGTTAAGCGAGGTGTTTGCCATGGAAGTACAGGTTGCCCGCACAGTTCGTCGAGGAATAGCGCTAGCGCTCGTTCTTGCCGGAATATTGAGTTCTGCCTCCCTCGCCGCGGCCGATCCTGCGCCGGCGCCCCCTCTTACTTCGCGCCCGCTCACGCTGCTCAAAATGATAGAAACCAATTACAGTTACATTCCCAGCCTGCTCAGCAAGAAAGCTCAGGCCGAAGGCGAAGCGTTGCAGAAGATTGCTGCGGTTGCTCCGGGAGAGGCAGGCGGGTACACGCCTCCGTACGATCGAGGTGCGGATGTCGGTGAAATCGTTCAAAACATCATGAAGGATTTCCAGGTAATTATTGGGGATTTCCTTGATTGCTTGGACTTTAAGATTATCGGGCTTTGTTACAAAATTACCTGGACCGGAATCAAGTTCGATATTTACCGCGAATATCGCTTGCCGGTGCAGGATGTGGAGGTAGTGCAGACACCTTTCCAGTCCGGCTTTATTCCAAAGTTTGTGAACAATGCTCTGCTGCCGGTGGTTCAGGATACTTACTATCCGATGGGGGACACAGTTGCCAGCACTGCGCTGTCATGGACCGGTCAGGCACTAGAAACCCAAGGCAATTTGGTCGGTGTTGATTTTCAAACTGCCGATGCCGACGTTAGTACGGATGTTGAAGATAAGCTTAAGGCGATTGATAAGAAGAAGCGTTTCCGAGGTTCGGAGCCGGTTGGGGCAGGCGCGCGAGTCGCCGAGTACACTGTGCTTCCGCAGCTCTTCAATCAAACAATGGGGCGGCTATGGTTCTTCTGCCACGACGTCCTCGCACCTGGAGTGTGGTCGAGTTATTACCCATTAGAAATCATGCCGGCTCGCATGTCCGCGCTCAGTTTCTTTTTCTTCCCGGCGGAAATGATTTCGAAATTTCTGGTTCCCAATAGCTGTGCCGGCGTGAATAACCAGATTCGTGGTGGGCATTCCCCCTTTGATATGTTGACCACCGGTATTCCCGCGTACGATGGGATGAATTTGATGTCGCCGGGACTCGGGTGTCTTAAGGAGAACGATGCTGACTTCGTCCCGGTTACGAACACCGCGCATAATGCATCGTTTCCAGTCGATTCAGTGAACGCATCTGTGAAGGGAATTAAGATTTCAAGCCGCATGATGCCGTTCAGTTTCTATGACATCAACACTGAGCGTGATCGTTGGCAGTGGAGTCACAGCGACCGCATGCCTGACAATTGCGCAAAAATCGAGAAGTTCTCGCGTAATTTCGGGGATGCCAACATGAGAAAAGGTAAGGATAACTGGAATGTTGGTATTCACTGGAGACGTTTCCGCTGCTGTCAACATGGTTTCCGTATCTTGATAGGCCCGCGTCCGTTCATTTATCGTTAATGGATGACTAGTATGATCCGTCGTTTTCAAGGTGCGTTGCTTTTGGGGCTCTGCTCCGCGCTGCTGGTAGGGAGCGCCTCCGACTGTCACGCACAATCCCCGGATAAAAATAAGGGCTTCTTCGATAAGAATTTTGCGGAGACTCCCCTCAAAAAGCGCGAGGGTGGACGCTTCCCCGACGGTTCATTTCCGACCCCAAAATCCGAGCCGCAGACCTTTGACGGGACACTTCCTCCTGGAATGACCGCTGAACAGATGGAGCAACTTCTAAAAGATCCAAAAACAGCCGGCTGGCAGAAGGAAATGGGCATCGTAAAGCCAACTATTTCCCCCATGAAAGCCGATGAGCAGCAGGGGGATCTCACAGGTCTGATGCGGGCATTGCCGGTGCGTTCCATCGGAGGAGTTCTCAATAGCGCCGACGCTGAGCACTACGAAAAAAGTTTGCAGCAGCTCTCTGAGTTCGCTGAAAAGAAGAATTTGGATGTGGGCACCATCTACACCTTGGGTGACATGAAAACTGCGACGAATAGCCCCTTTATCCCAAAACTGGTAGCGCGCGGTGGTGTCGTTCGCATCGTAAGTAACATCCCCAAAGGCTATGACGTTAGTCTCTCACCGACTTGGGTGGTGAAAACCTCCGAGGGGGAAGTTCTGCTTGAAGCCGTCGGCTCCCTTGATAAATATTTCAACCCGCAGGGTGAGTTTTTGGACCGCGAAACGCGCGCGAAAAAGCCCGCTGCCGCGACCGAAAAAAAGGTGCAGGGGTCTGAAAATACTACGCTAAATTAGAGCACCCTCGGATCGTTCCAGCCCATAACCTCCTCTAGAGACCAAGTACACTGCCCCGTGGCGGGGTACGTTTTGGAGGTTTTTGGTGGGCTTTTCAATAGGTTATAAGTTTGTTTCGGGTTCGGCTCGGCTTGCTGCCGCGCTGCTCGTGCTCGCTTATGCCTCCCTCAGCAATGCCGACTATCGCGCCGATACCTTGGCAGCCTCCACCTACGCCGTTCAGCAGGTAGCCCCTGCGCAAGGAAGTCCTTCCGCTTCTGCATTTCGGGCCGACTCCGTAAACCCAGCTTCCAAGAATGATTCCGCTCGCGATCTGAGCGCTCCGATCGCCGGAAAACGCGCCGGCTTCTTTGAGCCTGGAGTCGCCAAGACTGTTTTTCAAGATAAGGCAAAGCTCAACAAGAAACCTAAGGTTGAGTACTTCAATGCCATCGCTCTTTCAAAGGAAGAAGAGGAAGTTCCTGCTGAAGCAGCTTTGAAGAAAGAGGAAGAAAAGAAGAAAGAGCTGAATACTCCTGAAGACATCGAGAAAGAGTACGGAAACTGGAACGAGGACGAAAAGATTTTAGCCCAAGATTCCGCTCCTGCGCCATTCAAAGCCATGATGGCAGCCATGCAAATCGGAGACGAAGAGCTTGGCTTCAAGTACGCGCGTAAGTACGTACGTTACTTGCGTGACATGCGCGAGCGCGCCACAGATTCTGTCGGGATGATTGGCAAAGCCATGGAGCTAGAAAAAATGCTGCCTCCTGGAAGCTGGGCGGATTCGGAGCAGTTCGACAAGGCAGAGCGCCTCAAGCGTAACGAGATCAAGGAGGCTGGACTCGAAGATCGCGAATCTACTCGCATTGCAAAACTCGATAGTAAGACCAAAGCGATGTTGGATCGCGCGCAGGAAGCTGAAGAGATGGAAGCTAACCCGAAGCAACCTGAAGCGCAGCAGGCTCCTGCACTCAGCGAGCAAGCTCAGCGCGCCGAGTATCGTCGCGCTTTGAGCGGCAAAGTGCCGGTCGATCCCAAAGGCCAAGTTGATGTGTATTTCTTCTTCCGTGCGAATGATGCCGCCTCGCTGGAAATGGTTCCTGAAGTTGAAGCCTTCTATCGCGCCGTTGCTTTGAAGGCAGGCGTGAATTTTATCGCATCACCGCTTGAGAGTATGTCGCCGGACGTCATCAGAGCGTTTCGCGAACAGACCAACTCAAGTTTCCCGATCAAGAACGGACAGCGACTTGTGCGGGAGCTAGGCGTGAAAAGCACTCCGACCTTGGTCTTTATTTCTCCGAGCACCGCCAAGGCAGTAATCGAAGAGGGTAAACGCAGCTTTTTGTATCTCGATGAGCTCAGCAAAATGATGAGAGGCCAGTAATATGAAACACATTGTTGCTTGCTATAGCGCGCTGATGATTGGATTGCTTCTTCCGTTGGCGGCGGCTGCGCAGAATGATCGTCTCTTCGATAATCTGGCAAGAGAAGCGCAGCGTGAGAAATACTATTCGGCTGGAAGCCCAGAACTACGTAATCGAGGTAGTTCCGGCATGTACAATAGTGATTTGAGTGCGGACGCCGCGACTGATGGTGACAAGAACTGCGCCAACGGTCGCTGCCCCGGGTATCAAGAAATTCCGAATCTCACGAGCGGTTCAAAGACGCGCGCTCTGACGCTGCCGGGACCGATGCGTACCCACGCAGAGACCATGTTTAGCATGGCCTATACCAATCAAGATGCCACGATGCTGTCGAGCCCGATGGCTGTGTCTGACACGGTTTATAATATGCTGGACATGGGAGTAGCGGGAGCCAAGTTCACTTCTTACACCAAGACCATGAACGCAGCGATGCTTCGCAATGCTTCCAACCAACTTGTTCTGCAACAAGCTGCTTTGAACCCTGAAATTAGAGATGTCGCCGTGAGTGGATTCTTAGGCTGCATGGCGAAGCTGCAGGAGAACGGCAAAAGTTTCACCGCTGCTAATGACGCCTGTATTGAAGATTCTGCGCTTCCATCGGCGGGTAACTTCGGAGCGAACACCGGACAAGTCTCTCCCTGGTTGAGCACGCACCCGGAACATCTGCACGGGAGTGCCAACGATACTCTGATGCTGACCGATATGCTCTTTCCTAGACCTGACAGCATGGGTTCACCTGATCCGGCGTATACGACATATGTCGACAGTTTTAAGAGGATCTTCGGTGACATGCGTATCTATAACACCTCCAGCGCCCCGGGAGCTCCGAAGCGTTTCAGTTATCAGTTCGAGGCGCCGACACTCAGTCCAGTCGAACATGACAAGCAGCTTCAGGAGTTCGCTTGGGTAAAGTTGCATGAACTGATGCGCGGATATTGTGAATATTGGAAGTCTAATTTTGGTGTCGATCCTAGCAGTCATGTAACCTTCAAATATGAGGATTACGGATTCGGGGTGCCTGGGCTCTTCTGGTTTCCCATAAACCTGCCTTTAAAGCGTAGTTTCTGGGGAAATCGTAATTTATGGGGCGGGCCCAAGATGTACAATGGTGTTGCCGGACCATCGGACGATACTTTCATCGACCTTTCGACGACCACCTTTGAATTCTCGCCCGTTGTTGGTGACATTCTCTTCGGAATGTTCCTGAGAACGCAGGACGTGAAGAAGACAGCCTCGGGTCGCTCTGAGCTCGAATGTAATGTGTTGAAAACCGGAACGGACGATCAGTCGAATTATCAGAAGATATCATCCAATCCAAGGTCCTATGCCACCGAATGGCGCACGGTTTTTGATCGCGTCGTAAAATTGATTGCGCGCGGTCGACGCTATGAAATTTATGAGGCAGCCCGTTCTAAGATCGATCGCTTGACCTCATCGAGCGAGCTATCGGAGGCGCGCGGCTATGCTCACGCGCTTATTGATTCAGTGGCGTTGAAAGATCCTGCGAGAAACGAGCAGAACTTAGTTGAACAAGTGCAATTGCTGACGGAACAGCTTGCTAAATTCAAGGAATCCGAAGTCGGAATTCTCGGCCATTCCTTGGCGGGCGTATATGCTGATGGTCCTTCCAAGAACCTCAGCACTGGCGCCGGTAAGGGCTCCTAACAGTGAGATGATATAGGTATGATGTACGCCGATATTCTTCAGCACCTCGTTCAAATCGCAGAATTCTGCGACATCCATCACAATTGTTGGTCTTCCTGTGCCGATCAGGGTGTCGTATGTCCGGCGAGTTCGTTCACTGCCATTGGTGCGGCATTCGCGACTGAGGGGTACTGGGTTCAATCAAACCTGATCTATTATCTCGTTGATACCGGGATGGGCCTGTGGGCTCCGCTTATCTATATCATGGCTGCATTCGGCGGACTGGTCAGTCTCGCTATAGGTTCGCCGCCGCGTACGTACATGTGGTTCTTTATGGGGCCAGCAATTTACGCCTGGTTGCTTGATTCTCGCCAGCCAGTCACCGGTGTGGAATGGCAGATTGCCGGCCAGAAGCAAGATCAATATGAAGTGTGGAAACTTTCTGAGCCGGGCCTTGCGAATATCTTCTACGATTCCACGGGCGCAAATCCACCACCGAGAATTATTACTTCGCGTGACGAGCCCCCGGGCGGCCGACCGCCGACACAATTCGCTTTCGTGGCGATTCCGTTCCTTTGGTTCGATGAGCTGATCAGCGATACGATCCAACAAATGACTCATTGGTTCGGCGTGTACGACCAATTCGATAACCCAGGCAGCGGCAACACAAATCTCAACAAACGTCCGCTAACCTCGCAAGCCGGACAGTGGTATCTACTTGCCAATACGAAATGGGAGATGCTCTGGAATATTACCAGCGCTAAGTTCCATAGCGCTGAAGCGCGTGATGCCTTTGTTACATTCCTAAGCAGCGAATGCGGAGACTTGCTAAAAGCCTCGATCGATGACGCGCGTTTGATTGCAGTTTCTAATGCCAAGGGACTAAATCTCGATTCAAATTCCACGGTCTTTATTCGGGAAGCGGGGCAGCCGCAGTATCAGTTTCTGACCCAGAACTTAATGAGCCAGTCGATTCCAACTCCACGCGGGCTGAAGAAGCTGCTTGCGGAGAATACCTCGGGTTCCTTCCGCAAGTTTACAAATCTGTATGATAGCCAGGAAATCAACAGCTTTGGTATTCAAGATAACGTTCAGTGCGATCAGTACTTGGACATTCTGATTCAGGCGTTCCGTTGGGAGACGGGGCACACCATGAATCAGCTAATCGCCGCAGCGCCACACGGCACGGTGCCGAATAACCTCGTATACAATTTGCTTTACGGTTGGGACATTAAGAAGAATTCTCAGCCCGCCAGCATGAGTGATCAGATCCAGTACGTAGAGAATCTGATCCTTATTCACATGATTCGCAACGAGCTGGCTATTGCTCCGGCGCTAGTCGATCAGCGTTACGCCAGTTCTGCTCGTGCTCTCGGGTATAGTACTGCCTACCAACGCGCGGTTGGTTCAGAAGCTAAATTTGCCGAGGTATACACTTGGGCAAAGATGATCCCTTACTTGCAGGGAATTCTCTTGTACCTGCTTGCGATTGCATATCCGTTCGCCTGTATCGTGATTTTGATCCCCGGTATGCATAAGGCTATTTTCACTTGGATGTCCTTCTGGGCGTGGGTGAAGATGTGGGATTTAGGCTTCGCCATCGTGCTTGTTCTTGAGCGCAGTATTTGGGCGATGCTTGGTAACAACTCAAATGCCTCGAACGTCAACAAGCTTGTCGTTGAAATGGCAAATTATGGTGCCGTGCTTATTAACTGCTCTGGAGCCGCTGGCGGAGGATCTGGAGATCGCTTCCCGTCGAGTGATCCAAATGCCGTTGCCTGTACGGTTCCGGTGGTTCGTAATCTACTCAGCTATGGCTCGGGCCCAGTAGGTGAAGGACAGTTCCAACCTTGGGACATGGCTGTCAAAACTTTCGATCGTGCCCTCGTTCTTGGCGCTAATTTGGACTTCGATCTTGCGAACTCCTATTACATCTACATCATGTCGGCGCTCTATTTCGCCGTTCCGACGGTGACTGGACAGCTGGTGCTCGGCGCACGCGCCGGTGCTGCTGGAATGATTAACACCGCTATCGGTGGTGTTTCTCAAGAAGCTGGTAAGATGGCCGGTTCTGGTACGGGTTCTGAAGCAGTTACGCAGATGCATGCGAACATGGCTTCAGTCGGACAAGGCGCGTATGCCAAGTCCTTACGTCAGTCCGGTCTTGGTGCCCAAGCAATCGAAGCCGGCAACCAAGGAATGCGCGAAGAAATGGCAGGCTCTGCTCTTGGCGCTGCTAACTCGGCACTTGGACGATACAAGGACAGCCGGTCGATGGAGAATCAGTCCTATCGCGCGGCACTTGGTGCTGCTACTGGCAATTTGAGCGGGCTTGGTGAACTGCCTGGTACGGGTGGCGGCTCTGGTTCACCAGGTGGGCTCGGTGCTGTTGTGCCTCAGGTTACTCCTAACGGCCAAGCTGCGGCCACCGGCGCTGAACTTGGCGGCACTGGTAACTTTGGAACTGGAGGCCGTGATGGAAAGGATCCTGCTGGCGTTCCAATGCTGGACTCGGGGCTAGGGAAGGGAGGCTCAGCAGCCGCTGGAAAGCCGGGCGCGACTCCTGCGGGTGCCGCGGGTGGAGGCTCAGCAGGCGGACCCATGAGTGTGGGCAGCGGGTCTCCCATGGATCGCGCAAAGGCCATGTGGGATGGGCCGGGTCGCAAGGCGGCCGGTACTCTCGGAAATATGGCTGCCTCTGCTGGCATCAATAAGAATACGCAACAGATGTTGGGGGATCTGAACAATATGAATGGGATGGGCGCAGCCATGGATGTGGCTGGGTTCCGTCATGGTGCAGCTGGTCGTGGATTTAACGCTGCTTCTCAACGAGCTGGTGGTTACGGAAACTTCAAGGCGGAGTCGGATGCTTGGGAAGCCAAGAATGCCTTTGCAAACCAAATAACCGGTCAAGCCGTAGCCTTAGGACACTTCGTTGGTGGTATGAGTGCCGGTAACAAGCCGACCGCAAATGCTGAGTCTATGGCGATGGACGGCCTTCTGGGCAGTGGCGCGAAGAAGTCTGCTAACTACGCAATGCCGGGCACCAAGGGTGGTTACTTTGATCAAGCTCAAGCAACCGGCGATCGGCTTAATGCGGGATTTGGTCAGGCGCGAGTGCAAGGCGCGTATCAAGCGCATACTCCTCTTGGCGCAACTGCGAATGCTATTGGCGCCGAGGCCGACTTGGGTAAATCAATTGCGATGACCATTGCTGGTCAAGGTGACTACGCAGCTGGGGGTGGCCGTGATGGAAATCAGATAGCCGCCGATACGCGCAATGGGTCAGTTGCGACTGGCAGTCAGTACGATTCGGGGGCCGGTCCGAATGTGTTTGGAGCAAATGGTCGTACTAGTGCTCCGAATCCAGGCGGCGGCGATATCGCTGAGCGCCTAGTTTACGGCCGATAACAAGCGCATTTACTCTAATCCAGTTCCTAACAAGATCCACCGGCGTTCCATTGGAGCGCCGGTGCGTGGATTTCCGCCGTAGCTTACCCAGCTTCTCGATTGGAAAATGAAATGAATATTTCCGTCTTCCGCGACCGCTGCTTTCGGTGGATTGGGATCTTTCGCGCCAATTTCAGCCGCACGCTTAACGGTCTCATCAAAACGCGGGCTGCCGGAGCGATCGAGGATTTCTGTTTTTAGCAGCGTGCCATTTGGGCTTAAGATTGCGCGAACGACAACGAAGTCCGCGATCGCGTTAATGTCGCCCGGCCGTAATGTTTCCCATCCACTCGAACGAAGCTGAGCGAATACCTGCGTGGCAACTCGACGAACAAATACCGCAAAGAGATTTGCTTTCGTATTAAGCAAAGTGATGTCGCCGTCTGGTAAATTTGGCAGGTAGTCGGGCAGACCGCTCGTCCCAACGAACGCAGCTCCAGATCCGCTGGGGCGCGTGAAGGCGCGGTAATCATTTTGGTCTGGCTTAGTGATTTCCTCAGTGAGCTTTGCATCTTCTCGCTTTTGCGAGTCGGGTAAGGAAAAGTCGTTCAGCAGCGTGTCGCGGTCAAGAACAAGATCTTTTAGCTTTGCTGGAGCGGGGGCCTGCTGTTTCTTTGGCTGAGCTTCGGAAGGCTTGCTGACTTTCTGGGCTTGAGGAGCTTGCTGTTTGCCGGGCACCGGGCCTGCGTCAGGAGCATCCCCGCGATGAATCTTTTCCTGCGGGGTTACGAAATTTTTATCGGAGAGCAGTCTCGCGTCGAGCGGGGGATCCGGCGACTCTTGTTTTTGATCCGGAGTGCTCACGATTTGGCGTGGCAAGGACTGCGCAATCTTAGGAGGCGAGGGATCTTGAACGAATTCGACCATGAGCGCGGATTCAACCGGAGGGTGCGTACGCCTCAAAGTCAGGACAAAGCCGATAGCAATATGCGCTACAATCGAGAATATCAGCGCCCACGCGAGGTAATCGTTGAGCTGACGGGGTCTATATTCCGGCGTTAAATACATTGAAATAGCAATTTGCGCCCGATTGTACGTTAGTTGCAGGCTATTTGCAGTTGATATAACCTTATCACAGGCAACTTTTTACAACAGTTTTCCATTCGTAGAGGCATTCCAATGCTAGGCCTGAGTCCCCTTGAGATCGGCGTCGTTTTGATTGTTATTGTGCTTCTATTTGGAACAAAGCGCCTTCCGGAGCTGGGTAGTGGACTGGGGCAGGCCATCAGTAATTTCAAAAAGTCGTATCGCGAAGGGTCTGCCATCGATGTGACCCCGAAAGAGGAAGTCAAAGAAGAGAAGAAGCCCTAGGTTGTCGAGTTCCTTTCCGTTCTAAAGATTCACAAATCCAAGAAATCTCGTGGTAAGCCTCGGCGTGTTCTCTCTGATGCGGAGAGCCGACTCGGATCTCTTTTGGGAAGAGAAGGGCACGTCGCAACCAACGGCAGTGGCAAAAGAGGCAGCTAAGGATCCTTATCGGGGGATTGCTTCGGGCATGAGCCCTCGCAATGACAGAGACGAAATTTCGGGGCGCCCCAACCTTGTCATTGCGAGCGGAAGATCTGCACATCGCTTAAACCCGCCACGAGTACAGCGCGGCAATCCCCCGATAAGGATCCACTGATAGTACTTGCCCCACTGAATTACGTTGCGATTTTTTCTCGCGTTCGGTTAGTACGTAACCGAATAGATTCTGGTTGCGAAGAAGCGAGCTTTTGATGGGTCGCCGTCTAGTAGAGCGATCGTAAAGTCTTCGCTCTCGCCAGGCTTTAGCTCCACTTTATTCTTAAGCTGACCTGACTGAAGATTCTTTATCATTTCGCTGGTGAGCGAACGAACGCGCGTCTTAGTTAAAGTTGCCCCGGCATCAACCTGGGTGCGTGCTACCAGTTCTCCGCCTTCGTCGAATCCGACGGCCTCAAGCTTCAGATCGCGGAATGTTTCTTGCGAGGCGTTCTTAATGCTTCCTGATACAAGGTAAGCGCTTTCTCCGGAATCAAGAGCTACGCGCTTAAACTTCGGATTCACGATGCTCAGTTCAGCTGGAGCTACCTGTGCGGTGTGTTTGCTTAATGAAGAAAAAAGTTTTTCGGCCTGCTCATGGTGCTGGCGCAGGTAGAAGCTGGCTCCCATTAGAATGCTGAGAAAGAAAACGAGAGGAGCCGCTGTATACGCCAGTCCGGTCCAACGCGTTGCGGGACGTTGGTATTCGAACGAGGGGAGCGCTTCGCGCGGAGCAGCGGGGGTCTCTATCTTTGGTGACGGAATTGCGGCAGCGCTCGCGGTGTCAAAGCTGGAAATCGAGAAAGGATCTGATAGTGGTTCTCGCTTTTTGAAGTCGAGATCCATTTGAGTGAAGTCGAAATTATCGTTGTGAGATTCGTGTGGAGCTTTGGGTGCTGCGTTCCCGGTGCTCATTTTCGGGATCTCTAATCCGCGCGGGGTCGTGCTCCGATCAATGCTCGGGGTTGCCATCGACCAGGCCGGAGCGTTGCCCACTGCGCGAGCGGTGTTTTCTTCTGCTGCTGTCGAGGCGCGTGGTTCGTTGATGCTGAAGGCCGGGTAGCTGGGCCGTGGAGCGGGAGTTGGCTGGGCTTTTAATTCCAAGCCAAAAACAAAATCACAGCGTGAACAATGAAAGCGCGGAGAGGCCACTTCGGCGAGGACGCTCCCGTCCACCGCGAACTTGGTCTGGCACTGCGGACATTGAATAATGGAGGTGCTTTGTTCGGATGGGCCACTCATTTTCGCAGACTTATTTTGAGACTTGTATTGCATGGGGTACGCAAGCCTTATCGCTAAACCTTTAGATGTCTTGGGGGCTGACCCCGGACTTGCCTGCAAGTACCTGGATCTATGAATAACCTTAAGGCATTACCGCACTTCCCACTAGAGGCGATTTTTCTGCGCACTAACCTTTTTTGCACTCCGGTCCGCGTTTTTATTGGAAGGATACGCATGCTATGCTGCGGTGCCCGCATCATTGAAACGCGCGCGGCATATTTTAATTTAATCTTCGCTGTGATCCGTGAACAAAAATAAGCACCGTCAGCGCTCTGAATACCAGTCAAGACAGGACCGACCTTCTGCGCCCAGCGGAAATTTCATCATGGGAAGAAACTGCGTGCGGGAAGTTTTGCGCCACGCACCACAACAGGTAGTGAAATTACTCTCGAGCGCCACTAGCGGTGGGGATGCGGAGATCGATCGCTTGGCGGAGCAGGCGGACATACCTTGCGAGCCACTGACGAACGCCGAACTTTCTGCGCTGGTTTCCTCGGATTCTCATCAGTCATACGTTGCGCTTTTAAAAGATCGTCATGTGTACGAGCTGAAGGAAGTACTCGGCGCTTCGGAATCCAAGAGCCGCAGCTTGATCGTGATGGTAGATACCATCAATGATCCGCAGAATTTCGGCGCCATTCTGCGAGCCTGCGAGTGCTTCGGAGTTGATGCGGTTATTTGGTCTAAGAATCGTGGAGTTTCGGTGACTCCCGTCGTTACCAAGTCCAGTGTCGGCGCGACCGAGCTCGTGCCGATGGTGCCGGTCTCTAACCTGGGCGAGGCCCTCCGCAAGCTTAAGGATAGCGGGTATTGGGTTGTGGCTGCCGATGCCGCCGCAGATGCGCAGAGTATTTGGAGCTTCGAGATGCCTGAAAAGTGCGTGATTATTTTCGGGTCGGAGGGCGAGGGGATTCAGCGCCTGTTGCTCGAAAACTCCGATTTTAAGGTGGCGATACCGCTTTTAGGCCGCATTGATTCTCTTAATGTTTCCCAGGCTGTGGCCCTGTTTTTATTCCGCTACCGGCAAAATCATGCTTTTGGCGAAAAAATCGCTTAAAATCGAGGTGGCTAGACAGGCCGCCTAACTTAAAGTAACTTAAATCATCGCGTTCGTGGTTCATAGGATGAGAGGTTCGATTGGCTGAAGCGTCGTTCGAAGAGTATTCGCATTTTTTTGAGGTGCAGTTAGACCTCTTTAACGGTCCGATCGATTTGCTGCTGCATCTCGTTAAGCAGCGAGAACTTCCCATCGAGAAGCTCTCCTTGGCCGCCATTACCGATCAATATCTCCACTGCATTGAGTCTGCCAGCGAATACGACCTGGAAATTGCCGGGGAATACCTCGTAATTGCCGCAACCCTGCTGTCCATCAAGGCAAGCATTCTTCTGAACGAGCCGGTCGAACTGGTTCCGGACGATGAAGGGAATCTTGTCGATCCGCATGAGGAATTGTTACGACGCTTGCGCGAGGCGCAGATTTACAAAGACGGCGCCTCCCATCTAGCTAAAAATCCGATGCTAGGAATTGATGTGTTCGCCGCTCCTTCCTCTCTTTCTCAGTTTGAAGATCCGGATGTGAAGTTTGTCGAGCACGATCCGATGTTGCTGGGACGTGCATTCAGAAAGTTACTTGAGCAGAGCGGTCAGGCGGCTACGTTCACCATCTCGATTGATTCCGTTTCGATCGTCGAGCGCATGATGAAGATTCTCGATACTCTCAAAGAATACCCGCAAGGACTGGCCTTCTATAAGCTCATTCCCGATATCACCAGTCGCGGATCGATTATTTCATCGTTCATCGCCATGCTTGAACTTTGTAAGCGTCAGGCCATAAAAGTTCGGCAGGATGAAACTTTCAAAGAGATATTTATCGGCCTGGCCTCTGAGAACTTCGACGCGACCGCCTTGACGTCCGAGTACGATGTGCAGGCCCAGATAGAGAATGCCGCGCAAGCAAAGTAGGGAAGTAATATATGTCTGAAGATCAGGTAACTGAAGAGTCTGTCACTGAAGTTGTGGCGATTGAGGCCGTTGAGGCTGCTGCGGAAGAGCCCCGCGCCGAGCTTGATGCCGCGGAGAAAGTTGCCCTGATTGAAGCGCTGATATTCACGCACGGGGACCCGCTCTCTTTGGATGTATTGGCGGAAATTTCGGGTCTGAACGAGATGGAAGTTCGTGAGGCGATTAATCAGATTCGTTCTCAGCTCACTGAGCGCGGTTCTGGTATCGAGCTTCTAGAGGTGGCTGGTAAATTCCAGTTCCGCACTCGTCAGGACTTCTCTGCCTACGTGCGAGAATTGAAGGCCGGACGTCCACGCCGTCTGAGCGGCCCAGCGCTTGAGACTTTGGCCGTGATTGCGTACCGCCAGCCGATTGTGCGCAGTGATATGGAGAAGATTCGTGGTGTAGATGTTACTCCGACCCTGAAAACACTGCTGGATCGCAAGCTTATTCGTATCGTCGGGCACCAGGAAACAGTCGGTCAGCCGGCTTTATACGGTACAACGGATGACTTCTTGAAGGTTTTCGGCTTAAGCTCCTTGTCGCAACTTCCGACTCTGCGCGATCTCAAAGAACTGGATGCCGATCCAGGAGAGAGCGCTGAAGAGACGGACCTAGACGAGAGTGAAGAGAAGCCCGTTGAAGAAGCCATTTCGCAATAAATCTAAATCCGACTCCTCAGACTCCGAGACTCCCGGGCGTATTCGCCTGCAAAAATTCCTGTCCGAGTGCGGTGTCGCCTCGCGCCGGCATTCTGAAGAACTCATCACTGACGGGCGCGTCGAAGTTAACAATAAAGTCGTAACGCAGCTCGGCACAAAAATTGATCCGCAGCATGATCAGGTGCGCGTAAATCGGCGCATTATCAAGCCACCGCCGCGCGGGATAATTTTGTTGCATAAGCCACGTGGGGTGGTCTCTACGTTAAGTGATCCCGAGGGTCGTCCGACGGTCGCGCATTTCCTCACCAAGCATTATCTTTCATACTTTCCGGTCGGACGTTTGGATTGGGACTCAACTGGTCTCATGATCATGACCAACGATGGCGAAATGGCTGAACGCTTAATGCATCCGCGCTATGGATTCGATCGTACCTATCGTGTGCGAGTCGAGGGCATAGTTTCCGAAACCGCGCTGCAAAAGATGGAGCAGGGCGTTCGACTCGAAGACGGAATGGTGCGCGCGCAGGGGAGATTTATTAGTCGCGACGAAGATAGTTGCTGGCTTGAAATTACTATCGCCGAGGGGCGTAATCGAGTTGTGCGGCGCTTGATGGACAAGCTTCGGCATCCTGTCATGAAGTTGCAGCGCGTTTCGTATGGCCCTTTTAAGCTCGGTAACTTGCAGCCCGGTGCGATCCGTAAGCTTACCGAGAAGGAATACCGCTTCTACCGCGAAAAAGTTATGCGCTTTGACCCCTCTAAAAAAGACAACAAACGCGATTCTCAGCAATCCAGCCGACGTTAAATGTCCTGATTGCTTGACTTGAATGCCCTGATTCGCTACACTCCCCGTCCGGTAAGTAACGGAAAAATCTATCTTTTCGCGGGGTAGAGCAGCCAGGTAGCTCGTCGGGCTCATAACCCGGAGGTCGTCGGTTCAAATCCGGCCCCCGCAACCACTTCTTTCATCGTTAAACCGTTTCGTTCAGTTCTTAGAACCCAAAAGTTCGCAAGCGCATGAAGGAAATACTTCGATCACTCGGTCTCAGCGATACAAACCCAGGCGCCTTCGGAATTGAAGCAGCGTCCAGCGGTCCGCTCCTTAAGTCTTTTTCTCCTATCGATAATTCTGTAATCGCATCCGTCACGACTGCTACGGCAGCGGATTACGAGCGCGTGTTGCGCGACACGCAGAATGCCTTTACGGCGTGGCGAAAAGTCCCGGCACCGGAACGTGGTCAGGTGGTTCGAGAGATCGCTGTAGCTTTGCGTGAGCATAAAGCAGCGCTCGGTAAACTTGTCAGCATTGAGACCGGTAAAATTCTTTCGGAAGGCGAGGGCGAGATTCAAGAAGCGATCGACATTGCTGATTTCGCGGTGGGGCTCTCGCGTCAGTTGTACGGTTTGTCGATGCACTCAGAGCGTCCGTTACATCACATGATGGAGCAGTGGCACCCGCTGGGCGTGGTCGGAGTTATTACAGCTTTCAATTTCCCTGCCGCAGTTTGGGCATGGAACTCCATGCTGGCTGCAGTTTGTGGTGATACCGTTTTGTGGAAGCCTTCGGAGTATGCGCCAATTACCGCGATAGCGATGAACTCTATTTGCGCACGTATCGCAGAACAGCGCGGCCATGCCGGTATCTTTGGATTGGTAGTCGGAGACGGGCCTGAATTAGGAAAACAGATTGCAGCGGATGCTCGAATTCCGCTGGTTTCAGCGACTGGTTCTACGCGCATGGGTCGCGCGGTTGCTGAGACGGTTGGACGTCGATTGGGAAAAACAATTTTAGAGTTGGGCGGAAACAACGCTGTAATCGTTCTGCAAGACGCGGATTTGGATCTGGTGGTGCGTTCGACGGCCTTCGGTGCAGTCGGAACAGCCGGTCAGCGTTGCACCACAACGCGGCGCGTCTTGATTGAGAAGCCGCTAGAGGCTGAATTTCTGCAACGCATGTTAAAGGCGTATCGCTCGGTAAAGATTGGCAACCCGCTTGAGTCGGGCGTTTTGATGGGTCCTCTCATCAACAAAACTGCTGTCGAGAACTACAAGAAGGCAATCGAGCTTGCAAAACAGCAAGGCGGAGAGATTCTCTGCGGTGGGGAAGTTTGCTCAGGAATGCAGTCAGACTTGTACGTGACTCCGACTATCATTAAGGCGCATGCGAAGATGGAAATCGTGCGCGAGGAGACCTTTGCCCCCATTCTGTATGTGATTGGCGTGAAGGACTATGACGAAGCAATTGAGCTGCATAACAGCGTACCGCAGGGCTTAAGCTCTGCCATATTTACGCGGGGTATGCAGGCCGCCCAGCGCTTCATGAGCGCTCAAGGGAGTGATTGCGGCATAGCTAATGTGAACTTGGGTACTTCAGGCGCCGAGATTGGCGGTGCCTTTGGCGGTGAAAAGGATACCGGCGGGGGGCGCGAGTCTGGCTCCGACGCTTGGAAGGCGTATATGCGTCGTCAGACCAATACGATTAACTACGGTAACGCACTGCCTTTGGCCCAAGGCGTTAAGTTTGACGTATAGCTCAAACTTTGAGAGTTTCTACATTGAGAATTTCGCCCTGGTGCTGGAACTGGTAGACAGGCATGATTCAGGGTCATGTATTCGCAAGAGTGTGGGAGTTCAAGTCTCCCCCAGGGCAGTTTCGTTTTCTCATTGGAATCGGCATGGCACAGATCCTAAAAATTTTGACCTTCGTTCTTTTACTTTGTGTAGCAGCTTGCGAACGCTCGACTCTCGGCTATGCCGGAACGAGCAAGGATGCCAAAGCGGCAGACGCCCCTGACTACACGGTTAAGCCAACGCTTAATCCGCCCGTCAAGACGATGTAGTTTTTCGTTCCGTCTTGCCGTTTTGTTCGCAATGCCTGGCGCGTTGCAGCGCTACCGGTGCTTTCGCCAATCCCTTTTTCTCCTAATGAAATCGCTATTTAACCGCTATTTTGGGCGGTTTTTCGTGGCCTCTGCGCGTTGATTAATTCCGCAAAATCCACTACAAGTGAGCGCAGTCCTGCATCTCTTTTTCTTATTTTAGGTGGCATTATTTATGGACGTGAAAGTACTTGCAGAAGCTCAAAAGCGCGGTCATGAGCAGGTTAATTTTTTCTACTATCCGCGTTTCGGCCTGAAGGCCATCGTCGGCATTCACAACACCGTGCTCGGGCCGGCCTTGGGCGGTTGCCGCATGCGCATGTACGAGAATGAAAGCCAGGCGATTGATGACGTAATGCGCCTTTCAGAAGGCATGACCTACAAGAGCTCCATGGCAGGCTTGGATCTTGGTGGTGGTAAATCGATCCTTTTCGCCGATCCCGCCATGAGCGAAGGTCGCCGAGAAATGTTCCTTAAATTTGCTGAATGCTTGAACCATCTCAATGGTCGTTACATCACCGCTGAAGACATGGGAACCAGCGTTGAAGACGTCATGGTGATGCGCGAAATTACGAAGTTCGCCGCTGGCTATTCCATGGAAAAGGGCGGCTCCGGAGATCCGTCGCCATGGACTGCGCGCGGCGTTTTCCAAGCCATGCAAGCTGCCTGCGAGCGTCGTTACGGTTCCAAAGAGTTGAAGGGCAAGACGGTGACGGTGCAGGGCGTTGGTCACGTCGGTATGTACCTTCTTGAAATTCTCAAGGAAGCCGGTGCCAAGTTCGTCGTATGCGATACGAACGAAGCTTCATTGCGCGTTGCTAAAGAGAAGTTCGGTGCCGAAGTTGTCAGCACGGATGCTATCTATGATGTGCAGTGCAACATTTACGCCCCGTGCGCTGTTGGCCAAACGGTCAATCCGCAGACGATCGGTCGTTTGAAGTGCGACATCATCGCTGGTGCTGCAAACAATCAACTTCTTGATTCGAGTCTCTACGCTCCAATTGAAGAGAAGAAGATTTTGTACTGCCCAGACTTTGTAATTAACTCCGGCGGAGTTATTTCCGTTGGCGGTGAGTACATCGAAGGTGGCTGGAACAAGAATTGGGTCACTCAGAAGGTGATGGCGATCTATAACACCACGCACCGAGTACTTGACGAGTCCGAGCGCCGTAAGAAGTTCCCGGAAGTCGTCTCGATTGAGCTCGCTAAGGAGCGCATTAAGGAAGCTGAAGAACGTAAGCTTTCGCGTCGATAATCGGTAGTTTGACGCTGTACTTGCAGACGTCGACAACTGATTCGATACTAAAGGGGTGGGCGCAAGTCCGCCCCTTTTTCATTTAAACTCGCATGGCTGATTCTCGACCATTTAAGCAGCGGCATAGTCCCAACGCGGTGCCCTTCAAGCTCGTTTCGAGCTTTGCCCCGCGCGGGGATCAGCCGCAGGCTATCGAAAAATTAGATCGCAATTTGCGAGACGGAATTTCCTACCAGACGCTGTTAGGTGTAACCGGCTCTGGTAAGACGTACACGATTGCGAATGTCATCGAGAAGCAACAGCGGCCGGCGCTCGTAATCGCCCCGAATAAAACGCTCGCGGCACAGCTCTACGGGGAGTTCAAAGAGTTCTTCCCTGAAAATCGCGTGCGATACTTTGTCAGTTATTACGATTACTACCAGCCTGAGGCCTACGTCCCTTCGACGGATACCTTTATCGAGAAAGACTCCGCCATCAACGAAGAGATCGATAAGATGCGCCATTCCGCCACGCGCGCATTGCTGGAGGCGACTGATACCATCGTGGTCGCTAGCGTAAGCTGTATCTACGGTCTTGGTGCGCCTGAAGACTACTTCAATATGATGTTGTTCGTCGAAGAGGGGCAAAGCATCGGGCGTGAAGAGGTTATTCAGAAACTTGTCTACATGCAGTACACCCGATCTGACTTGGAGTTCGGTCGTGGAAATTTCCGAGTGCGTGGTGAAACTATCGATGTGTTCCCTTCCGATGAAGATGCGCGCGCGATTCGGATTCTGTTTTTTGGAGATGATATCGAAGAGATTCGAGAGATCGACAGTATTTCGGGAGCGACGCTACGACGCCTCGATAAGGCAGCCTTCTACCCAGTAAGTCACTTCGTTACGGGCAAGGAAGCGATTAAAAAAGCCTGCGCCTCCATTCGAGAAGAGCTGGGCGATCGCCTGCTCGAGCTTGAAAT
>JAFLCA010000052.1 GCA_017302875.1 Deltaproteobacteria bacterium
CGTTGCCAATCCCAACTTAATTTGTGCCACTCCATGAGTCACCTTGCGAGTTACGAACTCAAGTCCGCGACGAGGCGATTCATGGTTAAAGAGGATTCCCGATACGGCAAAGAGGCCGTAGCTTTCACGATAGTTGACCGTGATGTAATGCCCGTACACCTTAGAAACACCATAGGGTGAACGCGGGTAAAATGGCGTCAGTTCAGTTTGCGGTGTTTCGCGCACTTTGCCGAACATCTCGGAGCTGGAGGCTTGATAGAAGCGAATGTTGCGATCGACAAGTCGAATCGACTCAAGCAGCTTGGTCACGCCAATCGCCGTGAACTCAGAAGTCAGCACCGGCTGAGCCCAGCTCGTAGGTACGAAACTTTGCGCAGCAAGATTGTAAACTTCCTGGGGCTTCGTTTCCTTTAAGATTGAAATCAGAGAAAACTGGTCGAGCAAGTCGCCCTGCACGAGTTCGATCTTTCCGATCAGGTGCGAAATACGCTCGAACTTTTCCACCGAGGAGCGACGCACCATGCCGTACACCTTATAGCCCTGCTCGAGCAAAAACTCGGCGAGATACGATCCGTCTTGGCCGGTGATACCTGTTATGAGAGCAACTTTCTTCGTCATATCAAATCCTTTGCAATACTCTTCGCTTATTCTAAAAATTAGGTCAGATTCTCGCGGTTACGCTTTTTCAATTCTTCAACCACCTTGCGCACATCCTGCACATGGCTGCGCGGGCAAACCAACAAGGCATCGCCCGAGTCAATTATAACCAGGTCTTGCGCACCGATAACGGCGGTAAGCCGCTGTTGAGAATGAACGACGCAGTTTTTACAGTCAATGACTATGGCGTCCCCGTGCAACAGATTCTTCATCTGGTCAGGCTCAAAGTTCTCAGCCCACGCATCCCAAGAGCCCACATCATTCCAGCCGAAAGGCTCGGCCGCCAGAAGGGCGCAATTACGCGCATGCTCCAAGACTCCGAAGTCGATAGAAATCGACTCCAGCCCCGTGAAGACTTCCTGCATAACCTTCTCTTCCTGAGCAGTTCCCATAGCGGCTTGAATGCGCATGAGCCCCTCGTGCAACTGAGGCATAAACTCTTTAAAGGCATCCAAGATCACCCCGGCGCGCCATACGAACATACCGCTATTCCAGAAGAACTCTCCTGATTCATAGTAGCGCTTGGCGCGTTCGAGATTAGGCTTCTCGTAGAACCGACTGACAGCGTATCCGTTTCCAGCAATCGGAGCTCCGCGCTTCATATACCCATATCCCGTATGCGGGAAAGTCGGCCGGATACCGATGGTCACCAACACATCGTGCGATGATGCGAGCTGAACGGCTTCGCGCAGAACCGCCAAGAGCTTCGGTTCATCGGCGACAGCGTGATCGGCAGGAAAACAGGCCATCACGATACTCGGATCTTCCTTCGCGATCGCCGCCGCGGCCAATCCGATGGACGCTGCTGTATTTCGCCGCATCGGCTCCCCGATAACCTTGGCATACGGGACATGCTCATGGATGAGTGGTACAAGCTGCGCCTCAGTCACCACCATCAAATTGCTTTTCCCCGCCAAAGGTTCAATGCGTCGCGCGGTAGCTTGAATCAAGCTTTCGCCGCTGCTGTTGATCGATAGAAATTGTTTCGGCTTGTGGCGCCGACTTATGGGCCAGAAACGTGCGCCCTGTCCGCCCGCCAAAATTACACTTCGTGTTGCCATACAGTCTCCCGGTTAAATCTAGTTCTAGTATCCGATTTCTCGTAAATGACTGCGCAGTCCGTCCTGCCAGGAAATTGGCTTGCGTCCCAGCAAGGTGGTCAAACGAGTGCAGTCGAAAACAGAATACTGCGGCCGCCGGGCCGGTCGAGCAAAAGCTTGCGCCGTGGTGGGTTCCAGTTTGCAGCGCCGCGCCGCCTCGTTCTTTTCTTGAACCTGCTGGAGAATAGCGGCGGCGAAGTCATACCAGGTCAACGCGCCCGCGCAGCTGGCATGCACCAGACCATGACAATCAGTCCTTCCCAGATCAAGCACGGCTTCCGCCAACCAACCGGCCCAGGTCGCCGACATCCATTGATCGTTCACCACCTTCACCACCTCACGCTCAGTGAAGAGTTTCACCATGGTGTGAACAAAATTTTCCCCGCGCTGCCCATGCAGAGATGAAGTTCTCACGACGAGGGCACGATTGCCCAAGACGTTTTGAACCTCGATTTCACCGGCCAGCTTTGAGGCCCCATACACATTGATGGGGTTTGTGGGGTGCGACTCGCTGATTGGCGCACTGGCCGTGCCGTCAAAGACATAATCAGTTGAAATATGAATCATGCGCGAACCGACTTCACGAGCCGCACGCGCAACGACAGCCGCGCCGTCGCGATTAATTTTGTAGGCTTCCTCCTGATCCGTTTCGGCCTTATCGACTGCCGTATATGCCGCGCAGTTAATTACCAGATCCGCGCGCACCTTCTGCGACAAAAAGGTTACTTGATGCTCGTTGGTGATATCGACTTCCGATAATACGGGAGAAACTACCTCGAAATCCAAATCAAAGGCGCGCTTCTGGATCTCAAAGCCTAGTTGGCCGGCGCCGCCGAACAAAAGAATTTTCATCCTACTTCCGATCCCCGTAATTCTTATCGTAGAATTTCAGATATTCGCCCGTTTTAATGCGTTCCCACCAGGCCCGGTTATTCAGGTACCACTCAACGGTACTCTTCAGTCCATCCGCAAACGATGTACGCGGCGACCAACCAAGATGGGACTTAATTTTGCTGTAATCGATGGCATAACGACGATCGTGACCGGGACGGTCCGCCACTTTCTGAATTAGGTCTTCAGACTTTCCGAGCAACTTCAGAATGGCGTAGGTAACATCGCGATTAGGGATCTCTGCCTCGGCTGAACCCCCAATGTTATACACTTCGCCGGCTTGACCGCCTTCAGCGACCTTCAAAAGTGCTTCGCAGTGATCCATGACGTGCAACCAGCTGCGCACATTCATGCCATCCCCGTATAACGGAAGTTTTTTACCTTCCAGTGCGTTCGTGATGAAAAGCGGAATTAGTTTTTCGGGAAATTGATAGGGGCCGTAGTTGTTCGTGCAACGCGTGACGATCGCGTCGTACTTGTGGGTCTTCCAGGCTGCCAACACCATGAGGTCAGAGGCAGCTTTCGACGCCGAGTATGGGCTACTGGGATCCAAGGGCGTTGTCTCAACGAATCTTCCCGTCGGCCCGAGGGATCCGTATACCTCATCGGTCGAGATATGAACGAAGCGCTTCACGCCGTTCGCCATGGCATGATCGAGAAGATTCTGAGTTCCAAGCACATTGGTGCGCGCGAATGCCATCGCACCATGGATGGAACGATCGACATGACTCTCGGCAGCCAGGTGGAAAATGAAATCAAAGGTATGAGACCGACACAAATCCCCTATCGTCCCGTCGTCGAGGATGTCCGCTTTGACGAATTTTATCTTTTTATCGCGCAACGGTACGGCGATATTTTCGAGGTTTCCAGCGTAGGTAAGCAGGTCGAGGGCAGTCACGTCCCAGTCCGGGCGCTGCGCGACTAGATAGTGGACGAGATTACTCCCGATAAAGCCGGCGGCTCCTGTAACAAGCACTCTCTTCAATGAACATTCCTCCGGGCTCGTGGCCAGTTCTATAAATTCAGGGGTTCAGGGCGATTTCTGAAACCGGCTGTAAGGTACCTAGATTTTAAGAAATTTGCCAGTCCCCGTCCTAGTGAAGCGGACCGAGAGCGGCGTATGTTTTACCAACATTCGTATAGCGTTAATTGTCGCTAGGAACCGCCGCCAGGCCCATCTCCGCCATAGCCGATTTTTTGTCCGACGGAGCCGAGACCGCTAAAGGTAAAGCTCACATTCACGTATTGCGTGTCGGGGTTGACGCGATTGCCTACCGCGAAATCGAAATGCCAGCAGTTGCAGGTGCTATACAAGCGCACACCGCCGCGGCTCTCGATAAACTGCTTAGCCTGATTATCATAGCGCCCATAGTAGCCGAGGCGAAGCTGCTGACTGACCTTAAGCTCGGCGTTGGTCTCTAATTGGCTGACCCCGCTATCGTCGCCTTGATCAGGATTATTCTCAACAAAAGAGTAGCGCGCACGAATCGAGTCCCCCCGATCATCGTTAAAAATCAAGGACGAAGCCCAAGACGAGAAGTTCTGATTATAAGTGCTATAGTTATTTTCAAAGCGCAGCGCGAAGTTGTTAGAGGGGAAGAATGTTACGTCGGAGTTCACGTCAGATAGCGGCCGCGGCTCAAGATTGTCATCGGGGTCAGAGTCATCTGTTTGCTCAAAGTCGTAGTTCTGCTTGGCTCCGAAGCTGACAATAGGACGAACCTCACCGGGCCGTATCGAGACATTGCCGCCCCCAAAGGTCTCAGCCTGATCGATTCCATCAATGTCTCCGATAGGACGATCCATGTCGAGCAAAGGCAGATCTTCGACCTGCGGGGTTAGCTCTGAAATCGTGTCTCTGCCGGGGCGATCAGAAAGAAACCGACCATACAAATTCGAGCGGAATCCATACGTCAGAAGCTTGCGAGCGCGGATTCGATCGCGACTATCAAAAAGCGGCAGGTCGTCCTGATCCACGTCAGGAACATGCGTGTAGCTCATGAAGGGCTCAACGGTATGTTTAAGGCGAACGAGCTTATTGTCTTGATTCTGCTGCCCGAGACTAGTCACCCAGGTTAGCCAGTTATCCTTCTCCAGTTGATATACGCGTTCGACGCCAGTACCCATCCGATAACTGAAGGCATAAATGCGACGGTCCTGAGAGGAATCTAAGTTTTCCTCAGGGCTACTGCCCGGCACCGTTGTGTCGCGAAGTTTGTACTGCGCCGAGTCAACCAGGAAATCCATTTGACCGTTAACGTAATTCTGCACATGGAATGGCACGCCTATGCGCGGCGTCGCATTGAATCGCCAGCCATCATAGCCCTCCGACCGCACGAAGTCAGTTGCATACAAACCGCCCTGCGTAACGAGCTTGAGTCCGTAAGGATTAGAGCCGAAGGCGCGGAAGCTTTTCATGCCAGTGAGAGAGGCTTCCGGAAGACGCTGGAAGGTCTGATCAGGATCTGAATAAAAAGACTGGTTGTACTCCCCGCTCAACTCAGCAGTCCCGACGTCGCCGACCGAGGTTCGCGCCAAAACCGTGGAGGTGGCATAGCGTGAGTTGTATACACCGATAGTCTCATCGTCCATTTCTCGCAGGAACAAGTCATCGTTCACGTAGTGAATATCAGCCAAAAAGGCCGAGTTATGATCGGCATCCGGGGCGCTCGTCCACTCCTGGCCATAGTAGTATCCGAAGCGGTTCTCCTTGTAATTCGGATCGTACACACCGTCAGTATTCGTGCCCTGCAAATTATTCGGCCCTCGCCGCGCGTCATCCGAGTAAAGCAAGCGGCTACGCACGCGATTGTAGCGCGAGAATACTTGGCGATAGTCGAAGCTACTTCCGATACGCGACTGAGTTTGGATAAACGGAGTAATCGTAATATCAGAACTGTCGTTAATAACTCCGTACACAGGAATACGAGCCAAGAAACCGTTCTCGCGGCTGTACCCGAAATCAGGCGCTAACAATCCCGACTGACGCTCGCGCTTTACGGGAAAGGCCAAGTACGGGGTGTAGAAAATCGGAACCCCGTGAAAGTCCATCCACGTGTTATAGGTGTGCGCGTAGCCCTCCTGAGTTATGTGCGCGCGGCTTGAATGCAAGCTCCAGGGTCTCTGATCGTCTGCGCACTGACAGGTCGACATGGTCGTATTGCGCATCTCGAATTCAGTCTCAGACAACTTCTCGATCTCGCCTGCCTGAATATCAAGGAGTCCTTCTTCGTACGTAAATTGAGTGTCGGAGAATTTCCCCGTTTCGGAGTCGAGATTCAGGTTTCCCGACTTCGCATTGAGAGTACCCTGATTGTCGGTAACCACCACATTCCCGTCAAAGGAAGCATCCTTTGTCTCCATATTGACGAGAGCATCATTCGCCTGCACCTGAATGCCCCCGCGGGAGACAACAACTCCGCCGCTGCCCTTCATTTCATTGGTTTCTTTTAGAAACTGAGCATTGGCCGCCTTTACGTCGACCTGATCTGGAGCATTTTTTCATGCGCGCGTAATGGCAGCGATAGTTTTCGTCTTCGTCTTCTTCACTCCCTTGCTGTCTTCGGTATAGAGGTACTTGCGATTGGGAGCGAGAAGACTGGGCTTGGTTTGCGCGTATGTGCGGGCCGCGACAAAGAACTGCGCGATGCAGGACAGCAATAGCCCTGCAAGGAGGACCCGACGCATGGATTTCGCAGATACGTTAAAGCTTAACTTCATGGGCACTAATAATTCCGAATTATAGTACTGCAACACCGGCACCACGCCAGGCTAAATCTGGGAGTTTTAGGGGTTCCAGGGCAGCCCGCAGGGGCCAGCTAAAATCCGAAGTTCTTGAGGATAACGGCTATTTCGTCCCGCATCTCAGCACGCTGAACGATGCGATCGACCATGCCGTGCTCGAGCAAGAACTCAGAGCGCTGAAAGCCTTCAGGCAACTTTTGTCTGATGGTCTGTTCGATCACACGCGGACCTGCAAAGCCGATCAAAGCTCGGGGCTCAGCCAGGATGATATCACCTAACATAGCAAAGGATGCAGCGACACCGCCCGTGGTCGGGTCGGTCAGAACCGAGATATATGGGATATGAGCCTGCCCTAGCCTGCCCAGTGCCGCACTAACCTTGGCCATCTGCATTAGGGAGTAAATACCCTCCTGCATGCGAGCTCCACCTGAGGCGGAGACAATAATTACGGGGCGTTTCTCAGCAGTGCCCACTTCGATCATACGAGTCAGCTTTTCGCCAACCACAGAGCCCATGCTACCGCCCATGTAGGAGAACTCGAATACCCCCACCATAACGGGGATGTTGCTTAGCCGACCACGTCCAGTGATGACCGCCTCGTTGGATCCGCTGGATTTCTCGGCCTTCTTAACACGTTCTTTGTACTTCTTGGTGTCACGGAAATTAAGAGGATCGCCAGGCTTCAGATTAGCGTCGAGTTCGGTGAAAGAATGCCGGTCTATAAGAAGCGGAATGCGTTGCTGCGCGGTGAGGCGAAAATGATAACTGCACTTAAGGCATACACCGAAGGTACGCCGTAGCTCTTTGGTATACAAAATAGCCGAGCATTCAGGACACTTAGTCCAAATATCATCGGGCAACTGGGAACGCTCTGACTCTTCGAGAGAGGGCTTGGGCGCCTTTGCTCGTGAAAACCAACCCATTGTTCAGCCTTGCTTCAACTACAATAACGATAAAGTTAATCTACCCGCGTAGGCTCCAGACCATATCACTTCTCAAAACGCCCAGCCACGCACAGGCGAGGTAGATTTTTTACGTCAGGAAGGCTAAAAAAGTAAATATATGAACGCCTTGCAGACTCAAGTCGCTTAGGTAGGCTTTTGGAGCCTGATTCTATGGTTAAACTCAGTGCAATTACCGGCTATTTGAATAACCTGCTCAGTCCTCAGCTCTTTAAGGACGTCGCTATGAACGGCCTGCAAGTAGAGGGCGGATCGGGCGAGGTTAGCAAGGTTGCAGTCGCGGTCGACTCCGGCCTTAGTATCATAGAGAAAGCCGCTGCCTGCGGAGCAAAGCTGCTCCTTGTTCACCATGGCCTCTTTTGGGGCAGCCCCTTGCCCATCACCGGCACACTCGGCAGGAAGGTCGAGATCCTTCAAAAAGCCGGTTGCTCTTTGTATGCTTCGCATCTGCCACTGGATGCCCATCTGCAAGTCGGAAATGGAGCGGAGTTGGGTCGTTTTCTAGGGCTGTCCAACCTCGAAGGCTTCTGCGAATACAGCGGCTCGCTGATCGGAGCGCGCGGTGAATGCGAGGGACGCTCGCTTGATTCCTTTGTCGCACAAGCTAAGTCCTTGATTGGTGGAAAAGAGCCCCTGGTGCTACCCTTTGGCAATAGCACCATCCGTACCGTCGGAATCGTCACAGGCTCCGGAGCGTTCGGAGTAAAAGCAGCAGCCGAGGCCGGCCTCGACTTATATTTCTCGGGTGAACCAAAGCACGAAGTGTATCACCTCACCAAGGAGCTGCGCATCAACGCGATCTTTGCGGGTCATTACGCCACTGAAACTTTCGGCGTTCGAGCCTTGGCACGCTGCCTGGAAAAAGAATTTAATTTGCAAACTGTTTTTATCGATGAGACTAGCGGAATTTAGTCAACTGACTTACATTCTGGGCCGTACATTTTAGAATTTGAAATAGATACTTTGCAGTTATGAAGACTTTGACCGACCTCCCTCTCTCTGGCAAACGAGTGCTTATTCGTGCCGATTTGAACGTTCCACTCGACGAAAGCTTCACCATCACGGACGACAATCGCATTCAACAATTCCTGCCCACGCTGAAGTACGTCATCGAGCAGGGCGGAAAAGCCGTCGTCATGTCTCACTTTGGTGATGGAAACGGCAAGTTTGATAAGGCTTTTTCTTTGAAGCCCGTCGCCGATCATCTCACGAAACTCCTCGGCAAGGAGGTGCGACTCGCTCCCGATTGCATCGGCCCAGAGGTCGAGCAGCTAACCAAGTCGTTAGCGGCAGGCGAAGTTTTGTTACTTGAAAATTCTCGCTTCCACACAGGCGAAAAAGAAAACGACGCGCAATTCGCAGCGGCGCTCGCCAAGAACGGCGAGGTCTTCATACAGGACGCTTTTGCTACTGCTCATCGCAAACACGCTTCTATGGTAGGTGTGCCGAAACTTTTCAAAGAGAAGGCGCCCGGGTTCCTGATGCAAAAGGAAATGGAGTATTACGAAAAATCTCTTATCAAACCGAAGCCCCCGCTCTGCGTCATCTTGGGCGGATCAAAGGTTTCCACGAAGCTCAATGCCCTGCTCCACCTCGTAACCAAAGCCGACAAGTTGATTATCGGTGGCGCCATGGCCAACACCTTTCTGGCCGCGCAAGGCTTGCAAATGGGACGCTCGCTCGTTGAGCGTGAACTTTTCCCGAAAGCGCTTGAGATTCTCGGCATGGCTGCACGACGCGACTGCAAATTGTATTTGCCGGTCGACTTTATCGTCGCCCCCTCACCTAGCGCCAAGGGCTTGGGTCGCCCTGTACCAGCTCCGGAGGTTCCAGCGGACATGATGGCACTCGATATTGGGCCCGCTTCTGTACTGCTCTTCCGTGAAGTTCTCCACAACGCCGAGACCATCATTTGGAACGGCCCGATGGGCGCATTTGAAAACGAAGATTACGCCAAAGGCACGACCGACATGATCGAAGCCCTCGCCAGCGCCCATGGAATGACCGTCGTCGGCGGTGGCGATACGGACGCTGCCATCCACAAGATGGAGCTCGATCATAAGTTCGACTACATCTCGACTGGCGGCGGCGCCTTTCTGGCTTTGCTCGAGGGCAAAGGCCTGCCCGGCTTCGCAGCTCTCGAAAACTAGCGATAGCGGATAAATTAGCTCATAATTCTGAGCGCTTAGGGCGAAACGGCGGACCCAGACGAATTTTTTTGTCCCAAATCCTCAAGTTGTTCACTTTTGTGCACGATACTATCTGTGGCCGGTTTGGAGCGCACAAAATTGTACAGCGCTTGGTCGGTTGGGGTTAGTGATAGGGATATTACCAGCAAAAGCCTAGCCTTTAAGGCAGCTTAGCTTGGAACAAGACGGAACTTGAACCCATACAAAATTGTAGTTTTTGTAGGGAGTAGTATGGAAACGCAAGTTACGTCGGAAAAGATGGTCAATCAGCTCTCTGGCGTTCGCCGGAAGAAGATCCAAAAGATTAAAAACAAGATCAGCTCGGGTAAGTACCGGATTGATAACGTCAGACTGGCGAAAGCTCTTTTTATGGCGCGCTAAGCGCCGTTTAGGCACCTATGCTAGCGTAGCCAGTACGCAAGCCACGAGACTTGAAGCATCGAGGACTCGCGGCTCCATAACAACTGCATGGGCAAGCTCGATAAGAACAGAAAACCGATGCGCGTCGGGGGCATGGCCTTCTTTAGCTCCCTTTTCTTCCTGTCAGTTTTAGCGATTTTAAATTTCTGTCTGCTCACAAAGCTTTGGAGCTCAGAGGCGTTCGTGCATCTGCAAAGCTTTGCGCTGGGAGTCGTGCCGGGTCTCTTCGTCGCAGCGTACTTTATCCAAGGTCGTGGCTCAGTCCTCATTCATGAATTCAAGCACTCCCTGGTGTCGGGGCTGGTGGGTAATCGCGCCCGCAGCATGAACGTAAAGAAAGATTC
Organism: Deltaproteobacteria bacterium; assembly: GCA_017302875.1. Taxonomy (GTDB): domain Bacteria; phylum Bdellovibrionota_C; class UBA2361; order UBA2361; family JAFLCA01; genus JAFLCA01. Next base: position 10,308 of record JAFLCA010000052.1, read on the forward strand.
GGGCCACTTCGAGTACGAGTACACAAAACACACCGCACAATACAACGCCTTTATCTCGATGGCTCCCTATATCACCCCTCTTTTTACCATCCCCGCTGCGGCACTCGCATTCGCATTCTGGCGGCAATCTCACGATTTGATGTGCGTGGTTGTGGGCATGGGATACGGGATCGATTTGCTTTTGAACATGCGCGACATCTCGCGCCGACAAACGGATATCACCATGATACGAGGCGGCTATCTGGTCGGTGTACTGTACATCGCCGCTATGAATGCGGCGATTCTGTCGATCCTTTTGGCATGGGTCTTTGAAGACACCATCGGACTACAGTATCTACTATACGGATTGTGGCATCTCGTACTGCAAATTGTCGCTTACTACCGCGCTGCACCAGCGGCGCTTTCGTCTTTGTAACGCACCCAGTCCAAACACAATCCATGTGCTGGCGCGGTAACCCCGGCTTGTTTGCGATCGCGGGCAGCCAAAATCGCGCCCATACTCTTGAGGCTCAAGAAGTCTCTGCTGAGATCCACCAAAGTTCCGGCGAGATTGCGCACCATATGCTTCAAGAATCCCGTGCCGACAACTCGGTAGCGGATAAACGGGCCGTCTACCAGCACCTCACTTTCAAGAATGGTTTTTACCGGCGTTTTCGCGTTGCAGCCGGTACCGCGAAAACTGGTAAAATCGTGCTCACCGATGACGGCCTTGGCTTCTTCGTTCATACGCTGCGGGTCAAGCTTTGAGCCGATGTACCAGACCTTTCCATAATCCAGCACCGCCGGGCCCAAGCGATTCAGAATCGAGTAGGTGTATTGCTTGGAAACCGAACTGTAGCGCGAGTTAAAGTCATCTGGAACGATATCCGCTTGCAGCACCGAAAGCTGGCCGCGCAAAATATTGCTAAGCGAATGTGCGACGCGCAGGACGTCTGGCTGCTCCTGGCTGGTGAAAAAGTTAATCACCTGCCCTCGCGCATGCACCCCGGCGTCTGTTCGTCCGGAGGCATATACCGGATGGATCTTTTCGCGCAGCACCATTTCCAGTACGCGCTCAATCTCGCCTTCGATGGTGCGCACGCCGGGCTGCATTTGCCAGCCGTGGAAATGCGAACCGTCGTACTCGATGACCAGACGAACGTTGGGCACGCTAGGCGAACTTTTCGATCAGACGTTTGGCGATTTGGACCGCATTCAGCGCGGCGCCCTTTCGCACATTGTCAGCTACGATCCAACAATTCAATCCATGCGCAACAGACTCGTCACGGCGCACACGACCAACTTGAATAGTGTCCGTAGAAGCGGTGTTGATCTGCATCGGGTATTCGTCTGCGGCCGGATAAGCCTCGATTCCCTCGCGCTGACCGAGCTCGCGCAAGAAAGCCTCCGGGCTCAATTCACGCTCCGTCTCGATATTCACGCTTTCAGCGTGGCCATGGAACACCGGGACGCGCACTGCCGTCGCCGTGATACGGAGCTCGGGTAGTCCCAAAATTTTTCGGCTTTCGTTAATGATCTTATACTCCTCACGCGTGTAGCCGTCCTCAAGGATGACATCGATCTGCGGAATACAGTTAAACGCGATCTGATGTTGGAATTCTTCAATCGGAATATCCTTCTGATTGCAGACCGCCACCGTTTGCGCCCACAACTCATCGAGAGCAGCCTTGCCGGCACCCGAAACCGCCTGATAGGTCGAAACCACCACGCGCTTTAGCCCCGCTAATTCATGGGCAGCTTTCAGCACCGGCACCAACTGAATCGTCGAGCAATTTGGATTAGCGATCAAACGAGTCTTATCGCTCACCAAGTGCCAGTTCACCTCGGGAACCACCAGCGGCACATCTTTGTCCATACGGAACTGCCGCGAGTTGTCGATGGCGAAAGCTCCTTGCTCCACGGCAATCGGCACGAACTTCTTTGCAAGCTCCGCGCTTGTCGCAAACAGTGCGATATCGACTTCCTTGAAGGAGTTCTCGTCGAGAACCTCAACGACCGACTCTTGATCTCCAACTTTGTACACCTCACCGACCGAGTCTTGAGAGGCCAGCAATCGAACTTCGCTGAACGGAACTTTAAGCTGCTCGATTACCGCGATCATTTCACTTCCCACGAGACCGGTTGCACCGACGACGGCAATGACAGGCTTATTCTTCATAAAAACACCACCACGTAAAAATTGAGCGCAATGCGCAAAGAGCCCATATTTTAGGCTATGGCGAGAAGTAGTCAAGCAAGCGAAGGCCGGATTGGTGGCAGCAAAAGAAGGTTAAAAACTATCGATGTTTTCAGAGAGCAGGATGCGTTCGGCCTTTTCGAGCTGACGGCGCAGGTCCTCGCGATCAAAGGGCTTAGCTACCACCCCAACGACACCCGCCGCCATCGACTGCTTGAAATTGTCCAGATTTGGCTCGGAAGTGATGAGGAAAGCCGCTTTCCCCTTCAAAAACCCGGCAGAAGAGAGGCGTTGCAGCAGCTGCACTCCATTTTCCCCGGATGGAAAGCGATAATCGACGAAAAGGATACGAAATTGATGCGGAGCAGCGTTGATCAGAGAAAACGCCTTATTAACACTGTCAACTGTTGTTATATTGGTATAGTGAAACACCCCCTCGAGAATTTTGCGCAAAACGCTGGCGAATTGAGGGTTATCGTCCACGATTAGAATGGGAGTCCGCGCATCAGATAGTTTCGGCGCTGGGGGCGAATTAGAGTCTGAGGGCGTCATACTGAAACAGGGATCAATAAAGTGCCTAGGTTCCTAACTTCTACCACGAAGAGTATTGTCGCAGCAGCGGTTTTCTCTGAGAATCAGGCCCTACGCTAGAGGCAGGTAATACTATGTCGGCTCCTGAAACTACAGCAGATTTTAAAACGAAAGCGGGCGCTCTCTTCTCTGGCTTCTCCAGCGCCTCAATTGCTCAGATGCACAAGGAGCTTGCCGAAGAATTCTGTCTCACCAAAGACGTTGTGGCAGAGGCAGCCTCGTACAGTATGGCGATGGTGGTCCGTTTTGCGCTCGGCCTTTCCGCAAGTGGCGGGAAAGTTTGCAGCATCGCCAAAGATACCCTGGCTGGCTACGTAGCGTTGGCGACCATTCGACATTTGGTAAATGCCGGTGCGCAAGCCCAGGTGCTGTTGTTGCTAGATCCCGGCGTTGCAGTGAGTCAAGAACTTACCAACCAGGTCACTGCCCTTGAGAAGCTCGGCGTCATGCTGCCCGACCCTGAGTCAGCCGACGAGATGGATGCATTCACACAATTCTTGAAGGATTCTCACAATATAATTTTCGGAATCTATAACCCCGGCGCCTCCAGTGATGAGTTCATCACGGCGATCTCGGAGTTGCTCAACGAGGAGAGAACGCCGGTGCATTGTATCGAAGCTCCGCCGGGACTAAATGTCGATACAGGACTTGCAGAGCCGGGAGCATTGTACGCTTCTTCAACTCTTTCCTTGGGCGCCCCTCTTAAGGGACTGAATAAGGGCAAGGACTTTGTCGGCCGTCACTATGTTTGTGACATTTCCTTTGCGCGCAGCACGTACGCAAAACACGGCTCAGATCTGACCGGTCTGTTTGCTGAACAGCCCGTCCAACAGATCTATCCGACTATGACTGACGAGTCTTAATACCATGAACGCCGCGCAGCTAGGCCTCGAAAGCCAATCCATTCGAGACATCGCCCAAAATATCCGCGCACAAAAATTCACCTGCACCGAAGCCGTGCAATTCTACCTTGCTCGCATTAACCGGTTGAACAGCTCGATTCGCGCATTGTCGCTCGTGAATGGCGACCAGGCCCTACAACGAGCATCTGAGTACTCGCGAGAAATTGCAGCCGGGACCTCTCGCGGCCGTTTGCATGGCGTCTGCTTCACGGCGAAAGACAGCACCGACGTGGAAGGACTGCCCACGCGACACGGCTCCACACACGGAGAAATTCAAAAGAGTCCACGCAACTCGACTATCGTGCAGCGGCTTCTCGACGAAGGTGCCATTTGTGTGGGCAAAGGCAACATGGCCGAGTACGGGAAGTCATACTACACTGATAATCCCGTCTTCGGACGCACCAGCAGCCCCTTCGATCTGACTCGCACACCAGGCGGATCGAGTGGCGGCGACGCTGCAGCACTGGCCAGCAATTTTGCGTCATTCGCGGTTGTCTCTGATTCCGGCGGATCGGTACGAGTTCCGGCAAACTTCTCAGGACTATTCGGGCTGTATCCCTCCCGTGGCATACTCAGTGACGGCGGCATGAGCTCTCCGCCACACGCGATTTCCTGCCTCTTTCGGCGCAATGGCTTTTTGGCTCGACACCTGAGTGACTTGGAGCTCTTGTTGAGCGTAACGAGCGGCGCAGATGCGGCCGACCCCTACAGCATTTCCCCGCCCCCCTGGGCAGTCGACATGCAGTTCGCGAAGAAACGTTTCCTATATTACAGCGCCATGAACGGCGTGGAGAGCGATCCGCAGATCGCGGCCGAACTACGCAGCACAGTCAAGAAGCTTGAAGCTCAGGGCTATGTAGGCGAGGAACGCTGCCCCAGCGAGTTCTCGAGCTGCTTTGAAATTTTCATCATCCTGGCCGCGCAGGCTTCGCTCATGCTCGAAGACCTTTTGGCCCAAGAGTCAGGCCACCCTCGCAATTTGAGTAGCGAGGGCCCCACCATTCAGAATCTGCGTCAGCGCATCGCAACGGAACTTCCGGCGCTAACGCCTCAAAGTGTGCTGCGCTGCTGGGCCAAGGTGGATCAGCTGCGATTCTCCGCTCAGAAGCTGTGGGATAAGTATGACTTTGTCCTGGCCCCCGTTACCGCCACCTTACCGCCGGCACACGGCACCGCGAAGTATAAGGTTGGCTCGCAAGAGTTGTGGTCCCAACAAGTATTTCAGTTTGCAAGCTGCGTAAACGTGCTTGGATTTCCTGCCGTGGCCTTTCCTACCGGCTTAAGCGTGGAGAAACTACCTCTGGGACTGCAGATAATCGGCCCTCAATTCAGCGAGTACGCCATGATTCGCGCCCTACGCGGCTTGGGCTATACCAGTTGCCTCAGTCCCTCCCAGAGTTCGTAAACGATTCCCAACGACAAAGAAAACGAGGGGGTACCACACAAAGTGGTGCATTCCCATCATCGGAGGGCTCAGGAATATCGCCGCGTTTCCGGCGATCAACATCCACCCTAACCTCGACCCACCTTCAGACGCCCTCGCAAAGCACCAAAGTGCTGTGGGCAGCAGTAAAACCTGATCAAACTGCCATCCGTAGGGTGACGTGAGTAAACTGAGCGGGATCAGGATAAACAGAATCGAAGTCTCGAAAAGCCGTCCCGTCTTATCGCGAAGAAAGCACCACAGCGCGAAAGCGCCGGTAAGGACGGTTGGCAAAAATCGCAATACCGTCCGATGATCCTCAGAGAGCGTTTGCAGCCAACTTCCCAGCGTCGGAGTTTTCCAATAAATCGGCGGGGTGGAAATGGCACTCGCAAACAAACTAAAAATCTCCGGCCGAAATAGCGCCGCGCTTAAGACCAACAACGCGGAACCAGCAAGCAAACCGGCAACAGGCTGCCACTCCTTTAGCCGCAAAGCTCTCGCAAACAACCAGATATACACGAGGTATAACAGATGCGGTTTAAGCATAGTCAGCGAAAGAAGAATTCCACCAATACACAAGCGGCGCGCGCTTCGCGGTTCACTTAAAAACAAAAGCGTAAAAGCACTCAACGAGAGAAGCAGCAAAATACTAAGCTGCCCGCGCGTAAGGCTCATCGCGACGGGATAAAAGCTCAAAAGAAAAACCGCGCACTGAACACGAGCGCTGCGAGTAATCAGCCTAAGGTCTATGCAGCGAAAAAGTGCCGCAAGCGATGCAGCAAACGCGACGCAGGAAACAATCAGCCAAGCCAGCACCGCGTCGTAAAAGGGAAGCAGCGCGAATGGCGCCATTACGGGGAAGACTATCGGCGGATTCCAGGTCAGTATGATGATGGCCTCGGATTTATAAGGTGCCTCCATGCCCGCCATCTGAGCCAAGTCGTAGGGATTGCCACCGCCAAAGAACAGGCGTGAGCCGGCCCAGTACTGGATAAAGTCTCCCTGACCAAATACACCTATATCGAAATCGCGCAGCTGAAACCACAAGGCGCAAAGAATCAAAAGCGAAAGAGGAACACCCAGCAAAGGGTGACGCAGAACGTCTCGTATCGAGCGCGGCTCAGCACGAAGCTCATCGGGCAAATCGAACGTCCCATCACCCTGCGGCGAAAACTCCATCACCGAGACTACTGCCTCGAGATTGAGTGCGCCGTAAATATGGGGGAAACGCTCCCCCCCGCCGCCATCTTCGTGTTTAATTTCAGCGGAAACTTTGCTTGGTTCGATAGCCAGAAGGACTAATGCCGAACGCCCGCGAAATCGGGCATTTGCGACCTTCAATACTTGCTCGAGCTTGGAACAGTGGATAAAGCCCTCTGTTTCCAGAGTATCCCCACGGTAGACCCCGCTGCGCGAAGCAGCATCCCAGTCTTTTCGAGCAACAATGTGATAAATCAAGGCTTCCCCTATCGAATCCGAGCGACCAAGCAAGGATAGATCTTACGCCTCTCCGCTAAAAGATAGTAATGCAGCGGCAAATTAGGCGGATCGGTAAGCGCGGATCCAGTCGATAGAAAGCTCGAAGTCCCCCTCCTGCCGTTCGGAGATCATGAAACCGAGAGCTACAACCGCTGCTCTATTAAACGGCGGAGCGTCAGGTACAACTTGGCCACGCCAGGTGGGTACCAAAGATGAAAATGGAACAGGAAACTCCCGCCACTCCGCGCAAGCAAGAAAAGAAGATTCATAGGCGACTGCGTTAGAGCTCGAGTCATTCAACAGCCTGACCTTATAGCGCTTGCCGTCCCCTTTGATCCGAAGGCATATACCCTCATCCTCAGCAAAGTTACATTCTTCGAGCGCAGCGCGAACGGAGGCGAAGCCACCGTTATTCTCAAAAGAAACTGCGCCGACAAACCTTGCTACGCTCGAAGTCTCAGCGACAACGCGACTGCTCGATAGCCCGCCCATAATACGGTCATCAATCGGCGTAAATCGACTAGCGTCGCTTGGAGTTTCAAATTCAAAAATACTGCGAATAAGCTGAGACAACGCATCCCCACGTATAAATACACTGGCCCTGAAGACTACCATGCGCCGCAATTGAGCGCAGAGCCCACTTACGTCGACATGCAACGATGGTCCAACGAAAAAAGGAAAAAAGAGGGTGTCAGCTGGTATGACTTCGAAACGGTGCTCGGCTAGCGAGGCAGCGCGTAAAGAGTCCAAGCATACCCATCATCGCGTGAGTCAGTGAGCATCAGCTCCCATCCCTTTTTAGGAGGACTCTGCCCACCATCGCTGTGAAGAGTTAGCGTGTGCCCGTCTGCAGTGCGAATGACATCGACGCCCGGCTTTCTCAAATCCCAGGACGAGGGACGCTCATTCCCAGCATAGCGGGACGAAATTGTTTCTGCGACTCGAATTCGAGCTGGAAGTGGTAACGACATTACCGGAAGATATTACGCCGGATTAGACGGCGCAACAGCCTCTTCAACCTGCATTCCGAAGAACGGCGATGGGCCGTGCTTTACGTCACGCATCATCTCGGCAGCCTCGCGGGTCTCAACGGTCGACCATTGAATTTGCGGCTCCCCTCGCGCGCCAGGCTCTCCGATAGTGGTCGGAACAAGGAACAAGTCGCCAGCGATAGCATCAGCCTTAGACATGAGACGAACGATATTAACGGGCAGCTTCTTGTGATCAGCGCTGCGCTTAGCAACCTTTCGGAGCTCTTCAAGGGGTTTTCCGATAATCCATTGGTTTCTGCTAACCCCGGGGCAAGCATAAACTTCTTTTCCGTTATCGATAACCCGCTCTAAGTCCATTAAAAAGTCGATTGACATATTAAAGTTCCGTACAAAAGTCTAAAAAATAAAACCGTATCCGTTCTGGCGGATAGCGCAACGAGCAGGGAGTTTTTGGCAGTTAGAAAAGGCCTTAGCTACCGGTCGCCGCACCTTCTTCTATCGACTGATCGATGCGCTCCTTGAGCTCCTTGCCCACCTTGAAGAATGGCAATTTCTTCGGAGGCACTGAAATCTTTTCTCCGGTCTTTGGGTTACGGCCCTGATAGGCTTGGTATTCCTTAACCACAAAGCTTCCGAATCCGCGGATCTCGATGCGTCCGCCATTTACCATGGTATCTCGCATTTTCTTGTAGATGAGATTTACCACCTCTTCTGACTGCATTACGTTAATGCCCGACTTCTCGGCCATACGTTCAATCAACTCTGACTTATTCACGCCTCGATACCCTCAAAAATATTAATCAATACCAGTATCTAAATCTTTTAAGGTAAGTTTTGTTATAGCCACCACATCTAAAGATGTCAAAAGAGATTAAAAAGTTTGAACAATTTTAGCTGTCTAGCATAAAAAGTTCATAACGGAGTTATGAGATCGCCTCATAATTCTCTTAATCCTTTCAATAACCTATTCGGCGGGGATGGCGCGCGGCTTTAGATCGAAAATGCGGCTTCCCCCGAGGCCTACTGAGCCTGCGCTACGTGCCTTCCCTGCCTCTTCGGTAATAATACTGAGCCGTTCGTTTTTTGCCGAACTTTTTCTGGAACGAAGGGACGAAGCGATTTCGCGAAATCTTCAATCCCACAGCGCTGCAGGTCTGAGACGATCGTTGGTCCGACCTCTGCCGGCGAATGTCCAAGATCGCTTGTAGCAAACTGAAACAGATACTCCGAAAGTGATTTCACAGCGATGCCGTGCCGAGCGCCGATCTTTGCGTACAACCAGTCACTAAACGCAAGAAAAGATTCGAATGGTTTCTGAGATCGCTCCCACAACAACAACTTGGTGCGACTAAACCGCCCGCTATTCGCCACCAGATCCCAATAGCGAGCGAAACGCTGCAATCGCTGCATCGTGGAAAAATCGATCAGCTTGGTTTGCAGTACCTCGTAAGGAGCATACGGACTGTACACCATCTCCCATTCCGCATCGTGACGCACGATCGGCGTACCTCGTAAGCGCTTGAGAATTCCAACTTGAATCTCATGCGGATCGAGCTCCACCAAGCGATTGAATCCGGCAGCAAAACTCTCAAGCCCCTCGCCCGGCAATCCGGCGATAAGATCGGCATGCACATGCACTCCCGTCTCAGCGCGTAGAAACCTTAAATTATCAGCGATCTTTTCAAAGTCCTGACGCCGACTAATAAGCTTTCCCACTTCAGGATTAAAGGACTGGATACCGACCTCGAACTGCAAGCTGCCAGGCGGAAACTTCTTCACTAACTCGCGCAAAGCTTCCGGCAAACGATCGGGCACCATCTCAAAATGCACGAACATTCCGGGCTCACAGCGATTCAAGAAAAACTCAAGAATGGTTTTGCTGTTTCGTAAGTTAAGGTTGAAAGTTCGATCGACGAACTTGAACTGTCGCAGCCCGCGCTGCCACAGACGCTCAAGCTCTCCCAGAAATGGCTCGAGATCAAACTGCCGCACCGGAATATCCAACGAGGAAAGACAAAACTCACAGGTAAACGGGCAGCCGCGCGAGGCCTCCACATAGATGATGCGATTCTTCAAATCAGCTTCGCTGTAGTACTCGTAGGGATACGTCAGAACCTTCGGTTCAGGAACGGCGGCAAATATAACTTTCTGCGCCGGACTACTACCCGCCAGCAAGGTCTCGCACAGCTCACGGAGGGCGAGATCGGCTTCACCGCAAATCACATAATCCGCCAGCCCAACAATCTCCTGCTGCTGAGACTCGTAACTCACCTCGGGCCCGCCCAGAACGATCGTCACCTGCGGACGCAATCGCTTGATCAAAGCGACTACTTCACGAGTTTGATCCGTATTCCAAATATATACACCCAGCCCCACGATTGTAGGGTTGAGCTGTAAGATCCTCTCAACGATGTCGCTCGGACGCTGACTAATTTCGAACTCAAGAATTGCAGCCCTCTCTCGCAACGCGCCTAGATTCGCATATAGATAACGCAACCCAAACGAAGCGTGGCTATACTTGGCATTTAGAGTGGCAAGAACTATTGCTTGATGCTGCACGGGCACACATAGCCTTCAACGGATAGCATGACCCGCTTCGCCCTAATACGGGGCGCTTTCGAGGGCCTTGATGCGCTCTTCGAGCGGCGGATGCGTAGCCATCAATAGACGCAACGAGTGCGGCTTCTCAGCAGGTCCCGAAATTTTCATCGCTGAAAGCGAAGGAGCCTGGGCCATGTCCGCCGGTGTAGGCATGCGACGACCAAGCGCCTTCAAGGCTCCAATCATCTTCGACTTGCCCACGTATTTGGCTGAGCCAGCGTCAGCCCGAAACTCACGCTGACGAGAGAACCAAGCTACGACAAGCATGCCGAGAATTCCGAAGAGAATATCGAGCACGACCACGACCAGGAAGTTCACCATGCGGCGACTTTCCTCGCGCACGGACTGGGAGATCGCAAATGCAATAATGCGCGCGAAGAACATTACGAATGCGTTCACCACGCCCTGCAAGAGGGTCATCGTAACCATGTCGCCATTGGCGATGTGCGCAACTTCATGGGCTGCGACACCTTCAATTTCTTCGCGACTCATGTTGCGAAGAATTCCAGACGAGAAGGCAACCAGCGCGCGGTTCTTAGTTGGACCTGTCGCAAAGGCATTAGAATCCGGGCTTTCGTAAATTCCGACCTCAGGAGTCCGAGGCAAGCCGGCAGTCTTAGCGATCTGCTCGACCATGTTATAGACCCACTGAGCATCTCCCGGACGCTGCGGATCGATAAGCTTGACCCCCATCATCCACTTCGCGGAGATACGAGAAAGCGCCAAGGAAATAAAAGCGCCCCCGAAACCCCACACCAAGCAGAAGAAAAACAATTGTTCATAATCAATGCCGTTCGCGTTCATGTATGGACGAACGCCAAGCACGCTC
>JAFLCA010000053.1 GCA_017302875.1 Deltaproteobacteria bacterium
TGTTAATGAAGCCTTAACTGGACCAGGGTTTGGGTATGTTGCGATTATCTTGACAGGGTTTTTCTACGGGAGTAACTACGTGGTGGCGAAGAAAGTACCGACAGGAGATGGGATCAGTTTTGGTTGGTTCATGTGCCTGGGGATCTTTTTCTTTTCCCTGTTCATGATGTTTTTAGGTGGCTTTGCACCATTACCACCGACGCCATCGGATTGCTCTTCTGCTACTTTTCAAGACAGATCATCATCACCCTCTGGCGATTTTTTCCCAGCCCTGTTTTTCTCCCATAAAAAGAGCAATACCACTTGTCCTGCCAATAACAACAACTCCACTTATGTCAACGAACCTAGCGTGGTATTTGAATGGGGAGGAGTCCTTGGTGGCGTCTTGTGGAGTTTGGGTAACGCCATGGTCCCCAAGATCATCGATTTCATCGGGATGGGGTTGGGGATGCTCAGGTTCTGGCCAGGCCAAAGGTTGGTGTCAGCCCACTCGGGCGGGCGCTCGTAGTAGAGCGGCTCGAAGATGCCGTTCGCGAAGCGGAACACCAAGATGTTCTGCACCGTTTCTTTCCCAAGGTAATGATCGATACGGTAGATCTGCTGCTCGGCAAAACTTTGGCGCAACACCGCGTTCAGCTCGCGCGCGGAGTCCAAATCATGACCGAAGGGCTTTTCGGTAATCAACGAAGTCGAACGCACGCCCTTGCCGAACTCTTCAACCAAACCAGCGGCCTTCAGGTTAGCAGCAATCGGCCCGAAGAAATTAGGAGAGGTGGCCAGGTAGTACAGATAATTAAATTCTTCGTTTTTCTGTTTTCCAATATCGGCAAGTCGTTCTCGCAATTTCACGAAATCATCCTGCGAGGTGCCATCAAGCGGCTGGTAGAAGATATTCTGCGCAAATTTCTGCCACAGCTCGTCGCTGACCGTGCGACGCGAGTACTTCTTTACCGCTTCGAATAAATTTGCCCGAAACTCCTCATCGCTAAGCTTAGAGCGAGCTGCTCCGATAACCGCAAATCCGGTTGGCAAATAGTCGTCAAACGCAAGGTTATAGAGCGCCGGGATAAGCTTGCGATGCGTTAGGTCTCCCGTGGCACCGAAGATAACTAAAGCCGTGGACGGCGGTCTGATTACTCGATTTTCCCCTTCGGCGAATGGATTTTCCATAGTCCTGTCCCGTGATGCTCAAGATTTGATCGTTACAACGAAATGTCGCCCGCGCTACACCAAAGCCTTGCGCTTCTTCTCGATGGAATCAAGAAGTTCCTGGAACGACTCCGAGAAGAGCTTAACGCCCTCTGCTTGCAGGTCCAGCAGCAGTTTATCAAAGGGCAGTCCAAGCGCGTTCACATGCGCCACAAGCTTCTTCGCCTCCGCCAGCCCCTCATGCAAACGCGGCGCAACCTTCATCTTCTCGATAAGCGCGTGCAAGGTTTGCGGAGGAACCGTATTCACGGTGTCGCGGCCCGCTAACTCCTCTACGTACAACACAGGGCTCAGATCTGCGCTCTTGGTGCCAGTGCTGGCCCATAAGGGTCTCTGCACGCGAGCACCGCGCTGCTTAAGCTTCTTAAAACGATCCGCAGCAAAGATTTTCTCGTAGCTCTCATACGCCACCTTGGAATTGGCAACGCCGATTTTGGCACGAAAGCTAGGCTTGTCGGATTCTTTCGCCGTGCCTGCTTTAACCATCGCATCGAAGGTCTTTTCACAGATCGTGTCGACACGAGAGACAAAGAAGCTCGCCACGGAGGCGATATTCTTAATGTCAGCACTCTTTGCTTGGCGTGACTCCAACGCAGAAATATAAGCATCAGCTACACGCTCATACATGGCTGCGGAAAATATGAGAGTGACATTCACGTTGATTCCCAGCTCAAGCGTGCTGCGAATGGCGGCCAGCCCCTCTTCAGTCGCCGGAATCTTGATCATGATGTTTGGACGATTCAGCCGTGACCAGAGACGCTTGGCCGCCTCGAGTGTGCCCTTCGTATCGTGGGCCAGGAAAGGTGAAACTTCGATACTGGCATATCCATCGGCACCATCCGTTTGCCGATATACCGGCAACAAGAGATCCGCAGCAGCCCCAACGTCTGCCACCATCAGATCTTCACAGATGTCGGCGGTACTCATGCCTTTCTTCGCACGAGGCAAAAGATCCGAGTCATAGTCTGACGTGTCGGCAATCGCTTTCTTGAAAATGGTTGGATTGCTAGTCAGACCACTAACGCCGGACTGAATGATCTGCGCTAGCTCGCCGGTGTTAAGAACGTTACGGGAAAGATTGTCGTACCAAATCGACTGGCCCAGTTCATTGAGTGCCAGAATATTAGAGCTCTTAGGCATTGGATTCTCCACGCAGGCGTGAAACTAAGGTCCTGCACACGCTGTCTAGGCTACTGCGAAAAGATTGTTGGTGCCAGAGGTTAGAAGCTGAGCGCTGAGCAGAAAAGCTCATGATTTCGAGCTTCTTGCCTGCCTGGTTTACTGAAAGAGAAAGGGACTGTCTTCATTCGAGGCCGGCGGAGCAGCCTGGAGCGAGGATTTGGCCTGGCGAAAGCGACCGGGAGCCACAATTTTCGCTAGTTTGCTGGTTTCCAGCACTTCCTCGCGCAGTTCTAATAAATTGAAGCGCGGGGTACGACGCCCAAATGACACGATGTCGCGCTCCCTAACTGGTTTTCTTCGTGCGGCCATGTAAATCCCCCTGCCTGAGCTCTCGCTGCACACCACGTACAGAACGAATTCAATGTACTGAGAAAACCTTTCGGCTAAAGGAACTGCTAAGAACCGAGGAAGAAACCGGCGCGACTGACTCGCGAAAACTGTATTGCAAATTCAGTATCTACTCCAGTGTTATGCTGGAGACGGGAATGAATGTTCTATAACTTCTGTGCTTTAGCGTTGACCACCGTCGCGCTGCCCACATCTGATTCAGAAGCACCCCGCTCTGCACTCGCAACCCCTGGATATGTTAATATATTTCGCTGGCGATTGCGGTAGAATCGATAACTAGTCTTCAAGCAGTTCAGTGCGTACGGAATACCGTTAACATGACAAATCTCATCCCCGTAGTACGTCGGAATGGGACGCTCTACGATACGCATGTTGCGCTCAGCCATCGCTAATATGATCTGCGTATCAAAGTGCCAGGTGTTGGTGAACGACTCAAACGGGATCTGCTTTAACGCCTGAGTCGAGTATAGGCGGTAACCTGAATGGTATTCACTTAGATGCAGCCCAGACAGGTAATTCTGCAGGTAGGTCAACACTCGGTTGCCAGCGTACTTGTAGAGCGGCATACCGCCCTTAAGCGCTGCGCTGGGGGTCGACATCCGTGAACCGAAAACCATGTCAGCCTGCCCCTTAACCAGCGGCTCCAACAGAAACGGGAGAGCTTCGGGTGCATACTGGCCATCGCCGTGTACCAAGGCAACGATATCCAAGCCTCGATCGATAGCGTAGCGGTAGCCCACTTTCTGGTTGCCGCCGTAGCCCTGATTTTGTTCGTTACGATGAATGGTTAACTTATCGACCTTATGCTCGGCCTTGTATCCGACCCCGGCATAGTACGTATTGTCTTTACTGCAGTCGTCTATGACGAAAATCTCGTCGACCTCGTCGTAAAGTTCTTTGGGAATGCGCGAAATGGTCTTTACGAGATGGTTGACGGCATTGTACGCGATGATGAATATGCCGATGCGCGGTTTAGATGTGCTCATGTAACTCTATGCTCTGCGTACGCTCTGCGGATTTGACCTTTCCTACAAGATCATACCCGGCAACTTCGGTTATTTCAACTTGCACAAAATCGCCCGGCTGCACGGTCGCCAAATCGCAATCGCTATCGTTCAATATCACGATACCGTCCACGTCAGGCGCTTGGAATTCAGCGCGTCCGGTAAGCAAAAGCTCAGTCTCTTCGTGCTCACCCTCGACTAAAACTCGCAACTGGGTTCCAACGTATGAGTGTAGACGTTTTTCCACGACACTCTGTTGAGCCAGCATGAGCCGCTCGCGCCGAGCTTTTTTCTCT
The DNA here is from genome assembly GCA_017302875.1 of Deltaproteobacteria bacterium. Taxonomy (GTDB): domain Bacteria; phylum Bdellovibrionota_C; class UBA2361; order UBA2361; family JAFLCA01; genus JAFLCA01. Next base: position 4,040 of record JAFLCA010000053.1, read on the forward strand.
TCCTCTGCGACCTGCCCTGTCATGTCGTGGGACGGAGTCCCAGGCTCAGGAGAGTACGTGAAAATTCCGACCGAGGAAAAGTGCCCCTCCAGAATAAATTGCTCGAGATCCGCCACATCGGCTTCCGTTTCGCCGGGAAATCCCACGATGAAGGTGGTTCGCATATGAATGGAGGGATGTCGAGACTTAATGAACTCCGTCACCTTGCGCGGGGAGTAGCGGCCAAGCGGACGCTTCATCTCTTTGAGGACAGCCTCACTCGAATGTTGGAGCGGTAGATCCAGATACTTACAAACATGCGAGCTGGCAGCGATGGTATCGAGAAGTTCCTCGTCTATTCCAATCGGATACGAATAGAGGATGCGAACCCAGTCAACCGCCTTGGATGCGTCGAGTGACTGTAGCAGCTTCGCTAAATTTGGGCCCTTCAGATCCGTGCCGTAGGAAGTCAGATCTTGGGCAACAAGGTTAACTTCGCGCACACCTTGCTCGCCTAAACTCACCACCTCGCGAACTACTGACTCGAGGGTACGACTGCGCATTCCGCCGCGAATTTTGGGAATAATACAGAAGGTACAGGGACGATTGCAGCCTTCAGAAATCTTGACGTACGCCGTATGACGCTTGCTCGCCAAATAGCGCGGCATATTGTCGTCATATAGGAAGTAAGGTCTCGCAGCGGAATCCAAGGTGTTGCGCAAGGTTCCGGCCGCTGCTTCGCTGACTTTCAACACATCATCGATTGCCAGAAACTCGTCGACTTCGGGAAGCTCCGCCTTGATGTCACCTTTATAGCGTTCCACAAGACAGCCCGCCACGATCAACTTTCGCAAGCGCCCGGACTGCTTATACTCCGCGACATCAAGAATGCAGTCGATGCTTTCCTTGATAGCACTCTCTAAGAAACCACAGGTATTGATAATGGCGACATCTGCCGTAGACACGTCGGTAACTATCTCGTATCCGCTATTTTTCAGAACCCCGAGCATGACCTCAGAGTCCACTTGATTCTTCGCGCAGCCCAACGTGATCACGGCGGCGCGCCCCTGAAACGACTGTGGCTCAACCGCGTAATCGTGCTCTTGCACATTCATCGAGACGCCGCTACTACAGCAGGATTCCCCGCCGGAAGGCTCGCCGATTATCGATAGTTTTGATTTCATACGTTTCAGGCCTTGTCTTTACTGCGACGGTCATTAATATCAGCGCCCTTCGGAAAGTCGCTGGCGTAAACAGAATCTCCGATCTCCGAGTTCGTCTTGCGATCCTCAAGCAAAATGGCCGTGGTGTTGCCGCCAACGTCAGAGACTTTTGCGCCCTTTGGGTAGTAGTCAACGGACACTAACAAGCGAAACAGCTTGAGAGCTTGCTTAGGATCCTGCGCGTCGCCGGCTAAAGGGACAAACTCCAGAACTGTTCCTTCCGGCCCCTGGCAAGCAGTCGTCAACTTGAAATCACGCGACAGATTGCCCAATCCCATCAGGAACGCGACCGGCAAATCGGAAATCAGAACATTTCGAAAGTCATCGATCAAAAGCTGGTTTTCACGATTCTGATAGAGCCACAAAGTTTCGTCGCGCACGATAAAGGTCTGTTCCTCTGGGCTCTTGTAAAGCCACTTCATTTTTCCAGGCTTTGAAAACCAGACCTGCCCGGAGCTGAGTTCAGAGACCTCGAGCGAGGCGACAAATGAATCTTGAAGAAAATTAGCCTGTAGCGTTTTCACCTTGGCGTAGTTGTCCTGCACCCGCGTAACAATCTCTTGGGCGCTTTTGAGAGAGATTTTCTTGCTTGGATCGCAGTCAAAGGCACGAGATTGAGCAGTCACCGAAGTGGCAAGCACTAGAGATGAGACAAGGGATACAAGGAATATGCGCATAGGGACGCGATAATAAAGGATTGCAGGTAGTTAGGCAAACGAGCTTGATTTTATTGGATTTATTCGCGACGAGAGGTGAGCGCGGCCCCGCGGTATAGAAATCAGGGCGATCAGATGACAAAAGAAAACGCGACGGGTTCCTCGTGTCTCCACTAAGAACGCCGTCGCGCGCATGGCGGTAAGCTATGCTCCTTGCGGAACTCTAACTCTCGCCTTGAAGCCTTAAGCGCCTTTGTGAATAATTGCCTACTCCCGGGTTAGCGAAAGTTGGAACCAAACTGAAGGCACGTGCCGTTAGGTACGTCGAAGCTTAAGAACTTGAGCAAAGATCTCCAATGGTAGACTGTTCACCCTCTGAGTTAGCGTTGAAATTTTTTGAGGATTTCAACTTTTTCTGCGTGCAGCTGTTTCTCGAGGTGGCGTTGCCTGTTTTCACAGTTCCTACTTTCGCAGGTTCTTCCACGATGAGCTTTGTCCCTTTCGGGATTCGCTGTCATCAGTTTTGCTAATAGCGGATACTCCCGTTTCCGGTTTCACCGTTTACAGCTTTTCTCAGTTTCCCCAACAGATCTTGCGAGCTACCGGGGGTGAGGGCTTTTCTCCATCGACTAGACGACAAAACCGAAGCCTTGTTTCGCCTACCCTGATGCTTTCCATCGGTCACCCGATGAAACCCTTTCCATGAGAGTCGGTCACCCGAAGCGTAAGGTTCCCGAAGGCGTAACTGAGAGCAAACAATAAACCTTAAGTTTCCCTACGGTTTATGTCTTCCTCTACTACTTGCCGGGCGAACCCGGAAATCTTAGAGGAACAAGGCTTTCACCTGCTTCCTTCGAGAGCTCCTCAGCTCTCTTCGTTCTGATATTGTAAGTACCCCCGCACGCGGCCAAATTCAATCAAAAACACCGCACAAAATGGATTTGCGGTTTTCGCTCGAAGAATTTTTTTTGGACTTCCAAAAGCGAAGTTATCAACAGTGTGAGCAAAGCGCTTATGTTTACGCTTCAACAGGCCAATTAGTTTTAACAAGCTTGAACGTGATGAGATCGAGGATCGAATCTCACTTTCGCACAGCGTTTCATTTTTGCACGATCCTTACGCAGGAATCCTGCAGGCAAACAGCTCGAAAAGCTAACCCTCTGAAGTTGCTGGATTGGAGCTTATGATTCGGTATCGTGCGTGGGAACGATTACTTCGCGCGGTTTAGCTCCGTCCATCGGACCGACCAAGCCTTCCTTCTCCATCATGTCTACTATTCTGGCAGCGCGGTTGTACCCAATGCGGAAAGCGCGCTGAAGCATGGAGGTCGAGGCCTGCCCCTTCTGTAATACTAGCTCAACAGCCTTGTCATAGATGGCGTCATACTCGCCTTCATCATTAAGCAGATCCTTCGTCTCACCGTTCTCGTCTTCTTCAATCGCCTTCTGACAGATCTCCATAATGCGCTCGTCGTACTGCGGCTTACAGCGCTTCTTGATCGAATCTACAACGCGCTTCACTTCGGTGTCAGAAACAAACGCGCCATGCACACGGCGCAGCCCGTCGGCACCAGGTAACATGAAGAGCATATCTCCGCGACCGAGCAGCTTATCTGCGCCCATTTGATCAAGGATGGTGCGAGAATCAACGCGAGCAGTAACACGGAAAGAAAGACGCGCCGGGAAGTTCGCCTTAATTAGACCTGTAATAACATCCACCGATGGACGTTGAGTGGCGATAATCAAATGAATACCAGCGGCACGTGCTTTTTGTGCTAAGCGCGTGATCAACTCCTCAATGTCGCGCCCCACCGTCAGCATCAAGTCCGCCAACTCGTCGATGACGATGACAATCTTCGGAAGCGGCTCGAGCTTCTCAGGAGCAATCGGCTCCTGAACCTCAACTTCACCTTCAGCATCCACAGACACTGCGGTCTGCGGGTCAAGATCGGCAGGTGCAATCGTACCTGATTGCACGACGCTCTCCTCTTCAAGCTGGATCACGTCCTCCACGATGGGCTTAGTGTCTTTAACCTCTTCGCCACGAACAAGGGCGTTGTATCCATCGATGTTGCGCACTCCGAAGCGCTGCATCATGCGGTAACGTCGATTCATCTCATTGGCGGCCCAAGTCAAAACGCCCTTGGCTTGGCGCGGATCGGTAACTACCGGCACTCTCAAGTGCGGAATATCTTCATACACGCTCAGCTCAAGAATCTTCGGATCGATCAAGATCAACCCAAGCTCTTCCGGTCGCGCTCGGTACAGCAAGCTGACCAACAAGGCATTGATACAAACTGATTTACCGGTACCGGTCGCGCCTGCCATGAGCAAGTGCGGCATGGTCGCGATATCCGCAACCACCGGATCGCCGTAGGTGTCCTTTCCTACCGGCACGCTCAGTATCGACTCGGCGCTCAGGAAGGCTTCGCTCTCTAACACGTCACGCAAGCGAACGATGTCGCGATGCTTATTGGGAACTTCGATACCCACCGTGCCGCGCTTCGGGATCGGGGCGATAATTCGTATCGAGCTAGCGCGCAAGCCCATTGCGAGATCATCTTGCAATGCGGCAATTTTTCCAACCTTCACCCCAGCCGCAGGCTCGAACTCGAAAAGAGTAATAACCGGGCCCGGGTGCACGTGCGTGACTTTTCCGTATATGCCGAAATCTTTTAGCTTGTTTTCAATCTGGCGGGATTTCTCGCGCAGCTCGTTGTCATCTTCACCGCCGACGCTAGGTTCAGCTGGGGATAGCAACGCAACATCTGGAAGCTCGTAATCAGGGAACAGTTTGGGAGCGCTCATTTCGCGCTCTTCTTCCTCCTTGCGTTTCTTGCGAGCTGCCATGGCGGCCTTGGCGCGCTCCTCCGCGTCTCTGCGCTTCACCACGACGCGCGAAATATCTCCGCCGGATTCCTGCTCTGTCGCTTCCTCGGAATCTTCGTCCTCACTGACGACTTCGGCGGCGTGAGCAGGCGCTTCGTCCTCGCTCTCATCTTCCTCGTCTTCGTCCTCTTTGAGCGCTTCCACCTTCTCTTCTAAAGGAACGACATTCTTTCGAATGCGCGGCTTGGGCAATTTGAAATTGTTAAACTCGCTGTCATCAGCAGACGACTCAGGTTTGGAGATCTTCTTGGTGGCATGCAGCTGTTCAAGCGAATGCAGAAACAAACGCGCCCCGGAACGCAGCGACCACCAAAGGAATCGCGGCAGGCCAATCCCGAAAAAATAGAAGGTAGTGTAAGCAAAAGACTTAGCGCTCTCAAACAAAGAAGCAACGCTCTGTCGCGTCGCGATGGCGAAAGACAAAAGGAAAAGCGCTCCAGTTATTAGAATGGCCCCAGCTTCACTAAAAAAGCGCACCAAGGGTTTGGCGATAAAATTCCCAATACTGCCTCCACCCGTCGCTCCCCAAAAGACTGCCGTAAGAGCGCACGAGAAAATCAAAATGCCGACAAACCCCAACAGCAGGAGAATTTTGGGAGCTTTACCAATATCATCGAGCAGGTCCTGATCGTTCCAAAAGTAATTGGCCAGCACCATAGCCCAGGCCACTGGAGCAAGCGCACACCACCCCATAAAACCGGACAGCACGGTACCGACGAAATGCCCAACGGGCCCAAAGGGGTTGCGAAAAATTCGCCAACCGCTGCCACCTTGAAAATCATCCTGCCCAAATTGATGTGCAAGAAAACTTATAAGAATAAAAATGGAAAAGGCGAAGAAGATCACCGCCAAGGCTTCGTTCGCCCACTCCATAGACGAAGAGAGCTTGCGATCTTTCGACGCCGCAACGCTGGACGTTTTCTTCCTAGAGACACTTCGACGCTTTGTGGCTGTACTCGCCATGACTTAAAAACCACCCTTCAGATGCAGAACCGCTCCTCTTTTGGAGCCGATAAATAAAGCAATGTTTTATGATAACGAACTAGTGACGTTTACGAAACGGGGATAATTTATCTGAAATTTGGGGCTCCTCGAGAGGCTCCCCGCTCGGCTTAGTGCCCCGAGAACTGCGCCAAACGCTTCGTGGAAAGATCACTCAGAGCGGAACGAAATCCGCCGGCCATTAGATCGTCGGCCCTTCTCCAGCCTGGCCCCTGGCCGTCATTCATGCGCTCTTTTACCTTAAAAAGATTCTCACTGAGCGCTTCATCTTGAAAATGGTAACTGGCGGCCCACACCTCTTTCCCGTCGCTCGCTCGAATCAGCGACATAGAAAAATCGACCCCCGCAGGAGTAGTTGCTCCAACCGCCGAGCCCACGCGCTTGACGTAGTGCAAGATCGTCGTTGAAAGTAATCCGTCGGCACCCAGGCGCTTTCCGAGCTTAGTGGCCTCTTCCGGTGAGAGAGGCTGGCGCACGGGCGCGGACTTGAAGGCGCTCTGGACATCCGATTCGGCGATAAGACTCAAATCAAGCTGTTCACGCGCGGCCTGATTAAGCTCCTGGGTAACAGTCGACTCCCAGCCTTCTGGATACTGAACCTGCGGAGAAATTTGCGCCGGCAGTACGGCCAGTGAATTGATCTTCAACAGATCGCGCGGCATTTCACTTTGCGCGAGCAAATTTGGAACAACAAACGCGTGCGCCGGAACATCAGAGCCGCCACGCTGACAAGCGCCGCAGAAGACAATTGCGATAAGTGAAAAAAGTACTCTTTTCAAAACGTTACTCCGACAGGTCAGGGTATCAACGTACTGGCACCAAACGCTGAAGAGTATCATAGATAGCATTAGAAATGACAATCACATTCTGAGAATAAGTATGCCTTTTTGCTCTTGATTTCGCGCGTTGAATGGCTTTACCTTCTCAAGAACGAATCGCGTGCTGCGCTTACGGGCAGTGGCGATATTCTACAACTGTTTTGCGGTACTAAAGATGAAGGCTGCTGAAAAAATTATCGACGCTCTTACCCAATTAATGGAAGGTTACGCTGAGCTCCAGGAATCGCTCGAACATGATTACGGCGTTGACCCCGAAGCCAGCGATGAAGACAACGAGGCTAACGCAGAACTTGATACCGCCCTGCTCACTGAAGTACGTGCTGCGGTTGAATCGATAATCGAAAACGAAGATTACACCGCAGAAGAGGTTGGTGCTGTTATTTCGGCGCTTACCGATGCGCTACAAGAGATCGATCCCGACATCTTCACCGAAGAAACCGAGGAAGAAGACGAGGACGATGACGATCTCGACGATGATGATGACGACGATGATCTCGATGACCTGGACGAAGACGATGATGACGACGACGAGTAATTTCTCGCTCGTCGGCGCTCAGTTGTAGTTCAGTGGCAAATCAATTCTAGATTCAAAAATCGCCAGGGGCGCTCTCCGCGCCAGCGACTAACCCTTTGCTTGGCGATAAGAAGCTAACAGCATATCGTTGGTAAGACTCCAACGGATAGCTGAGTTGCCGCTGCCAATAGCTGCAAGGCGCTACTCAGGAAGCAAACGAAATTCGGACCAGGACGTAAGCGGAAACTTCTCCAGGGCCTGCTGAATGTCCTTCTTGCTCAGTGCGCGAATTTTGGCGATGGAATCCTTGAGGCTATGCAGCTTCTTTCGATAATTCCATTCCAGCCCGGCCGCCATCAGGCGTCCCATCGGCAGCTCGCCACTTAATACAATCTTCGAAGAGAGTTTCGTTTTGGCGCGCTCCAAATCTTCGTCACTGAAATCCAAAGGTTTGGACAGAACCTTCTGGATAATTTCTGCAACCTCATCGAGTCGCTCCGGCGCGGTACTGCCATAGGCGAGAAAGCAGCCTGTGCCGTCGCGTTCATCATTATCTGCGCCAGCATCTTCGGCGATACCCTTGTCGATAAGTTCCCAATATAGCTTCGAGCCTGAAGAATCCCCAAGCATCATAGAAAGCACCGACATCGCATAACGCTCCTCGTCTTGCGCGCCAGCACCCGAAGTCATAAAAAGCACATGCGACTGCGTAATGTTCTTCTTACGGTACACACGCTTCACTGAGCCTGGCGAGTGTGGTCGCACTTCTCTCTTTGCTTCGAAGGGCTGCCAGGCTGAGGTAAGTTTCTCAGCATCCGCAACGAAAGTCTTCCAGTCGAAATTTCCGCTGCCGACTAAAACCATATTGGAAGGCGCGTACCTGCGATCGAAGTACGCCTTCATCTCATCGCGCGCGAGCGCTTGAATAGAGTCAGTCGATCCGAGCACGGAATTTCCAGCAGTATGCCCGCTGAAAAAGTCTGCCATAGCATGTTCAAACAAATAGAAATGTGGGCGATCCTTGTAGAGCGCGATCTCCTCAAGAATGACTTTTTTCTCCGTGCTGTACTCTCCCTCATCGAGAGCGGGGCGCAACATATCCGAGAGCAATTCCTGCATATAGCCGAAATACTCTGGGATGACCTGAGCGTAGTACACGGTGTTTTCTTCCGAGGTAAAAGCATTGGCTTGCGCGCCGATATTTCCAAGCTCGTACGTTATCTCCAGCGCATTCCGTTTCTTGGTGCCCTTAAACATCATATGTTCGAGAAAATGAGAAACGCCCGCTTCTCGCGGGGTCTCATCGCGGGCGCCGGTCTTTACGAAATAGCCGACCGCAGCGCTTTGCGCTGCCGGATTCGCTTCGCCCAGAATAGTGAGGCCGTTCTTAAGGACTGTCTGTTGAAGAATGTGCGCTGCCATACTACCACCTATGCTGCTAAGGAAACTGCTTTGGGACCGAGCGAGACGGACATGAAACTCGAAATTGGATAGGCATCCAGATATGCATCCACGGCAGGGATATCGACGACCGAAACCGAGTCTAGGATCTCAGAAAGTGGTCGAATCCGCTTGCCAAGCCACCAATCGGACGAGTTCGATCCGGCACGTGCCCCCGTTGACTCCTCTCCGATTATCAATCCCGCCTTCAGATTTGCCTTAGCGCGCGCGAGCTCTTCCGTGCTGACGGTGCCGCGCAAATTGCGAAGCTCCCCGAGCATGACGTCGTGAGTCTCCTGGGCGCGCTCCGGGGTCGTCCCAGCATATGCCATCACGGTCCCGTAATACTGATTCGCGGCGTGTCTCGCGTACACACTATAACAAAGACCTCGCTTCTCGCGCACCTCGATGAAGAGCCGTCCAAACATTCCTCCAGAAAGTATTCCAGAGGCTACCTTTGCGGCATAAAAGTGCCGATCGCCGAAACGCGCCGACGGGTAAGCCAAGGCGATCTGAACCTGTGCTGATTCGAATTCAATATGATGGGCCCTATGGCTGGGCATCTCCCCAATTTCGGGGACTGCTAGAGCTGTGCCTGACCATGCGCCAAAGAGTCGCTCTACTACCTTTATCACCTCGGCACTGCGAACCTTACCAGCGATCGAAAGCACTGCGCCGCGTGGTCGAATGCGACGTTCCCAGTCAGAGCGAACGTACTCGATGGTGGTGGCCTGGATCCCCTCTTCGGTGCCAAGACTCGCTCGCCCCCACACTCCCGGATAGTAACAACGCCCGAGCTCAATCATGACGCGACGCGCAGGATTATCGACCAGCGAACTCAAATCCTGCATAAGAAGGCTTTTAATACTATCCAGCTCAGGCTCCGGCAGGTGCGGCTTTTGCACCATCATCGAAACCAGCTCAAGAGCGCTTTCGAGTTTATCCGCCAGAAGCATGCCGCGGAATCCGAAGCGATCATGTCCGGCAGACTCTGAATGACCCGCTCCCAGCGAATCGAAAGCATTGGAAATTGCCCGTGAGTCCATCGAACCGGCACCTCGGCTCATCAGCTCGGCAAGAATAAGGCTGGAGCCGACACGTCCTTCTTCGTCAGTAATAATTCCGCCGGGAATCAACAACTCATAGGCAGCTGATTCGACGTGCGGGATTTCTTCGATTAAGAGTACGAGCCCATTTGACAGGGTGTGGACAGTTACCATTCGGTATTATTCCTTACAAATATCAGCTAGCGTGGTCGTCTGCGGAAGATCGGGCTGCTTGAAGCACTCAAACAATTTCGCCATTTGCGCCGGGTAGTGTATCGAGGCGCGTGAACTGAAAAGCGCTTCCCGAACTTCCGCGAGAGTAAGCTTCTCCGGACTGCGCATTAAGGTCAGGGGCATATCGCGCGAGTCGCCTCGGCAGATGATTCCGGCGCGCTCCAGGGCATCAAGCGAGGGCTTCAGCACCACCGTGCTACAACCCAGACTTTCAGCAAGCTCAATATCGTTGGGGAGCTTGCCGCCTTCGACAAAACGTCTCGTGATAATAACCAAGGACTGCATAGCCAACAGCAGCCGCCCATCTCCAACGGCCAAAATCGAACGCTTCCAGAGTTTGCCCTGATGCGGCAGATATTGCGCCTGGTAGCTTAATTCCGCGCCGAACAGAACCACGGTCCATCCGATATACAGCCAGAATAGGGAAATTGGAATTGCAGCGAGGGTTGTGTAAATAGCGCTATATGAGGCGAAGCTCACGATGTAGATGGCGTACCCTTCTTTCGCGAGCGCAAACAATACCGCGGTCAAAAAAGCTCCAAAACAGGCGGAATGTAAACGGACGGGCGCCTTCGGCACCAAGAAGAACAGCGAGACGAACGCCAAGAAATCGATCAAAAACGGCAGCAACCAATTATAGATTACGGCGATGTAGGAACCCGTCCCCATCCCGGCCAGCAGAGGCTCAAGCCGAGCAGTGCTGAAGTAATAGGCCGAAATAACCAGCGCGGGAGCGATCACGAGGATGGCGCAAAAAATTGCGATGCGATGGGCAATCGTGCGCGGCTCGTACACCTGCCACACCTCATTCAAGGCATACTCAACGGAATTGATCAGCAAAATGGAAGTAACCACCACAAAGACAAGAACGATTACATTCAACGAAGCCAAGCTCTCGCTGAATTTCGTTAGGTAGGTCAACGCGGTGTCGACACTGGTTACGTCGGGAACAAACTGTTTCAAGATAAAGCGACGCACCTGCGGGAGGTGCTCGTTAGAAACGGCGAACGAAGCAAACATGCCGAACACGAGCGCCATGAGCGGGACTATCGAGAGCAACGTCGTGTAGGCTAGCGAAGCAGCCTTCGAAAATCCGTTGTCCCAATAGAAGCGATCGCAGGAAGAGACGACGACGCGAAAAAACCAGCGGGTCTCATTCAAGATTCTCTGCGCAGCTCGGCGTGGAAGTGTCGCGATCTCCTTCACTTCCTCTTTGACATCACCTAGTGTTTTTGCGGACATGTCTGCGTTTATCACTCTAGCATTTCAGACTATTAGCGCTTAAACCTCAATCCCGCCCCTGCATAACGGCGTTATGACTTGGCGGCAGCGCTGCCTACTATAAGATGAAAGAATGAGGTCGCGCACTGCAAGAAAGACGGGCCTTTTTACAGTATACCCCGAGCGGCGTATTCAAAGAATCCCAGCCGAGGTAAAATACGAGGCATGGCCTATCAATGTTACAAATGCGGCGCTGAGCAGGCGCTGTCCGATCGACGCTCTGTTGGCCGCACTGAAAGCTGCCTGAAGTGTGCGAGCGACTTGCATTGCTGTCGTAATTGCAGCTTCTATGATGAGAAGGCCTACAACTCTTGTCGTGAACCGCAAGCCGATCGCGTCCTTGAAAAGAATCGCTCCAACTTCTGTGATTTTTTCGAGTTTGCCGCCGATCGCAGCATGGGCACGGATAACGCCAAGAACAAAGCACTCGACGCCCTAAACGACCTCTTCAAGAAATAGGCGCTTCCTATTCCTCGCTAGACTCGCCGGCAGTCACTGCCGCCATCTCCGGCTTGTCGCTAATGCCGAGCTTGTCCATTTTGTACTTTAGAATTCGTCGACTGATACCCAGCAGCTCGGCGGCGCGTGTCTGAACATAGTTGGTTTTGCGCAGGGCTTTGATGATCATTTCGCTCTCGAACATCTTCTCGGCCTCTTCGAACTTAATGGACTCGTCGAAAACCGCCGGACGGAAACCGTCGGAACTTGCTTTCGATTTCAGCTTACGCGGCAGGTCAGCTTCCGTAATTTGCTCATGCTGACAGAGCGCCATCAAGCTTTCCATCACATTCTCGAGCTCTCGCACATTACCCGGCCAATCGTACTGGACGAGCACGCTCATGGCGTCAGCGCTGAGTTCGATCTTCTTACCACCATACACGGGGCTAAACTTCGCGATGAAGTGCTGCACCAGATGCGGAATATCTTCGTAGCGATCACGCAAGGGCGGCAGCGGCACACCAATTACATTGATGCGGTAATAGAGATCCTGACGAAAAGTTTTGGCACGGATCAGCTCTTCGAGATTCTTGTTGGTGGCAGCGATGATGCGAACATCAACTTTTATCGGCTTGGAGCGTCCTACCCGATAAAATTCCTGCTCTTGCAGGAAGCGCAGCATTTTGACCTGTACGGGCAAGCTCAATTCACCGATCTCATCTAAAAACAGCGTGCCTCCATCGGCCAGCTCACAATGTCCAAGACGGCGCTCGACGGCATGCGTAAAAGCACCGCGTTCGTGACCGAACAGCTCAGACTCAATAAGAGTTTCAGGAATGGCGGCGCAGTTAATGGCAATAAAGGGAGCGTCGCGACGTGGGCTTAGTTGATGGATCTGATGCGCGATCAGTTCCTTGCCCGTACCCGATTCCCCGGTAATAAGAACGGTGGTGTCGCGCTCAGCGACTTGTTTCACTTTCTGGAACAAATCCCGCATCGCCGAAGACTTTCCCACCATAGGGCCGAAATCAGCATCCGGGGCGGGAATATGGCGACGATTCGGGGCCTCCGCCTCCGCGTTGCGTGAGTCGGCCAGGGACAAGGTGCCGACGATCAACGAGGTGAGTTCCTCAACTTCAAAAGGCTTACTGAGGTAATCGATCGCGCCCCACTTCATGGCCTGCACGGCAGTCTTTACGGTGTTTGTAGCCGTCAACATGATAACCGGCACATCGACGCTTTTTTCCTTGAGCTGCTTAAGTGTCTGCATGCCGTCAAGGTTAGGCATCAAGACGTCCAAGAGGATGAGATCGGGCTTTATATCGTCGACTATGGTGAGAGCATGCTGACCGTCTTCAGCGGTATGAACATCGAAGCTGCTTTTAAGAAGAAGGCGCAGAGAGTCGCGAACCCCTGCTTCATCGTCGACAATGAGTACTCGCTTTCTAGTCTCGAGCATAGGAAATCAAAAAGGATGAGTTGATAGCCCAGTTCCGGATATATTCTCCGGCCATATTCACTGCACCGGTATAACCCCATTTGTGACACTTCATAAGATGCAATTTTGTACATTCGAGTCACAGGACATTACAAAAATCGCCATCTTCCTCAATCCACTCGAATTGTTTTAGGTTTATCCCAGTAAATGCAAGGGGTTACTTAAAGCGACGAGAGTCGCTCCTGCCTCCGCTCGGGCGCCCTTTGCGCACATTATCGGACATTTTCCCCTGCTGCGGAGTCCGCAGCGCCCGTGCCGGAAAATAGCCCGGCTAGTTTTGCCTTTGCCCTAAACAGTCTATAAACAGGTGGCTTCTTCCACGGAGGTTTCGTGCCTAACCTAATTCGATCTGCGATATCCCTACTCTCCCTTTGCCTGATCCTCTCTGCCTCAGGACCTGCGCTGGCTGAACCAGCATCGAATAGCGCTGCCACCGTGCAGGCCTTAGCGCAACGCGCTCCAAAGGGCTTCTTTGCGGGACCGCTTTCCGAACCCTTGCAACTCCTGCAAGTGGGAAAATATGACGCCGTCATTGCCGCGATTCCGGAAACTCTTAAGGGACGGGCTGCCCGCCCTGATAAAAGTTACGTCCTGCAAGGCCTTGCGCAGCAAGCGCTTGGTCAATATAAGCCGGCGATACTCTCTTACCGCCTAGCGCTTCAAACGAAGCCAAGTAACTCGGACACACTGTATTTTCTGGCCCTCGCGCAGCAAGCAGATGGATCGAACGAAGCCGCCCTGCAGAGCGTCGACGAAGCTCTCTTTTTTGCAAAATACACCTGGGTCAAGCTGGACGAGATCCTTTTCGAGAAGGGATTTCTCTTATCCCTTGTTCCTAACGCCCCCAAGGCAACGGAAGCTCTCGCGCAAGCGATAAAACTCAACCCTCAGAATACTTCAGCCCGCGTTTTGCTCTCGCGCTTGCATTCTGACTCCGGCAACCGCGCCGAAGCATTGCGAGTACTGCGCGAAGGAACCAGCCTGCAACCCGATCACCACGAACTTCGCCTCGCACTCGCGAAAGCTTTAGTGAGCGGCGCTGATCGCAAGCTCAATAAGTCCGACATTGATGAATCGGTTAAAATAGCAGGTGAAGTAGCTGCTGCCTCCAGCGATGAGAAGGCAAAGGAGGCTTCCGTAGCCTATGTGCGCTCACTTATCGCTGCTGGAAATCTCGACACGGCCGACCAAGCGATACAAAGCGCCCTGAAACGCTTCCCCGCCGATGCTGAGGTACAAACTCTCAGCAAACAGCTCAGTATCGAAAAAGAAGCGCAGGCGGCGGTATTGGCTGGAAAATCAACTCCCGTTGCCGGAAGTTGATCCGAAATAAATTTCCTGCAGCAAGCTGTGCTGGCGCACTTTATCGGGCGTGTCGTCGAGAACAATTCTGCCGATATCAAGCACGATAATGCGCGAGCAAAATTTTTGAATGAAATTAATGTCGTGCTCGATGACGAGCACGGTTTTACCAAGCTCCTTTAGTCGGCGTATTAACCCTGCCACATCCTCTTTCATCTTGGGAGAAACGCCAGCGGTCGGCTCATCAAGCAAGAACACCTCGGCTTCAAAAGCCAGCGTGCGTATGATTTCGAGCAGTCTCATTTGTCCTCCCGAAAGGCTCGATGCACGTTTGTCGCAGCTTTTCTCGAGATGCACCTCTTTCAGGAATTCCAAAGCGCGCGCGCGGTTGGTCTTGTTGCCCTTGGACCAGGGGAAAAAACTATCCCACATCGGCTGGCGACTCTCGAGCGCGGTCACCACATTCTCCGTACAGGTCATTTCTCGAAATATTCCGAAATTCTGGAACACGCGTCCGAGTCCCAAGGCCGCACGCTTATACGGCGGAAGCACCGTCACCTCATGGCCCTTCAGGGTGATACTGCCGCCATTTGGGATGTTAAATCCGCTCAAGCAATTAAACAGCGTCGTCTTGCCGCTACCATTTGGCCCGATTATCCCAACAGTCTCCCCCTGCGCAACCTGAAATGAGATCCCATTTAGAATCTGCGTTCCTTTCACATTGAAGGTGATGTCTTTTACTTCCAACATAGGCGGCTCTCTCCCATACCTGCTAGATGCTACGTTCAACCGGGAATAGCGACTCGCGCTTCCAGTACACCACGCCGAATTGAATTGAGGCGTACAACAGCTGTCGCATCGGTCCTAAAATACTCGGCGGAATATAATCAAAGTATATGGACTGCACGAACCACGGCGCGTTTGCGGCAAAGGTTACGTACGGCACTTTCAAGAATCGCAGCGGCTCCGGCAACAACACCAGAAAAACGGTTCCGGCGATAACACCCCAAAACGATCCCGGTTTTCCGACCACCACAATCGTAAGAACGAATACCATCTCGACGAGCGAGAAGGACGAAGGATCGATGTAGTTGATGTAGTAGGCAAAAAAGCTACCGGCCATTCCAGCGAAGGCTGAGGAAATGAAAAAACTGAAATTTCGTATCTGGCGCGTATCTTTGCCCAACGCCATACAGGCGTGATCCGCCTCGGCTTGCCCGCGCAATGAGCGAGAAAAACTATTGCGAAAGAAAATATAGAGTACGAACTGCGAAATAACGACAAAGACGAAGATCAGATACAGGAAATGCAAATTGACGGAGAAGTCGACGCCAAACAGCTCCGGCCGCGGTATTCCGGGAATCCCTAGAACGCCGCGCGTGAGACTTTTCCAATTCACAAGCAGCGCTGCAATGACTGAACTAAAAGCCAGCGTACCAATAGCAAAGTATTCGGCCTCCAGACGCAAGGAAATCGCGCCAATCAAAAGGGCGAACAATCCGCTCAGCAGCATGCTGACGGCCAGGCACTGAAAAAAGCCTGCTCCCATGTCAGTAGACAGCAGCGCTGTCGCATAGGCACCGATCGCATAGACAGCGACATGGGCCAGATTGAACAGCCGCCCCATGCCAAACGTCAGATTGAAGCTCTGCGCCAATATCAGATAGATGCAAATCAGAATAAGCAGGTGAATGTAATAATCCATTACGACACCCTGCCCTTGCGGCTAAACAGTCCTTGCGGACGAAACAAGAGCACCACCAAAATTATGACGAACGCAAAGGCATCCTTATATCCAGCTGGGATGCTGTAGGGCCCGAAATCCAAACCAATACTCAGGTTCTCGACCAACCCGAGGATGTAGCTGCCCGCCACCGTTCCCCAGATATTACCGAGTCCACCAAGAATCATCGCGGCGAAAGCTTTGATCGTATAAGAGTTCCCCATGGTGGGCTGCAAGTTTGTCTCATATCCGACCAACACACCGGCATAAGCAGCTAATAGACAGCCGACGATAAACACCAGATAGCTCACTTTCGTAGTGCTGATTCCCATGCCCTCAGCGCCCGAGCGAAACTCTGAAACAGCTCTGATTCTGCGGCCAAGCGAAGTCGAATGGATTACAAAAGCAAGTATCGAGAGTAACACCAAGGCACTGATGATGATTACAATCTGAATCGGCGTGATATAAATTCCGGCAATCTCATAGCTGCTGATATCGATGCCGGTGGTAAGCGATTTAACGTTCACTCCGAACAGCATTGAAATAATCGACTCCAGCATGATGGAGAGCGAGAGCGTCGTTACGAAAGCGAGGAAAAAGCTGAAGCGTGAGAACGGCATGACAAAGACATTCAGCGTCAAACACCCCAGCACAATTGTTCCGAGAATGGTGATAATCGCCGAGCCAAACAGACCGAAGCCAAGCTCTGCGCTGGCCCAATAAAATAAATACGCGCCGACCATCATGATGTGTCCGTGCGCAAAGTTAAGAATGCGCAAGAGTCCGTACGTCAGCGACAGCCCAGAGCTGGCCAATGCATAAATGCTGCCTGCGATAAGCGCATTGACCAGTAGCTGCGGAAGAATATCCATTGGCAGGATTGTAGTTAAGGGTATCCCCTAAGGCAAGCTGGAGTGATTGCGAGAGATAGCCTCTGGCTAGTAGTTGTCGACGTCTTTCCAGGCCATCTCACGACGCTGCCGATCGGGATCCTCGATAATCCCGGTGAGGACAATACGTCCGAGTCGCGCGAAAATCTCATCCACC
>JAFLCA010000054.1 GCA_017302875.1 Deltaproteobacteria bacterium
GATTTCTATGAAGGGGTGGCTAAAGATTCGGCGATTCTACAAAACTACAGTAAAATCACATAGTTAGCATAGTAGCTCGAGTCTAGGCACGGGCCCAGTTCTAGCCGCTGTTCTCTTCGGTCTCGATGACCAAGTCCTCGTCTCCCAGCTCATCGACCAGGTGCGTGAAGCGCAGCTTGGCTCCGCCCTTCTTCTCCGAGCGCGAGAGTTCGGCAATGTGTTTCTTGCGCTCTTTTTCGGTGTGCTCGTAGTGATGCTTCTTTTCCTCTTCAGGCGAGTGTTCGTTGTGTCCTGTACGACGACGATCTTCTGTCTTCTTCTCCGTCAATGTTTCTGTTTCGGTTCTGCTTCGTGACTTAGCAGGGGCCGTCTCAGGTTGAAGCTCCAGATCCAAATCGGTTCCGGTACGCGACGTTGTTAAACGCCCAAGAAGCTGGCCGGTAGAAGCTTCAAGAGCGGTAGAGGGCTGAGTGAGGACAGCTGGCTCGACGACGCCTGCCGTCGTGGCGCGGTACGGTTGAATTGCAACAGTCTTTACCGGAGCTGCCTCATCAACGGCGGCGGAAAGAGTAGCCATATGCTGCTCAAGTTCAGGGCTGAACACTGCGAGGGCCGTATCGGTTCTTGGTTCAACGAGGTCAAACTTGAATTCAAAAGGTGCAGGTTCCGCATATGCAACGCGAGATTGCGGAAGCGGTTCTTGCGCTGCCTGTCGCTGCGGTTGCATGACTGGCTCTTGCTCGCTAAATCTTCCGGGCGACCGCGTTCCTGTCTCTGTAGAACGAGGTAGTGGCTGCTCTACCCAGCGCGGAGCGCGAGTGGTTGCGGAGGTCTGCCCCTCTGCCTGTCCTAGATGGTTAAGGACTGCATCGAGGGACGATCCCTCAATGTCATCAACGCCGAGCATGAAATTGTCGATCTCTCGCTGATTCATCGTAGTCGCGGGTCGGCGCGCGCGTGCGCGTGAGTCAGTGGCTGGATGAGCTTCTTGCTGCGCAGTGATCGCGATGTCACGGGCAGCGCCGAATGTTGCCTCCTGTGCGGCGGGGGAAGCAAACATAGTATCTCGAAGGATGCTTGATGTATTGCGACTGAGATTCGTCGGTTCTAGAACGCTGACGCTTCCTTCTACAGGAGCCCAAGCAGGTCTGTCTGACGTCAAAGTTGCCGAACTCCTCGATGAAACAGCAGCGCCACCGCCGCCACGAGGTCCATTCTGCGGGCGATACTCAGGGGCGCTTCCTCCGTTTCGCCACCAGTCGTCATCGCCATTGGTCGAAAAGCCTGTTCCGTCCTCATCAAGGGTGTGGCGTGAGTTGCCGGTGTTCTCATCTGTCGGGGAAGTTTGAGCTGCACGACGCGTTGAGCCGGGCTGGGCCTGACGAAGTGCTTCCGTCTCCTCACGTACTCGGGCAGCCGCTCGATCCAGCGACTCGATTTCTTGGAAAAGCTCGCGCTGCGTTGCCTTAATGGTATCGAGATCTGCCTTGATTCCACCCGGTAGTTCCCCGCGACGAGCGGCCTCATTGCCCAATTCAATCATTCTTCGTTGCTGCGCTATCTCCTGCTCTAATAACTGGGCAATTTGTTCTTTCTGAGCAATTAAGTTGCTACGTACTTGCACCGTGTCAATGCTGTTGCCGCGTGAATCACGGCCAAGGAGGAGACTCCTTTCCATGTTACTGGCGAACATTTCGGCAAGCTCTCGCTGTTCGCGTGGAGAGAATGCAGGAACGTCCAACGCCGGTTCAGACTCTGGCAAGGTTCGCAGCGGACGCGCTTCGTCGGCGGCATTCAGGTAGAGAGGTTCGCGGGCAGCGGGCAGAATCCGCTCGGGAGTCCCGCCAGAGCTAAGTACTGGTCTGGGACCAGTGTCGCCTGGTAGTGCCAGACCTCGTCCTTCGGGCAGCGCGCCAACGGGAACCGGTGAGTCTGCTGTCGATGCTGACGGCGTCCAACCAGCTTGAACTCGACTTACAACTTCTTTGTACATGAAGTCTGGCACCATGTTCAGGAACTCGACTTCATCGGGACGAAGCTTGCGATTAAAGATTTCCTCGAAGGTCGCGACGCGTTCATCGAGCGGTGTGTCAGCTGCTCCAAGGGTACCGGAGGGATCGCTTGGAGTCAGTGCTGTCGCAGAACGGACTACGATGGCCGTGGTCGGGGAAAGAACTGATTCCGTGAGGGTCTGAGCGCTATAGTCACGTTTCCATTCAGCTCTGGTGGCTCGGGCTACGTACTTATTCTCGACTTTAATCTGATATCGTTCGCTCTTGAGCTGTACTAAGGCCTCCTCCGCAGACTGTTTGGCGGAAGTGCGGGCTGAATCGGAGTTCTCATTGTTACGTGCGCTGCGTTCGGCTTCGACAACTTTCTTAGCAGCCGTTACTTCCTTTTCGGTTCCATAGCCGCGAGTGCGGGCAAGGAAATCCAGGCGTTCCGCATCGCGTAAGGCCCCATTTCGATGAGCGGACAGTTCTTCACGTAAGGTTCTGCGGGCTTGCTCGATATCAGGCGATGCTCCCTTGAGCTTGCGTAGTTCTCCGACAAGACGAGCCTCTTCTCGCGCAGCTGCTTTGCGCTCTGGAATCCAAGGTTTGGAATCGATCTGTTCGAGGCTGCGCTGGGTTGAGCGATCGATCTTGGCGGCGTAGGCAACTCGTTTTGCTTCAGTTTGAGCTCCCTGGTAGGCGCTCCAAGCGTCGCGCAATGCGCTTTGCTCCTTGGGGCTAAGGCGTAATCGGATCTCATCCATTGACGGGTTGGTGGTTCCAAGCTTCCGCTCGAGAGCAGCTATGGTGCGGGCGGCTTCGATTTCGGTGGTGCTGCCGTAGCCGTATTTGCGCGCCAGAGCATCAACCCGTTCGGCCTGCGGGATCTTGCTTTGTTTAAGATCATTGATTCGCTCGGTTAAAGCTGCGTCCGCCGCTGTGCTGACGCGTTGTTTGCCGGTACGGTCATACGCGGACTCGGCGCGCTGAAGCTGCTTACGGAGTTCTTTAAGCTCGGGCAATTCATTGCGCGCCTCTATTTTTCGGTCGCGAGCAACAATTGCATTGTCGACTGTTTGATTGTGCGCGATGTCTCGGCGGCGCTGCTCTACAGCGTTTTGGTATCGCTTTAATCTGGCAACAGCGTCCGTGTACTTGGGATTATCAGCAAAACCCATTTCCGGGTCGAAATTTGTTCTGCGTTCTTGCGTTGCAACTTCGCGCGCAAGTTTGATTTCACGATCGCTGCCAGAGCCTTTCTGGATAGCGAGTTTGTAAACAGTCTTTTCGATTTCCACCTGCTCGCGAGCCGCTGCGCGGTTCGCCAAGGCCAGTTCTCGTTGCTCATTTGTTCTAGGCAGGTTCTTTGTGCGCTGTACGGCGGCCTCACATTCGATCAAGGCAGTTTTTGCGTTGACCAGTTTGGAGTGCCATTTATGTTTTGCCGCTTCCTCGCCAAGCTGAGCTAATTTTTCAACGCGGGTAATCTCGGTGCGGGCTATCCGTTTTGCCTCGGTAAGTTCGGAGCGCGCCGCTGTTACGCTTGGATGTTCCGGGGTGCTGAGTCCCTCACTCATGAGCGTTTGAGATCCGTGCTCACGCTCCGCGCGCGCGAGTTTATGTGCGGATTCTACCACTTGCGGGAAGCGTTCATATTTTTTTCCACCGACATGACTGTTGACCTCTTTGAGGTAGGGGATTTCTACTGAGGACAGCTGCGCAGCTCGGCTCTCCAACAAGTTGCGGGCGTACTCAATCGTTGCGCGTTCGTTTGCTCCAACCGTACGCTGGTGATACTTCCCTTCTCCTCGATTGATAAATCCCTTGTTGGCCTCTTCCCAAAGTGCAAGGCGTCTCTGCTCGGCACTGATCTCTTGGATGCGAGGATTCTCGGCCCCAGGCGCCGTCTTTGCGCGTTCTGTTCTAAGTTGTTCGCCTAGGATTTCATGAGCCTTTCGCACAACCTCACCCTCTTTGCGGTGAGATTTAAGGAGGGTGTTAATTTCAGCCTCCTCATGACGCGCTGTCTTGAGCTCGTTCATGGCATTCGACTTCTCAAGTTTGAGTTCAGTTTTCTTGAGACGCGTTTCTAGTTTCGCGTTGTGCTCTGCGATTGCGACGGTGAGCTGCGCAGCTTCTCGAACGGCGACATGATGCTGATAGGCCTTGTTGAATCGCTCGGCAAGATCGGGGCTGGCGGTTCTACCAGCCTTAATGAATTCGTCTCGCACGCGGAGGTACTCGCGTGCAGCGGTGAATTCCTCAGGAGTGCCGGCCCCGAAATACTTCACATGCCGAGCCACCTGGCGCTCGAGCGTTGCCTCACGTTTAGCCGCTGACAATTGGTCTTGAATCATGCTGCGGCGGGAATCTGTTTCGGGGCTTTCCGCGGCGGTACGGTCCAGAACCTTCAACTTTGCTTTCTCGGTTACAATCGCTTTCTCTGCGCTTAGTCGTTCGGGCGTCCAACCGTCGCGCTCAGCTTTGAGATCCAGCTTATTGCGCGAGGCTTGTAGGTCGGTACTGACTTTGCGAGTGTACTTGATATCTTCGAGTACCTTATAGCCGTCGACCAGTCTCTGATATTGCTGGTCCGTGAGGTCAGTAAGTCCTCCATTCCTCTTTCCCAGCGCTTCTAGTTTGGCCACCTCCCGGATGGTTTCGTTCATGAGCTTGAACTCTTCGGGGTTGGAGGAGTGAGGCTTGTATTTCTTGGTGAGAATATCGGCTTCGCGCTCGACGGGGATGGTCTTCTCTGTAAGCACTCGAAGTTTATCCTCGAGTTTCTGGCGCGCTTCCCCAGTGACTGCGTCGCTGCCCTTTTTCTTGAGCTGAGCTTCAATTCCAATCTTTTCATTGCGTGCGTCGATAAGTGCTTGGCTCTCTGACGTATCAAGTGCGCGGGTCTTCTCCTGAGCCTTCGCGTCGATTGCGCCATCCCGCTTATCTAATTTCGCTTTTCCAAGACCCTCTTGATACTTGGCTTCTAACTCCGCAAGGCGGACTTCAAGCTGAGCTCTCTCTTCTGCGCTGAAGTAACGCCTCTCAGTTGTCTTGCCTGGTTCGGTGGCGATTGGGGTGCTACTAGAGGCTGCCGTTTCGGGGCTTGAAGATGCGGCTTCGTTCGGCGGCGTGCCTTGTGGAGGAGTAGCGCCGTCGCTGTGAGAAGCAGCCAGTCCTTGGTTCGGCGTTGCTGGACTGGTGTTGGCTAGTCCCGTTTCAGGCGCTGTTCCCGCAAGTGCAAGCTGATTGTTTGCGCTTGAGGAAGGCAGGAGATTCTGTGCTCCTCGTTCACTGCCGCTCGGCAGGGCTGGAGTTGCCCCTGATGGAGCGGGCAGCGGTTCCGGGCTCGGAAGAATGGCTGGATTTCCTGGGTTGCTCGGAGGTGGTGGTTCTGCGCCTGCAGCGCCGAGCATGAGGGGTGCTGCATTCTCAGCACGCGGTTCTACCATTTCGTACCCGTACTTTAAGGCCGTCTTGGTGCGCGCAATCTCGGCCGATAGTTCAGCGGCCTGAGTTCCAATTCCGGCCTTTGATATCGGCTTTACTTCGCCGAGTCCGATGTAGGGAGCGATCTTGTCAGTTATGGGTTTGAGTTCTGCTGCATGCAGCGAGAAATTCTTAACGCTGGGAGTGGAGTACACACCGGGTTCCGGTTGGAACATTGCAAAGGAGCGCAGCTGAGAAGGATCACTTCCTGGCGTATGCACTTGCGCGGCCTTGTTACCAACGTAGGTGGAGCCCACCGCCATTACCGTGGAGAAGACATCAAAGCCTTGATTGTGGATTCCAAAGGAACCGTCGGCTCCCCAGCCGACTTGATATCGTGCCGACTGCCCAGCAATTCCATACTCAGCAATTGAAACCGCTCCGCGCCCAACGGACGACATGAAACCTTGGCCGGCAATATTCGCGCGCAGCATTGCAGAGCCGCCGCCCACCGAGCCGCCGAGAAAGCCGGTTGCGCCGGCAGTCATCAGTCGAGTTTGTGCTTCTTGGAGAGTGACTTCATGTTTGGACATTCCGGCGTGATACATGCCGGCATCCCAGGCCAAGTTTGTACCTTCCATGCTAATGCCGAATGCACTACCCGAAGTTCCGGAGACTAGTACCTGGCGCCCCGCGTAGACGCTTCGTACGAAGAGCGAGCTTCCCGGAGCAGCCTTCCCGGCGGCTTGCCCGAGAAAGTTTGCGACTTGTCCGCCGCGCATGAGTTGGGCCATTCCACCGGCCATGCCGACGTTAATAAGATCTTTTCCGCCCTCATAGACGAAGGTTTTGCCTGCGTCGGACCAAGTCTTATTTCCGGCCGCGACATCCCCGGCTCCTTGAATCGCATGACTTCCTGCCGTGATTGCGAGTAAGTACCCGAGACCTGCGCCGCCGGTCGCCATCGACCCAACAACGAGTACACCAGTTCGTACCGCCTTCAGCTGGCCTTCCGTGCGATCGAAGTTCTCCATGACGGCTGCCCAGTCTTTCTGGAACTCAGCCATATTACGACGATGGGTGTAACGCTGTTCAAGTTCAAGCAGGGCGAGGTTGCGCTGCCCCATGGGCTTCATTTTGTTGCGGGCAAACTCGCTTTCAATCTCAAACTGGGCGCGTTTCTGCTCGATTAGCTCTCGCTCTTGAGACTCGCGAACACCGCCTACGAGGTCCTCAAATTGTTTGCGCTCTTCTTTGGTGAGTTCAAGCGCGCGAGCTGGAACCTCGTCGAGGTATCCGGTCCCTTCGGGATTGGAGATGAGCCGTGCTGTCCACTGACTGGCTTTGGGATCGTTTCGAGGGTCGATGCTTGGATCGATTTCGAGCACACTCTTAATTGCTTCGCGTACAAGCGCCGTTTGGTGTGGGCCCCACGGACCAGTTACTAATTGGTTGAATGCAGCCTTCGCTTCGAGTCCCTTTTTCTCAATCTCAGCAGCCGATGCGTTTGCCTTGATGAGAGCAGCATGTTCACGCGCTAGAGTTTGGGCCTGCCCGGTGCGAGCCTCGAATGAGTCGCTCGGATAGGGGATATCGAGCATGCGGCATTGGGCCTTCATGAATAGCACGGTTGCTTGTTGATCCAGCTGCGCGGCTTCGTCAGAATTGCCCTTCGATTGGAGCTCCGCCGCTTGTTCCAGCAGTTTCGACCCTTGATCAGTCCAAGCAGTGATTTCTTTTAAGCGAGAAGCTTTCTCAACATAGACCTCGGTGAGCTTTAAGTTGTCCTCTGCTCGGCGGGCCATGTCCTTGGCCTGCGCCTCATAGGCGCCGTCCCATATGTAGAAGAACTTGCTTCCAGCATTGTAGATTCCATAGACCGGAATCAGACTCTTAGCGGCATCAGCGCCATTAAAATCATGTTTCGCAAGCTCGGCCTGGTCGTTCTCCCCGGATTTTCGCAGAGTATCGATTACCTTGCGGCGCTGTTCGACCTCGGCGCGGTACTCTGCAGTGGCTGCAAGTACGACTGTTTTGCGAATATCGCCAAGTTTTTCGCCGAAGGTTTTCTCGTAAGCTGCTGCGAGTTCCGGGCGTGAGTTTAAGTTAAACTCGCCTCCAAGCAACTGGTGTAATGCTTGAATTGGATTCTCCGAGCCGCGACTTGTAGCGTAAACGTTACAAGCATCAACTACCGCACGGTCTCCCGTTCGAAGCGCGTTGACGAGGGAAGAAGGGATGCCGTTGCGTTGCAATAGCTTCTCGAAGGTTTCGCCACTACCGGAAATCTTTTCGTAGGCTGCGATGGTCTTCTCGAGTCGTTCGAGTGAGGTCCGGTCGCCCTTGAGACATCCATCAGCATCGAGTCCACGCATCAAATCTGCGAACGTTTGTGGAGTAAGTTTTCCGGTCTGGGCAAGGGATTGTGATATGAAGCCAGCGCTGCGCTCAAAATCGTCTCGCCCCAAGAGGACGGCCGCATTTCCGGTAATGAAATCAACTTGGGCGGCATTGTGCGCGAGCATTCCAGCATGAATGTCGGCAATTAAATCTCGGTTGGTCTGCTTTTGATACTCGTCGCGGAGAGCAATGCGTCGTTCCTCAGGCAGTTCGCCGAGCATGGAAAGGAGAGGCGCAGCCAGATTGCCGCCAGTTGCCGGATCCGCTGCCAGCATATGTTTAAGATTGGCGGCGAGTAGAGCTGCATTTTTGCTGTCAGTTACTGCTGTTGCTTCGCTAGCCGATCCAGCGCTCAGGGACTGTAGAGTTTGAACCATCAAAGCTTGACGGCAGAGCGTGGATAGCTCCTCGGTCTGCATTTGCTGCGGCAAGACTGTCTTCAAAAGATAGTCAGCGCGGCTGCTGTCGGCTTCGTTGGCGTATAATTTGTATACTTCTTTTGTGGGTGCGGCCGCGTCTGCGAGCTGACCGTCCTTAAGCTGCATCGGTTCTCCGCGCTGCTCTGCAGCGGAGATAAGGAGAGCAGCAATTATCTGCTTTGCATCGGCACGGTCAGCGCGCTTAGTGGAGCTTTCCCAATTGAGGGGTTGATACCCAGACGCCCCGCTGAATGCTTCAATAAGAAAACGCTCGGGAGTTTGATTTTGGGACTTGAAATACTCTTGAACAACGGCCTTTTCATCCTTCGCTAGTCCAAGATAGTACCCCACTACGCCTTGCGACGGCAGTTGGGCTGAGTTCAATCCGGCCTGACGCTCGAGCTCTACTGCAAAAATCGAAGCCTTAGCCTGACGAAGCAAGGCGGCATCGTTCAATGTTCCTTTCAATAGCGTGTCTAGTGCTTTTCCCTCGTCCGTCGAGCTGTCGAGTGCTCGGGTGATTGAGAGACCCTGAGCGGTGAGGGTGTCGTGCAGTGCTATGGCACTGGTATGCAAGTCCGTTGCGTTTTTATTTTGCAGTGCGTCGCTCACTGCGCGCGCTTTCTCCTGGACGTTCGAATTTAGAAGTAGTTCAGCGCTCCTCTGTGCATCCGTAGCCAGGAGGGTGGAAAGAGAGAACAGTGTGGCCTCAGTCATTGGGCCGCTGCTATATGAACGTAGCGCCTGCTCTAGGGAAATGCCGGTTTTCTTTTGATAGGCCGCAGCAGTTTCTCTGAGTTCTGCTTGGGGAATGCTTTCCAGCGTCGCAATGAACTGAGGTGTAAGATTTATTTTGGTCTTCGAGTCTGTGCTTAGTACCACCGGAAGGAGGTTTGCCAGAAGATCGGCGCGATGTTCCGCGAGCCCGTTGCCGGTCAGCTCGAGAGTGGATGCGGAAAGCGATGCCAGCGCCGTCGAAGCAGCCTGAATTCGCATGTGGTAATCGAAATGATCTAGATTCTGGATGCCCCCCATAGCTTTGCTGATTTCATGCTGACCTGGCCGGGCGCCAAAATTAGTGTCGAATATCTTTTCAATTGTTTTGCGGAATATGCCGTCATCGACCGCTTGTCCGTCACGAAAGCGGTATTCCATGCCCTCGGAAGCGGCTCGGCTAAGAACAAGCTTCGAAACGATGGCCTCCCGATTCTCAACCGGCTGACGAGCCAGAAGGGTGCTGGCATCCTCTCTGCGATATTTGCGTATGTCCATGTACGCTTCGAGCAAGTAGCGGTCGGCGCTCTTCTCTGACGTCCCTAGGAAATAGCTATCCACCAATTTTCGGTCTGCTGCGGATAGTGCCAGCAGACGGTCGATAGTTTGTTCTGAGGGAAGCTTTGCCGAGGTTTCATGGCATTCAGCGCGCATTTGAGCGGCGAACATGAACAGCTTTAACTGCCGCGCCGTCTCGGGATTGGTTGAGTTTTTATCGATCAAAGCCGCAAATGCCATGCCCTCGGGGGTCGATACATCGAGGGCGCGGTTCATGTCGAGGCCGCGCGTTTCCAAAGAATTGCGCAATGTTCGGACCATCTCAGCCGCTTTCTCGGGAGCTAGAAGGATCGTATTGGCAGCAATTGCCAGCGCGCGCTCGTCAACTAAGGGTCTAATTTGCTTCTCGGCCGCGGCTATCTGATTCGCCTTGGCTTGGTCGGTGACTTTTAGCTTCTCCTGCGCGCGATTCCAAACATGCTCCGCTAAAGCTGCGCCTTCATCGGGATCATCGAAGGCTTTTTTGGATTCGGCGATAAATGCTTCCTTAGCGACGGTGTCCCCCATGCGCAACGATGGGGCGATCGGAGAGCCTTCCAGCAGCGTAGCGATGACATCGAGCTTCGCATTAAGATTCGCGGCAGATTCAAGGCCAGTCTGCTTTCCTTCCTGCGCATTTTTGAGTGCGTCGTTGCGCGCCTGTTGGAGATCTTTGATGTACTGTGACAGTTCTGGGTGTTGTCGCACAAACTCGGCAAGTTCGGCGTCATCGGTAATCGCTTCTTTCTTCTTCTTCGAACCGGAAAGCGACAAGCTAAGAATGTGATCGTGTAATTGAGCGCTTGCAGCTTGCGAAGCTTGAGTGCCCGCGACCGGACTAGCGCTGCTCAGAATGCTGCTTTGCATTCCACCCAGGGGTCCTTCAAAGCCGGCGCGTTGCAATGCGCGATGCTCTTCTGTGAAAGCTTCGCTGAGAGTGTGCTCATGATGGTGCTTGCCGTTAACGGACTGCTCTTGGCGAGTAGCGTCAATCAGATCGGGACTGGATACGAGAGCGCCTTCTTCAAGAACTGCTTGGTTCGAGAGTGAGTGAGATTCCGCCAGCGCGGTTGAGGAGTTGGAAAAGGAAGCGCTTCCGAGATCACTCGTCGTCGCGGCAGGGTCTTGCGTCGGAGCAACCGTTGCCTCTGCTCCGCTGCGATTTGGTAGCGCCATAAAACCCGAAAGATCCAGAAAAACTCGATGCCTAAGCACTCGATTCGCTTACAGAACAGTTATGGTCGGAGGGAGAGGGCGTGTTGCTTAAGAAAAAGAAAGAATAATGAGTTATTCTGAATAGTTATCTGAGTATTTTGGGCCTCTAAGGGAGCAGGGCCTCCAAGTCCCAAATCCAGGCGATTCTAAGCCTTAAGAACGGAGAGGGTCTCCACGTGGTGGGTCTGAGAGAACATGTCCAGAACTTTAACCGACTCCAACGTATAACCCTTGGCGCACAGCTCTTTTAAGTCTCGAGTAAGGGTCGGCAAACTGCAACTTACGTATACGATATGTTTGGACTTCTGAGGTTCAAAGTACTTTAGGATTGTCTTAGCTCCACTGCGTGGGGGATCTAAGAGAATAGCTTCCTGCGGCGGAGTGCGCTGTAAGTAGCGTTCGCAGGTGGTTTCAAAGATCGAAATCTTATCGGTGAGGCCCAGGCTCGCTACGAGGTCCTTGCCATGTCGCGCTAGGTAGGGATCTGCTTCAACTGCATCTACGAGTGTGCCGCGTTGCGCGAGCGGAATCGAAAAGTTCCCGGCCCCCGCGTATAGTTCGGTTACGTATGTTGACTCGATGCTTTGCAATACCTCAGCGACTAAGACTTGATTAGCACTCTCGTTCACTTGCGAGAAATGTCCAGCGGGAAAGCGAGGATGTTTTTCTGCTACAAAGTTGTGCTGGATGAACAACACCTTTGAATTCTGCTCGACAATCAGATTTGCAATTTTAGTTTTCGCGAGTTCGAAGGCCGTGCCCTCAAGATGCGATCCTTTGCGAAGTTGTAGAACGCAGAAGACTTCGTTCTGACTTTGTTCAAGCGTTATTCCACCTATGTGTGGGCATAACACCGGTAGTAGCGGCCGGATACTTTTAAGTGCGGCGTTCAGATCGTCGGTCGCCAGCAGGCAGTACTCGATGTCAACGACATCGCCACTGCCTGAGCGATAGAAGCCGATCTCTCCATTCTCACTAAGGTGCAGAGAAACTCGCCGCCGATAGTGAAACGCCGGAAGCGCAGCTTCAATCAAGGTGACTCCACGCAGCGGTTTTAGTTTGCCTTGGAACTGCAAGGCGCGCTCGACCATCTCTCGTTTGGCGTCACGTTGGGTGTCGATGTTCAAATGTTGCAAGTCGCAGCCTCCGCATGCGCCAAACCAGGGGCAAGGTGGAGTGATGCGGGCTGGGGAGGGCTCGACTACTTGCAGGAGCGAGGCATGGATGAGGTTTTTCTCTTCGCTAACGAGTTGAGCTTCGACTACTTCTCCCGGAGCTACGTCGCGAATGAACACTTTCTTTTTTGGAGTCTCGGGGTCGCCATCAATGATGTCGGCAACGAATGCGCCTCCGTATGCGAGCGCGCCGACCCGAACTTGCATCTTCATATCAGGCCTTCCCCTCGCTGGGGTGTGCGTCAGTCATACTCTGCGGCACACCGATAATGTCGCGGGGGCGAAGTTCGTGACCGAGTACGTGCCGTCGAATAATATCAAGGGCCGTGTATGCCGCGAATGTTCTCACCATGCTTCGCGAAGCTGAAGCAAAGCAGTGAAAAGCTTCACAGCTATTGCGAGTTGCAAATCCGACATAGAATGTGCCGACCGGCTTATCTTCGCTTCCGCCATCGGGGCCGGCAATGCCGGTAATGGAAACAGCCAAATCGCTCGAGAATAAATTGCGCGCGCTCTCTGCCATCTGCTTCGCGACTTCTTGGCTGACTGCGCCGTGCTTCTCGATCAGAGCTGCGGGAACACCCAGAAGTTTCGTCTTAGATTCATTGCTGTACGTAATCGCTCCGCCGAGAAAAAAACTAGAAGCCCCTGCATTGCTCGTCAACAGGCCTCCCACCATTCCTCCAGTACAAGACTCCGCCACAGCGACAGTCTTCTGCCGCTCAACGAGCAGGGTATGAACGCTGTGTTCGAACGTCGCAAGTTCAAGCTCGGAATATACATAATCGGTGCCGATTAATTGCTTTGCCTGCATGGTAAAGCGCTCTGCAAGGGCGTCGTCGCCTTCGGCGGAAATTTTAACGATGATTTCCGGATAGTGCGCGCGATAAGAAATTCGCACCGCCGCAGGAACGCCCTTACTCTCAACGAGCTCTCCGACTTTTGATTCCGGTCGTCCAAATACATGCAGATAGAATGAGCGAGGAGTGCCTTGGAGTCCAAAATGCTTGGTGGCAAAAGGCAGAATATGTTCCGTGCACATGCGCTTCATCTCATGTGGAACTCCAGGAACAACCAAAATATGCTTTGATTGCTTGCTCGTGCAGTGAAAGCCTGCGGCGGTGCCGACGGGGTTTTTTAGGATGCGGCTTCCTTCCGGAAATTGAGCTTGCTTGGTATTGGAGCCGTCGAAGTGGCGTTTGCGGCGGCGATAGAGTTCTTGGAGATCGTGCAGCGCATCGGAGTCAAGGTACAATGACTTCCCTAGATAAGCTGCAACTGCTTCGCGAGTTAAATCGTCAGAGGTGGGGCCGAGGCCACCGCTGATAATGAGCACGTCGCAGTCGGAAAATAGATAGGAAATCGAATCTCGAATTGAGGAAATCTCGTCTCGACAGGCAAGAATCTGCCGAACGCTAACTCCAATGTTGGCGAGCGCGGAAATCAAATAGCGAGAGTTGGAATCCTCGATTCTTCCGTCGAGAATTTCATTGCCGGTACAGAGGATTGAGACATGGGCGGTCATGGGCTCACTATACAGACTCTGTGAGGAGCAGTGCTAGTACCCCCAGTTTTGGCGGGTTTGGTTAAATCTTGTGCTGTTTGGTAGCGGGAGCGCTGTCTATTCGGTATATTCTAGCGTTTTCGAGCAATCAAATTGGGCGGGAATGGTTGAGCGTTGTGAAGAGTGTCGTATGGCCAAGCATTTATGCTTGTGCAGCCTCATTCCCAGAATCGAGACGAAAACGAAAGTCGTCATGCTCATGCATTGCTATGAGTTCAAGAAACCGAGTAATACCGCTCGCCTCGTTTGGAAATCTTTGCCGAATAGTGAAGTTCGCTTGCAAGGAGAGATCCGAAAGCCGCTCAATTTGGAAAATTTAGTCAGTCCCGAGCGTGAAACTTTGATTCTCTTTCCGGAAGCCTCGGCTGCTTTGCTGGACGCGGAGGAAGCGAAGAAGATAACGAAACCGGTGACTCTTCTAGTTCCGGATGGAACGTGGAAGCAGGCCAAGAAAATAGCGGCCTATGCGTCAATGCTTCCAGGTGCTCGGCGAGTCGGGGTTCCCTTCAAAGAGCCCTCGCGTTACTTTCTGAGAACGGCTGATAGATCAGATCGCCTATGTACCCTTGAAGCGATCGCGCGAGCCTTGGAAGTTTTGGAGTCGCCCGAAGTGCGAAAATCTCTCGAAGCTTTGATGGAGCAGATGGTTGACCGAGTTCTGCTCAGTCGCGCACAAAGACGACCTTTGCCTATGCGCAGGTAACTGCGTAGTTCGTTGCTGAAAGAGAAGTGTCTCTATGCTTTTGGAGCGCCAACGCCTCCGGCTGAAGCAAGTTGCACTTTGTTGTGCTGCTCGCCCAGTTCTCGCAGGGTAGCCTGCAAGTATTCTCCCGGAATTTTCTCGGCTTGAGTCGGCATAGCCGGAAGATTTATCGCTAACGGATTAACGTAGCGACCGTTGTCAAAGAAGCTGAAATGCAGATGTGGGCCAGTGGCGAGGCCAGTCATTCCGACTGCGCCGATTTGTTGACCGCGAGTCACGCGGGTGCCTGGACGCATGCCGGAGCTGATGCGCGACAAGTGCAAGTAAGCAGTAGAATAGCGGTCGCCATGCTGTATTTTGACCATGTTGCCGCCTTCAGCCGAGTACCCGGCACTGACTATCACGCCATCCGCGACTGTTCGGACGGGAGTTCCAATTGGGGCCGCGAAATCAACACCATTGTGCGCTCTGCTGCGTTGGAGGAGCGGGTGAAATCTGGCATTGGAGAAAACTGAAGAGATGCGGGTAAACTGAACTGGATAGCGTAGGAAATAATTTCCGAGCGGCTGGCCAGCTTCATCGAAATATCTTTCGCTTCCATCTTTCGCAACATGCCGCACTGCAACCATCAGTTTCCCGTCGACTTTCAATGAGGCTGCGCGAATTGGGCCGGGATCAAGATCCTCGCCGTCGCCGTTCTGACGTGAAGAGTAAATCACGCTGAAGGTATCGCCAGGATGCACGTTCTTGCTGAACTCGATGCGACCACTGAAAAGATCGACTAGTTCGTTTACCACGGCGTAGGGGACATCGTTCTCTTCGGCTGCGGCAGCGAACGAGCGGCTGATAGTGCCGGAAGCGATGCGCTCCTCTTCAATTACCGTCTGCTGACTGATGCGAACTTTATAGCCGTCCTTCGAATTTCCTTCGAGGAACAGGATGCGACCATCTTTAAGCTTTCTTTGAAGCTGTGCGATGTCACCATCGGGAGAAATGGCGAGGAGAATCTTTTCTTTCTCGCGGATGCCTGGAACTTGGATTTTTGAAGCTTCAATTGCTTTGCTGGCGCGGATGGCTCCCTTAACGGTGCCGCCGTAGGTGGTCCAGATCTTGGTAAAGGTGTCGCCCGGCTTCACGATGTGGGTTACAATTTTATTTTGGGAAACCACGGACGTCTCAGGAGCAGTTTCGATTTGCTGCTGAGGCGCAACAATTTCGGCGGCCGGCGCTTCGCGCTCTGGTGTTGTTACGGTTGACTCGAAGTTCTGTTGCAACGTGTCCTCAAGCGGAGCCGGTGCCAGCTTGGGAAGTTCGCTTGGATGATAGGAGTTCCGAATTACCAAGCAGGTCAGTACGACCAGCAACTGGATGCCAAGGGTGCCAAATGCGAATGATGCAACAGGGTTTTGGGAAACAGTCTTCGGAAGAGTCATAACGCTATCACTACAATAACTTTCAATGACTTAACAATATGACAACTCGTTTTAAAGGGACTGATTTTGCCGCCTCGGTCGGCCTGGTCTTCTTGAGGCGGGTTGATTATAATTACGTTTTGAAAATATGACAGTACTACTTGCTCTCGACGTCGGGGATAAGCGGGTCGGCATCGCAATGGCGGGCGCTGGCAGTTCCATGGCCACCCCGCATTCCACGGTCGAGCGTGCCGCTGGCCGAGCTGAGCGGGAGATTCTTGCTCTGATAAAGCAGCACAAGATAGAGCGCATGGTCGTGGGTCTTCCGCTTAGCGATGACGGCCAGAAAAATGAACAATGTCTGAAGGTTGAGCGGTTTTGCCGGCGTCTTCAGAAACGGGTGCAGGTCGACATTCAATTCGTCGATGAATATGCATCGTCGTACGAAGCGGAGGAGAAACTTCGCTCGGCTGGGGTTTCCGGTCGCCAGCTTAAAAAAGACGGTTTTTTGGACGCTGCATCTGCCGCGGTCATCTTGCAGAGTTTTCTAGATGCCCAGCGGACGTGAGGTCCTCTCTGTGAAGATAAGCTCTTGAGGGGACTGATTTGTTGATGACATCCTGAAGGTTATGAACGCGCTTTCCCGACTTGCCCTTATAATAGTAGTCCCCCTCCTGATCGCCTTCATGACGTACCGCTTTATGCGTTCGTCGTTTTTGGCGCCACTCGATTCGAACAATAAGGACATCGTCCTGGTCGAAGTCGAGGCCGACAAGAACTTCCGTGAAATTTGTAAGCTCTTGCAAGACAAGGGAGTCATTAACCACTGGTGGAGCCTCGAGATTCTCGCGCGTTTGCGTAAGAACGATCACAGCATTGCTGCCGGCGAATACGAGCTTTCGCCCTCTATGGATCCGCGAGAGGTTTTAGCGAAGCTGGCCTCGGGTGAGGTTTACAAGCGCAAAGTTGCCGTCAAGGAAGGCATGTCGGTTTGGGAGATCGGTGCCGTGGTCGACAAGGCCGGTCTGATGTCGCAGCAGGATTTTGATAATGCCATCGCTGACCCACGGCTGTTGGCTGAGGCCGGTATCTCGGCACCTAGCTTTGAAGGCTACATGTATCCAGAGACCTATAACTTCTCACGTCCGATCAACGCGCGCGCCATCATCTGGCGCATGCTTGAGGAGGGGGAAGTTCATTGGCCGGCTGAGTTTTCAGCCCGTGCCGACGAGCTTCAGTATAGTCGCCACGAAATTCTGACATTGGCCTCTATTATCGAGAAAGAAGCTGGAAACGCGGATGAGCAGGCCCTAATTTCTTCGGTGTTTCACAATCGTTTAAGCCAGGGAATGAAGTTACAGTCCGAAGCCACCGTCGCATACGGTATCCCTAATTTTAAGGGCACGCTGTCGAAAGAGGACTTACAGACTCCGACCCCGTATAATACCTTTATGAACTTTGGTCTCCCGCCCGGACCGATTGGAAATCCAGGCGAGATCTCGATACGAGCTGCGCTCTATCCGCGTGATTCGACGTACTTATTCTTCGTATCTGACGGAAATGGAAAGCATGTTTTCTCGACAACGCTGCAGGAGCACAAAGAGGCCGTTGCGCTGTATCAAGGCAACAAGAAAGAGGTGCTTGAGGCCCAGCCTCCGGCAGGATCTCCCGCCCCTTAGTCAGCAGCCGAGCGTCAGTAATTCAGGAATTCATTTGTGAGACTTGAGTCCGCGATACATCTGACGCGTGCGCGACTCTCTCGTAATCGCGGCCTGATAGGTTTGCTGTTCCTTCTAACGGTGCTGAGCTACGGCGCTGTCTTGTTTCTGTTGCTCTGGAACGTGGGCGCTTGGCTGAGCTATCTCACCATACTGATTCTCTGTGTCTCTATTGCGCGTATTTGTCAGCGCAGAAATCTTCTTCGAGTAAGCAGCGAATTTGAATCCTGCTCACTCTTAGATCGAGAACTCGGCTCAAAGGATAGAGTACTGGCGTTCAGCGATTTGAAGACTGCACAGCAGGATCCGCTCGGCGAGCAGAAGCGACAGCTTATCGAGCGGCAACTAGAGCCTGCGTTGGCAGGTCTGCAAATTTCAACGATTGCGCCTCTCATTCTCGAAAAACGGCTGCGTTATACTCTCTACACCTTGCCGGTGCTCTGGATCATGATTGGGGCGCTGCTTTACCGACTGGAACTGCCCGGGATAAATGTGTCCAGCAACCCTGAGGCGCGCATGCTCGAGAAGCTTGTGGAGCAGAACCCCGAGCTCCCTCAAGGTTTAAAGACTGAGTTGCAGCAGCTGGCTTCTGCAGTTCAAGATCATGCTATCACCGATCAAGAGGTGAAGGACGCGCTTCAGAAAGCGGAGCAAGAACTAGCGAAATCTCAGGCCGATCTTGCGCAAGCGGCAGAGGCTGAGGATTCGCAAGAAGCAGTTGGCGAAGACTCTGCAGAAAATACAGCAGCGACAGAGCTTCAACAGCCTTCTGATGGAACGCCTGCTCCGCTTGCAACTCCTACGCCCGAGCCAACGCCAACTCCCGTTTCGCAAAGTAGCGCTTCTCCTGAGCAGCAGAAACAACAGGAGAAGGAGCAGCAAGAACAGCAGGAACAAAAGAAGAAAGACGAGCCGTCCAAACAAGAGCAGCAAAAGGATAAGGAGCAGAAGCAGGACGAGCAGAACGTCGATCAGCAGCACACGAAGTCATCGAATAGCGGAAAATCCGGTAAAGAACAGGACAAGAGCGAGTCTGAAGGGCAGCAAGGCCAGTCCGGTAAGAAGTCTGATAATCAGGGCAAGCAGGGCGACGGCGAAGGGCAAAATTCATCGAGCCAGGGCGCTAATTCTCAGGGCAGTCAGGGCAAGCAATCCGAGGGCTCTAAGGGCAGCGGCGATAAGCAGAGCGAAAAGAGCGGGCAGAGCGGAGAGCAAGGAAAAGAGTCCGGCGAGAAGCAGGGACAGTCCGGCAAGAATGAGGGCAAGCAGGAGGGTCAACAGCAAGGCCAAGATCAAAGTAAATCGCAAGGTGAGCAAGGAAAAGAGGGCGACAATAAAGAAGGCAAACAGGGTGAGCAGGGCAAGGAGGGAAAGCAGCAGGGACTGGACCAGGCCGGAAAAGCGCTAAGCGAACTCAAAGACAAGATTAAGGAGCAGGAGCAAGGCAAGCAGGGCGGAGAAAAGGGCAGCGCCGGAGATAAGAGCGGCGAGAAACAAGATCAGCCTAAATCGCCAGGTGGATCCAGCTCGCAGCAGGGAGATTCGCAGCAGAAAGACGCACAAGAACCGCAAAAACAGGGTGGCGCGAAGGACAAAGGATCGGAAGATAAGGGCAAAGAAGGGAAAGAGGGCGCCAAGGGCCAGCCGAACCAAAAGTCCGCCGCCTCGCAGTCCAAAGGCGAGAAGCAGGGCGATCAAATGGAGCCCAGCGAAGAGCTCAACGCCAGCAAGAGTTCGGCAGGTGAAGAGAGCAAAGAGGCCAAGCGTTTCGAAGAGGGAGAAGGCAAGGGGGAAGGAGGACTTGGAGACAAGAAGGGGTTCCAAGACACCCAAGTTCCCGGCGATAAAGAGAAGCTTGATACTCGCTTCACCGGAAAGGAAGGCACGCTCGGGAAGAACAGTGCGTTGGCCAAGTTTAAAACTAGTATCGATGATGTGAAGCTTGCGCGGCCGGAGGCAGTGAAAGACCAGAGTTCGCAGCCGGTTCCGCTCGAGTACAAAGATGTTCTTGAATGAGGAAATGAGACTACCTATGCAAGTAGAACAAATAAAAGACAGCGAAGATCTTGAGCGCGCCATCAACGAATTCAGCGACACGTTCGCACGCGTTGAGGGAGAAGTGGGCAGAGTAATCGTCGGCATGAAAGATGTCGTGCGGCGGACGCTGTCTTCTATTTTTGCCGGCGGACATGTGCTGCTGGAAGGCGTGCCGGGTCTCGGAAAGACTTTGTTGGTCAAATCTATTTCGCGAACGCTCGGACTGAGCTTTCGGCGTATTCAATTCACGCCGGACTTGATGCCATCGGACGTTACCGGAACACAGGTGCTCACTGAGGATGAGAGTGGTAAGCGCAGCTTCACTTTCAAGCAAGGCCCGATATTTGCCAATATCGTGCTGGCCGATGAAATCAACCGCGCCACCCCTAAAACACAGGCGGCGCTCCTCGAAGCGATGGAAGAGCGTCAGATCACGGTACTCGGAGAAACACATCCGCTTACCGCGCCTTTCTTTGTGCTTGCAACGCAGAACCCAGTTGAGCTCGAAGGGACTTACCCGCTTCCAGAAGCACAGCTGGATCGTTTTATGGTGAAAGTGCTGGTGCAGCCGCCCACTTCCGCTGAGCTAAAGGAAGTTCTGAGTCGCACCACTGGTGTTTCTATTCCTGAGGCGCAGCCGGTGCTCGGTGCTGCCGAGATGACCAAGCGAATTGCCGAGATGAAACAGTTGGTCCGTCAGGTGGTGGTGGCCGATCCAATGCAGGAAGTGTTGGTACGCATGATGGCGGCGTTGACGCCGGGAACCGACTTTGCGACCGAATTGACTGATCGCTACGTGCGATTTGGTCCCGGCCCGCGCGGAGCGCAGGCGGTCATGATGTTAGCCAAGGTATCGGCGATCTTGGACTCGCGTATCAATCTTGCATTTGAAGACATTAAATCCGTGATTCTGCCTGCTATACGCCATCGTCTAATCCTGAATTTCCAGGCTGAAGCCGACAATGTAACCGCGGATGATATCATCGAGCAGGTTCGAAGCGCGAAGTAGCTTTACGTGTGACGCATGCTGCCAGAGACTTTTACCCCTGCGCTCCTTCGACAGCTTGAGTTGCTCAAGATCCGCTCGCGCCGCGCCTATCTCGGAACGCGGCAAGGCGGACATCTTTCACTGAAGCGCGGGCATGGTATCGAGTTTTCAGATTATCGCCGCTATGAATTAGGTGATAATCCCCGCCACATTGACTGGGGTGTGTATGCTCGCAGCGATCGCTTAGTCGTAAAAACATTTCGCGAAGAACAAGATCTCTCTGTGCTGGTCTTGCTCGATACGAGTGCGTCGATGAGCGTGCCTGCTTCTGATCGCAAATGGGAGCGCAGTTGCGAAATTGCGCTGGCTTTGGCCTATATCGCTCTTATGGAGCAGGATAGTGTCTGCGTTTCAGCTCCGGGAATGTTCGACAGTCCTTTTTACTACGGTGCGCGTGCGATTCACGATCTTACGAAGTCTTTGCTGTCGGCTGAGCGAAATCCCACCGTCGATTTTCTCCGTGAAGCGCAACGTGCCGTAGCAAAGGTGCGTTTCCCAGGCGTAGCGGTTTTGGTTTCTGATTTCCTGATGCCACTCTCTGATATTCAAGCGCTTGTGAATGTGATGCGCGCCAAGAACCTCGATATCACCGCCATTCAGGTACTTGGCCCTGGCGACACCGATCCTCTACGTAATGCCGCAGATGTGATCGCAGTTGACAGTGAGACCGGGGAAGAAATGGAGATTGGGTTGGATGCGCGTCAGCGTGAGCAATATG
>JAFLCA010000055.1 GCA_017302875.1 Deltaproteobacteria bacterium
GAGTCGTCATCGAAGCGTTGCATACGATACATTCCGAGATTTGGAATGCGCGTCTCCGGATGTTCCGTATAGACCAAGGGAAGCGTAATGAAGGGACCTCCGTCATCCTCCCAAGTTGTGAGTAAGGGGAGTCGGGTGAGTCGAGCAGGTGTATCAATATTCTCCGTCACCGCTCCTTGCGATCGACGCTTCATACCGACTTTTGCAAGATCGCTTAAAAGCGAACGGTGCTCCCAAAGTTTTCCCAGGGAGGGCGGGAATAAGGTCTCGGGCAATCGTGCGGCCTCTTGCACAATTCGCTCGGGCCGGGAGCCAAAGGCAAGATCCATGCGGCGCTGCGTCCCAAAGAGATTCGTGACTAGTGGAAAAGCTGCACCTTTGATGTTGGTAAAAAGAAGAGCAGGGCCGGCGCTATCAATGACACGACGATGGATCTCGGCTGCCTCCAAATAGGGGTCAACCGGCGTAGAGATCTCCACGATTTCCTTCTCTCGTCGCAAAATATCGAGGAACTTTCGTAGATCTTCAATCATCAGGTGATTCCTGCTATAAGTGAGCGCACTCGTACCCTAGTCTACGCCGTCAAGGGAGGCAGGCTCAATGGCCCTCATCAAGTTTGATCAAGTATCCGAACACATCGGAACGATAACTCTCAATGATCCGGATAATCTGAATGCGATGGGTGAAGCCATGGCTGCTGAATTCTCCGCGTTGGTGGAGAAGTTGCGCTCAGAAAAAAGTGCCTTGCGTGCGCTCATCTTGACTGGCGCGGGGCGGGCCTTCTCTGCCGGCGGAAATTTAGCGATGCTCGAGCAGAAGCAGACCTTGTCCGGCGAAGAGAATCGCATGCTCATGCTCAAGTTCTATCACTCCTTCTTGAGCATCTTGTCTCTGAATGTCCCTCTCGTGGCTGCAATTAATGGACATGCCATCGGGGCAGGTCTGTGTTTGGCGAGCGCTTGCGATATTCGGATAGGAGGAGATCAGGCAAAGTTCGGGGTGACCTTTACCAAGCTTGGTCTACATCCGGGAATGGGAGGCACCTATTTTCTGCCGCGTATTTTGGGTTTCCCTGGAGCAGCAGAACTCATGTTGACCGGGCGTGTCATCGACTCAGCTGAAGCTTTGCGCTTAGGCTTGGTATCGAAAGTGGTGCCCAATGATCGCCTCGCACAGGAGGCGCTTGCCTTAGCGAATGAGATTGCCGGTTGCGGGCCCGAATCCGTCCGTCAAGTTTTGGCAACACTCCGCTCAGGGTCTCAAACCCTTGCGGCGGCTCTGGAGCATGAAGCGCTCTGCCAGAGCATTAATTATCGCAGTTCTGAGTTCAAAGAAGGCGTTCGCGCTGCCATGGAGAAGCGCAAAGCCAACTTCTAGTACCGAAGTAGTTCCGTTTTTAGCGCGGCGTTCGAGTTGGGGTTGGCGTCCGAGTCGGGCTCCCTCCACCTCCGCCTCCCGTACCGATTGGGTTAGTAGTTGGCGTGGGCGTGGGCGTCCGTGTCCCAATAGTCGGAGTTGCTCCCGGAGTGGGGGTCCGAGTGGGAAGACCGGTTGTGGTAGCCTCTGGAGTGGGCGTGCGTGTGATAGTTTCTCCCGGACGCGGAGTCGGGGTACGAGTTGTCCCCGCTGGTGGCGTTGCAGTTGGGGCAAGCGTTATCACTGGAGTTGGTGACGGAGTCGCAGTAGGCCGCGGCGCTGAAGTTTCTTCGACTTCACTCACGTCATTGGTCTGCGGATTAATGGTAATCGTTACTATGATATCCGAGGACTCGTCTGGGGTCGTTACGGATACGGTCGCGCTAATCTGATTACCGTTAAGTTGAAGTGTGGTAATCGGAGGCAGAGAAGAAGGATCGAATACACCATCGAAAGTGAGCGTGAAGGATCCATTTTGATCTGTTATATCTTGGACGCCGGCCTGATCTAGCGCTTCTACCACCACATCAGATATAGCGGGGCCATCTAGGTAGACCACTCGTCCTTCAATTGATCCCACCCCGCTGCCCCGTGTTCCGCCGGCACAGCCGAACAACGCTGAAACGATCAGAGTACATACTGCTACAGCAACAAGCGCCTTTAGCTTCATTGTTTATCCTTCGCCTTTACCGAGTCGGACACCACTCCAAATGTTCCAACTGATACTCGAACCGCCTTCTCAGAAGCCCCGCCGCGTTTGTATTCGCGATCGTGCTTGGCAAGGAACTTGCGAATCCGCTGATGAAAGAGAGCTCCCTGTTGCAGAATCCATTTTTGAATCTTTTGCTGTTCGGTCGCTGGAATCTGATCGTATTCCGTGGTGGCGTGCAAACAAGGCGGCGCGCTCGGTGAAGCGAGATTTCCCTCTACGGCCGCAAACAAGTCCTGCGAATCCTGCGCAAGGTAGGTAAGGATCTGCACCGCATCGCCGCGCGGCTCAAAACCACGTCTTCGAAGCTTTAAAAACTCTCCTCGTCGACGCACGATCTCTAAGCGCTCCAATTCAGCCAACACGGAACCGGCATGGATGTTCTTGCTGACTCGTGCCACCAGTCGGGAAAAATCACTGGCCTCATTGCCATAGCTCAACTGGCGCGGAACGCCTGCTTTGGTCAAATAGCGCTTATCAGTGAGCCAGAGACCGACGACTCGAAGTGGCACGTTCTGCGCAGGATCTTTAGTCTCATGGTTAACCTGGATGCGGGAAACGTCACGCCGATGAAGACCGGTGATTGCACTCAGGCGGCTTAAACTGACCTTATCGCCTTTGGTTTCACACTCCTCGCGAGCCGCTGTAAGAAAGGCTTGCTTGGCGCACTCCTCGAAATCCTGAATGGTGAGGGTTCGGCGAACACAAAAGCGCGCCAGCGGCAACACGAGCGCTGTTAGAATTTCACGTAGTTTATGGGAGGAGTCGCCGCTCAATTTTCCTTGGGTCTATCGACTTGATTCTAGAACAGTATATCAGTTCAGTCCAAACTGCGCAATTTGCCCAGACTTCGCTAGCTTAAGGGCGATTGGCAGTCTTTGGCTAGTCTATTATTCGGGCAGATTTGACGGTTATAGATAGGCCGCCGGAGCTCTTTATGCTCGCTGAGAGGCTAAGGACGACCCTTACCGTACCGGGTGTCACTATATCGAGGGGTAGGAGTACCGAGCGCTTGCCGAGTACTACTTCTAACGTTGCCTTTGGCGCTAACACTTCTCCTCGGAAGAAGAAGCTGCCGTCGGAATGTATTTTCACCCGGGTGGCCGAGCCCACGATTCCGATTCTCAATGCTTTTAGGAGCTGGGGGTGCCCGCTCACTACGCCACGAAACACAGTTAAGTATGGTAGCGCGGGTTTGGAGGTCGGAGTTATGCCGGGGGTAATTTGCGGGGTGAGCGTTTGGACAGCGGTCGCCGTAGGGCTTATCGTCGTATCAGGAAGCGGAGTTGTGGTTGAAGTCCCGGTTGGCACCGCGCTGGTAATGGGAGCAGCCGTTCCCGTTGGTGTCACAACTGGCGTCAGTACCGGCTCTGGCTTCGGGGTCGGAGTGCGACGAGGCTTCTTCGGCGGGGCGATATCTTTCGTTTCAACTGTAACTGTATTTTTCTTCTCATCTAACTTCAGTTGGATAGTTACGTCATGCGGACCGGGGGGAATATCGACGATCGAAGTTGAAGCTTGTGCCTCAGCCGTTTCAACGAGGAATGTTGCGCTCGTCCCCGGTAGGATTGATTCAATATCAAAAGTACCGTCTTCAAGCGAAATCGCAGTGTCCCCTGTTTCTTCAAGGACGACGCTAGCCCCCGAGATGGGCATACCATCGAGGGAAACAATCCTGCCTGAGAACTGAGAGCTTCCAGTCCCACCCGTGCCGGTCGTTCCACCTCCACATCCCATTCCCTGTAGCAGGAACACGACGAAGCTGCACAGCAAGAGCCCGCGCACGGCCACGGAGGTGAAAGAGAGTGCTGTGCGAGACCGACTCATTGCTTCTGTTCCTCTTTCACATTACTGAAGGCAGTGAAGCTAATTTTAGTGCCTTTGCCACGAAAGTTTGGATCGGGATTGATGTCCTGATCGAACTTACTGACAAAATCGCGCACGCGGGCATGAAATTCGTGACCTTCCTTTAAGAACCAGCGCTTTAGTTCCGGGATTGCCTCGGGCCTCACATTATCGTACTCAGTTCTCGCATGAAATTGCGGAACCTCGGGATCGCGCAGTACGTTCTCCTCGACGGTCTGTGTCAGGTCTTCTGCGTCGTTCGAGAGAATAGCAAATCCTTTGAGGGGTTCCCCCTTCGGCACATAGGATTGAACTGTCAACCTAGCGGCACCGTTTGAAACCTCAATAGCCCCAATTCTCTGTAGCTCAAATAGAACGCTGGCGGGGTTCATGTCTTTACTCACCGAAAGCACCAGAGCAGCAAACTCCGGATTCGGCCCCTCTACGCTGAGAGTACGGGGCTGTCGAGATTTTGTAAGGAAGCGCTCACCGGTTTGCCAAAGTCCAAGCGTCTTGGTGA
The DNA here is from genome assembly GCA_017302875.1 of Deltaproteobacteria bacterium. Taxonomy (GTDB): domain Bacteria; phylum Bdellovibrionota_C; class UBA2361; order UBA2361; family JAFLCA01; genus JAFLCA01. Next base: position 4,491 of record JAFLCA010000055.1, read on the forward strand.
TCAGATCCTGCTCGTAATGTAGTTGTAGTCCATACTCACGGATACGCGCCACATCCCGTCGGTGCACTCCGGTCATAAGGCTAATTCGGCTCGTGTTAATCTTTAAGTCCTGCTCGCGCAATATTGCAGCGGACTCATCAATAAAGACTGTCTTTCCGCATTCTAAAAAGTCCTGAAGCCGAAGTGAGTGTCGTAGGCAGAATCTGACCGCCGGGCGTAATACAAGCGCCAGCAATTTCATCAGCTGAGATTTGCGCTCCGACATCATCATAGAAAGATATGTGATTTAGTCACACTATAAGGATACCTGAAATATTTGCTCAAGGCAAAATGTTTAACTATTTCAGGGGATAAGCGCCCGAAATGGTTTTGCAATTGCCGCCTCGCCCTGGTAAGCTTAGCATGTGTATTAAACACACTCAACTGTAGTGTCCTGTACGTTTACTTTGGGAGAAAGGAATATGAAGTTTGCCGCTGTCCTCTTTACAGTTTTTCTTCTGCTGCCGCTCGAATCACACGCGGAGCCAGGTAGACGTATGGTTTGTAGAGGAGGCAATATCCCCGCCTACATGTCCATGATGCGGCAAGCGGTAAAGGAAAAGCTTGATTCGCAAAGTGTTCCGTATAAGCGGGTCGCCGTTTCGTTTGTAAAGATTAAGCGCCCCAAGGGAACGCTCACTGCGAATTTCGTAGATGGTCTTGCAGTGGGAGACGGGGCTACCCCTGTCGTGACGTATACCGGTGATTTCCCAACCCCGGAAGCCTGCACAATGACTGCCCAGGTTCGGATTCTGGTGGTATACGAGAATGCGAAGACTGTAACGAATACCGAGGTAAGTATCCCCGGTACGATGTTGTGGCGGAAGCCGGCGCGCTTTCTCTCGCCCAACGACCTCGATTAGGGAGTCGTTCCAATAACTCCTGCCCACTTTCCGCGTGATCGTGGGCAGGAGTTTTAGGAGCGGAGATACGAAAAGCCCCTCTTGCGAAGTGACTCGCAAGAGGGGCTTTTCGTTTTGAAAATTAAGAAGCGGCTCTAACGCAAAAGCGTCAAGCGTTCCTGAATTTCCTCGGGCTTATTTTCATATCCCCGCAAGCTATCCTGCAGTGAAATGGGATCGAGATCGAGATGAATGGCTACCCAGGCAAAGCTAAAAGGACGCTTAGGGGTCAGCTTACCAAAGAGCCATTGTCTCGCGCTTCGTACGACATGACGTTCGCAATGAGCTGTGCCAAACGCATCGCAGATTGCGCGCGCAAGCACTGCTGCTAATAAATTACGCTCCGGCTTAACAGGTGATGACGCCTCATTGTCTTCCTCACGCTCAGGGGAAAACCGATTACCAGCCAACGCGTTACTCATATGTCTTGAGTCTCCAAAAGGAATGCAAAAAAGGAATGTTTATGAAACCTCGAACAAAACAACCGACTCGTTTCTAAAGCCTTCATTCACAAATGCGATCCGCTCAAACTGCCAGCTAAGAAACAAATCTGAAGAACCAAAACAGGACTACTATTCGTACTTAGCGAAGATCTCTAACGAAAAACTTCGCTAAGTTTAACATACCTAAAGCTATTACTGACTTAAAGTTGGAGCGTCAATACAAAATCTGCACGAACGTTGCAGATTGTTACTGGGATCGCGTGAGAGCGAGTAATTGGGATCTGATCGAGTGCGGGTAGTGTGGCGCCACCAGAACGCAAGTTTAAAGCGACTAAACTTTAAGGCCTACTTCTTTAGACTTTTGAATTTTTCTGAGCGCGGACTCGGCATGCCTTTTAGCTAGCGGCGCATTTGGTCGGCTGAATCGAATAGGCTCCAGCGGAATCAAAAGTAGGCTTGTTTGCCTCATACGCTGGGTCGGCATACCTAGGACGCCGCATATAGTCTAACTATATGAAATCACATGAAATGAGGGGGTGAATGGGCGGCAGAGTTTTTCCATTTTTGGGGTCAGAAGCAATTCTATTTCAGTTTAGCACCGAGAGGTTCTAGGTTAGATCGAGTTTTGCCGCCCATCCATTTTTGCCCTCCCTGGGCACTTCCCTTAAGAAAAGCCTCGAATTTGACATTAAATACCGGCTCTTATAAAGTTACGCCTCTTGAGATTTTGGTAAAAAGTTAGGACGTACCGAAGAGTTATGGGAAAGAAGCTATTCATTAGTAATCTCGATTTCGAGATCCAGACCGACCAGTTGCGCGAAATGTTTTCCGCGCTCGGCAATTGCATCAGCGCCGTTATCGCAACGGATCGCGAGACAAAGCGTTCGAAGGGTTTTGCCTTCGTAGAAATGGATTCTGAGGAAGATGCTCAGAAGGCTATCGCTGAATTGAACAATAAGGTCATCAATGGCCGCCCAATGAAGGTGGTCGAGGATCGCGGCAAGACTGGCGGAGCTGGAACAGGCGCCGCCTCCGGCACCGGAGAAGGTGGTCGTCGTTATGAGCCGCTCCCTCCAATCCAGCGTATGCAACTTTTCCGTCGTCGTAAGAAGATTGATCCCTTCCTTGACGATCCTTCACGCACGGTTGATTACAAAGACGTCATCATGCTTTCTCGTTTCTTGAGCGAGCGTGGAAAGATTCTTTCGCGTCGTTTGACCGGCTTGACGGCCTATAATCAGCGCAAGCTTTCCAAGGCAATAAAGCGCGCGCAGAACTTGGGCTTGATGCCGTTCTCGAACGTGTAATCACGCGTCGTCTTTCTAGACGAAACGAAAAAGGCGCCCCGCAAGGGCGCCTTTTTTTTGCCTCAATCTTATTTCTGGAATCCGTTACAGCGATTTCAAGTACGCGAGCACTTCCGCAGAGTGGCCCTCGGGCTTTACTGCGGAAAATACTTTGAGAATCTTTCGCTTCGCATCTAGGACAAAGGTGTTGCGTAGGATGCCCATGTATTTGCGGCCCATAAATGTCTTCTGACCATAGCTCTCGTAAGCCTTGGCCACTTCAAAATCGGGATCCGAGAGCAGCAAAACATCCAGGTCATGTTTCTTACAGAACTTGGTCTTTGTTTTCTCATCCCCTCCAGAAACTCCAATCACCGCCGCTTTCAGCTTTGAATACTTCTTAAGATCGGCCGTAAATTCTTTTGCTTCGAGGGTGCAGCCCGGGGTGTCGTCTTTTGGGTAGAAGTACAGAACCACATACTTCTCTTTCATGCTTTTCAGAGCATGCTTCGTCCCATCTTTGTCGCATAGCTCGAACGCGGGCGCCTTTGCACCTTCCTTCACTTTCTTCATTCTTTAGTCCTCTATTTTTTGGAGTCGTCCCAAGGCTTGTCCCCCGGGATATGGAATACTTTCTGGTTGGCCTTGGTTACGGACTCAACCTCGATGGCCTTACAAAGCTCATCAAGCACATGTTTGATGCGCTGTCCGCTGGACTCTACGAGTTGGGCAGCCTCTTTCTGATCAGCTGATGCGTTTGCATTATTGCTGAGCAAATATGCGGCACCGAGTACGGCGCCGAGCGGATTGTTTATCTCATGGCGTAGCGTTCCGACCAAGGTACGTACGGTGTCGACGACGAGGCTGTCCATCTTGAGTCGGCTTAGCTCGCGCTGAATTTTATTGCGATCGATGATGCCTTCCACGAGTGGCCGAAAGAGAGGTTCAGAGACGCTCGTTTTGCTCAAGAAATAGGTGGCGCCGGCTGAGAGCGTCTTGCCCGGTATTTCAGGGGCGGTATCCGAACTCACTGAGAGCACGGCCAGTTCATTAAAAAGTCCTTCGCTCAAAAATTCTGCGCCGCGTCCGTCAGGAAGGTGTTCGTCGAGGAACACGATATCAAAGTCGGGATTCTGGTTCTGGCTGAGAAACTCGCGCGCCGGCGTCAGCTTATTAAAATAAGTGACGATTAAGTCAGGAAAGAAGGACTTAAGACGACGCTCGAGCAGCATCTTGAAGCTGCTGTCGTCGTCAATGATAAGGGCTTTAAAAGGCATGGATGAGCATAGGCAAAAAGGGGGACAAAACTCAAGCCTGCTTTGCGCTGGCAACATCGGCAATCAGCTCTTGCCGCTCGACAAGTTGACGATACAAACCCGGCTGCAAAGAGAGCAGTTCATGTCTGCCTTCTTGCACAATAGAACCGCGGTCGAGCACCACCACTTTATCGGCGTTCTTGATAGTCGAGAGACGGTGGGCAATTACTAACGCGGTTCGACCTTTTAGCGCAGCCCCTAATGCTTCTTGGATGAGGTGCTCATTTTCGCTGTCGAGCGCTGAGGTCGCCTCGTCCAATATTAACAACGCGGGATTGCGTAAAAGTGCGCGGGCGATAGCTAGCCTCTGCTTCTGCCCGGTGCTGAGTTGCACCCCGCGTTCACCCACTGGGGTGTTAAATTGATCGGGCAAGCCTTCTATGAACTCCAGCATGTTGGTTTTCTTGCACGCCGAACGCAGCTCTTCTAGTGTAGCGTCCTGTTTCCCGTAACGCAGATTCTCCGCGATGCTCGTGGCGAATAGGGCCTGCTCCTGAGGAACCAGGGCAATTTTTTCCCGCAAAGCGCGCGCATTCAGTTCCGAAAGATCGACCCCATCAAAGGAAATGTGACCTTGGCTTGGCGCATATAGCGCGAGAAGGAGATTTACCAGCGTGCTCTTTCCGGCGCCAGAAGGTCCGACGATCGCCGTTACCTTTCCCGAGGGAATGGTAAACGAGACCGAATTTAGCACTGGGGATTCTGGCCGGCTCGGATAGGCAAAGGAAACCTTGGAGAACTCCACTTGGCCTCGCGCCGGTTCCGACACTGAACCTCCAGCTGCGGCTGCTTTGCCGGGATGCGGCAAGTCTAGAAGTTCGAAAATTCTTTCCGCAGCACCTAAGGATTGAATCACCTCAGTGTAGCCGCCTGCCAGAAAGGCGAACGATACGGCCACAATTACGCCATAGAGGAGAAAAGCTGTTAAGTCACCAAGTGCAAGTTCGTTTACTCCGACGAGGTGAACGCCATAGAAGAGTACGCATACGATTGCTGCATTCAAGAGAAAACTAACGAATGAGGCAAAGAATGCCGCCATAGCGGAACGTTGCAATCCCAAGTCGAGAATTGCTGAGTTTGCGGCACCAAAGCGCTCCGCTTCGAAGTCTTCTTTGTTAAATGCCTTCACGAGACGCACCCCATCAAAAGTTTCATGGGCTACCGAAGCAGCGATTCCTAATTGTGTTTGTTGAGCCTTGGAGATGTTACGCAAGCGTTTTCCGAGCACGAGCGAAAGTCCGACCAAGAGGGGCACAACGACGAGGATTGAAAATGTGAGGGTAAGGGAAATATATGACATTAAGATGATGCCGACGACGACCTGCACGGAGTAACGAATGAACACGGACAGTCGAATGCTTACCGCGTCCTGTAGCAGCAAACTGTCGCTGTTGATGCGCGATACCAGATCGGCTGCTCGCATACGATCAAAAAACTCGACCGGCTCATGGATCAGAATGTTGTAGAGCTGGGCGCGAATGACCGCGACGACTCTTTGTCCCACTACTCCGAAGAAATAAGAGCGGAAGTAGAATGCGAATCCTTGCAGCGCAAATATCAGAATGAGGAGAGCAGCGGCGGAGCGAGTTTTAACTGCTAATTCTTGCGGGCCGGATTCCAAGAGGCGCCGGATTATTTCGGGGAAGAGCAGATTGATTCCGCTGCCGACCGCGAGAGCGATCAGTCCGAGTGAAAAAAGTCGCCAGTGCGGGCGCACCAGCGCCAATAGCCTTCGTATGTTGGCGGATCGTAATTTTGGCTTAACCGAAGACTGCTGCAACGTGACTCCAATAATGGGCTAAATCCGCTCGATTGTAAGAGATTCAGCCGAACTACATCAAGGGCTCTGACGTGTATTCTGCTCGACAAGCCTGCTGCATTGTATGCATCATAGCGGACAGAAGGACTACGAAAATTCCACTTGCAGAGCATGGCGGCCTCCTCTGAGCGAACTATATTCGGATTGACTGGTTATCAATGTCTCGTCCTCTTCGCAGCTTGGCTCGGTTGGGGGTTCGATGTATTTGACGCCTTGCTGTTCAATTATGTCTCGCGCCTGTGCATACCATCACTCTTGGGGCCTGAGCACGGCGATGCTCAAACCGTCACTATGTGGACGGGCGCCCTTACCAGCCTTTTGCTCGTGGGGTGGGGGATTGGAGGAATCGTATTTGGAAAAATTACGGATCGCATAGGGCGTTCTCGAGCATTGCTCTACACGATGCTCACCTACGCCTTAGCGACGGCGGCCTGCGCCTTCTCAGTCAATATTTGGATGCTCGTAATTTGCCGCTTCATCGCCAGTATTGGAATCGGAGGAGAATGGGCCGCTGGCGCTTCTCTTGTTGCTGAAACAATCCCGGAAAAAAGAAGAGTGCAGGCCGGAGCTATTTTATATACGGCCGCTCCCGCGGGACTTTTTCTCGCCACTTTTGTAACAGATTTATTTACTCGCCAGCTCGATGTTATAGCGGGAGATCCTAATTTATCTTGGAGAGCAGTTTTTCTGACTGGCTTGGTGCCCGCCGCGATCGCGATCTTGATTCGCCTCAAAGTGAAAGAACCCGAGATGTGGAAACCGCACGATCATGCGCATAGCGTGCGTGAGTTATTCACTCCTGAATTGCGAAAGCGCACCGTGGGCGGCCTTTGTATGGCAGCGGTAGCGTTGATTGCGTGGTGGACCTGCAACGCATTCTTGCCAACGATCGCCAGCTTCCTCGTAGCTGAAGTGAATCCAGCTCCGGCAGTACAAGACATTGCGCGTCTTAAATCACAATTTGTTACGACCAGCACCACATGGTTTAATTTGGGTGGTTTGATTGGAACAATTCTGACGGTGCCAATTGCAATCCGCTATGGTCGCCGTCCAATGTTTCTTATTTATTTCGCGCTCAGCAGTGCCGCAATATTTTACGCCTTCCGGATGCCGCTTGATGTAGAGGCGCGGCTGTTTGCCCCATTTTTTATTGGTCTGACGGTGTTCGGAATCTTCGGTGCATTCACTTTTTATCTACCAGAGTTATTTCCAACGCATTTACGCGCTACAGGGAGCGGATTCTGTTACAACACGGGCCGTTTCATTACGGCGGGCGGTCCCTTCCTCGTTGGAGCGGTTGCCATGAGCGCTAAGAGTTCGCAGGAAATTCTCAGCATTGTGAGCTGGGTTGGTATCGTTCCTTTGCTCGGAGTTTTGGCCGTCGGTCTGGGCCTGGTAGTGGAAACGAAGGGACAAGCGATATCTTCGATGGAAAAGTAGGAGAGACAGAGTGGTAGTGGCCCGAAGGCTTCACGAAGCACTGTGCTGGCAGGATGCCAAAGCGACGCTTGATGCGGCGCTTCTCTCCTACCGGTGGGGGCTTTTGGCTAGGTCAGTGGTCTACGCTTGACCGGCCAATGCGTGGGTTCTATCAGCTCGGTCAGCTGTAGTGCGGGACCACACCAGCCTGCCCTCACCAAAATCTCCAGGAACTCCCTTGACCATCGCGTCGAGGAACTTGCTCACCATGCCGCCGCCGCCGAGTGCGCGGTCGATCAGCGTGAGCGGATCCGGACTTTTGCGCCATTGCTTGAGGAGCTGTTCTCCGTAGCCCTCACGAACTTCTGCGGCGGCGCCTTGGAGAATGACGCGCGTGGCAAAGTACGGATTCGACAGACGGGCATAGCCGACTCTCGACTTCCATGCCTGAGCCACGATGCCCTTGCTTTCGCAGTGCTCGGCCAAGAGGGTTGCAGCCCTTCGTACCCGCTTAACGAGCGCGCGAGTTTGGGCCACGCCCAGCGAGAACTGGATGTCGAGCATGTCGCGGAAGTTCGCGCTGCAGGGAGAAGTAAGCGGCAGGCGACTGCAGTATGCTCCGGACCTCACGACGGTGTCAGCGATCACGGGTTTGGCGAGGTCGAGCGCGTTGGGGCGGTTTGGCACCAGCCTGCGACGGAGCAGCTCTCGCTCAAGATGCTCGAGGAACCAGTCGCTGGGCCGCAGAAACTCCCAACACCCTGACCGCGGGCAGTAGTTGCGGCGCGTGGAGTTTGCGAGGTGGTCTCGAACGGCGTCGAAATTCATCGGAACATGCGAGTGCATGTGTCCTCCTTACTCTAGTCTCTCCTTGCCAGTGAGAGGCCCTTTACACTTGTTTGAAGAGTGTCTGCATAGCTGTGAGTGGCAGCAGTGCAGGGGCAGCCATGGGAAGCTGACGGTTGGCAGCCGTCGGCTTTGGAACTCTTGGCTGTGTCTCAGCCAAGCACGAGTGCTTGTTTGAAAAGAACCTCGAAGAAAAATTCGAAAACAGAAATAACATTAATCACTACCAGCTCTGTCTCTCAGGTGAAGGCCGCATAGGATTCGTGCGCGGGCTTCAGGCTGAGGGACAGAATCTGAAATGGTTCTACTCAGTATGTGGAAGAGGGAAAGAGCGAGCGGTGACTTTAGATCAGAAGTGAAAATTAAATCAAACCGCTAAATTCCTAAAACGACTGCTACCAACTGTATTTTACGGTATAGGTGACGGTTTTTTCGCCACGCGCTGGAACATCCACGTTAAAATTGACGGTGCGCGCGTCGACTTTCTCGAAAGGGTCGCTTTTCGCGGAGATCTCCCAGCTTGCCCAGCGATAGAGGGCCTCTTTAATCACGACTTTTTGTGCTACGTCCTTGTGATTCCGCAATTGGATTTTGAAGCTTTCGGTGATGCGGTGAGCATTCACGTCTATGCTGTAGTTTGTCTGAGTGCGCTCGCCCACGACATCGAAAGACTGTCCAAGCTTGATAAGTACTTTCTCATCGCGCGCCGTATGGTCGATTAGATCTTCTCCAATAAACTCCAGACTGCCGTCCGCGTCATCAAGCTTGTACACGCGCACTTTTCCGGCTGGAAGCGGCATGCCCATCTTGTTGTTCTCCTTATTCTCGAAGCGAATATAGACATCAAGCTTCTTGTTTGAGGAGTTTCCAAAATTTCGATCTGTTTGCGGACTATCTGAGTTATTCCAGTAGAAACCATCCGGAAGGCCGTTATAGAGCAAGATTTTTTCAACTTTCAGATCTTTAGCGGTTGGAAACAACGTCAACTGTTGAGTGGAATTCGATAACACGTCGATGCGGTGGGGCAAGGAGTAGAGGTGATACTCAAAGAAGGATTTCTCTTGGAAGCCCTCTGGCGCAGCATCCTGCACGGCCATGAGCGATCGCGCGTTCTTTTCGTACCTCGAACTTGACGGTCTGACCCGCTGCACATCTCCGGCAATCAATTTCAGAGCCGCATTCTGATAGGAACTGCCCGACAGATTCATCAAGGTAACCCAGGCGTTCAAATCAGCCGCAGTGTCTTGGCCGTTAAGAATGAGATTGTAATCACTGCGCCAGGTGATGCCTGCGGTTTGATAGGTTGTGCGAATCTTGTGCTTGCCGGGGGTCGCAGAGGAGACCTTCCACACCAGCGTAGGTTTCGTGATCAGCCCACCCGGTAAATCTCCAAGTTTAATTTGTGGTCCGGAGCGGCTTAGAAGTTGAATGCCTCCAGGAGTCCTCAGCACAATCTCATTACCAGCGGCGGAAACTAGCGTTCCGCGTATTTCCTCGGCGGAATCGCCTTTTTGAACGCTTACGCTCACTTCCTTATCCACGTAGCGCTGAAGAATCTTTTCTGAGTTTGCCAGGTCGAACTGAAAATTCTGTTCACTGACGGAAGTTTTTGGATCGCTTAGATCGACAAAGCTTACCGTCGTCGGATCGATGAACTGAGCAACGTCAGTGAACCTTAGCTCGTTGCTACCGCTTTGGAGATCGATGCTGCGAATCTCTTTCACGACGCCAAAGCCAGGCACCTGCCAAGCAGCTGTGGGATTGTAGCCTTGGGACTGTTGAGAAATAAATTGCTGCGGATCAAATGAGGCGGGGTCTGCGCTTGAGTAAACGGTCAACGCGGTCCCAGTCGAATCTTCTGCCTTGGCGACGCCAATCAGCGCAAGAGAAAAGAGGGCAACGGTGAAAAGGGTAGGTGTTCTGCGCATAGATCCTCCGGGAGCTTTGACCACGACCATCTTAAAAAGTTCGGGAGCTGACTTACAATGGTAGATTCGCTGAGGAAGCGAGGAAAGGAAGAGTCAAGACGCAATTAGAGAACAAACCTGAAGGCATGAACCATCAGCTGTTACACTGAGTAGGCGAGGTGCTGTGGAGGGCAGCTTGTACAGCTAAGCCACTCTTCGGAAAGCCGAGCTGGTCAGAAACCAGGCTCACCCTCCACAGCTACCAACGCCGCACCGGGGACTCGCCGCGTCCCTGATTCGACAGATCGTGCGAACCGATCTGAATAGTTTTGGATAGGAATCTGCTGACTCGTGAGAGTTACACAGACATCAGAAAAAAAACGGCCCCACTCGATTGAGAGCATACCGTGAGTGGGGCCAATGGGGGTCTCGCCGACGTTCACCGAATGTGGTGGGATGAACGCCGGTGTTGGTTTGCTCTACAGGACTCCCCGAGCTTTTTTGAATCCAAAAAAGTTCGAGGAGTCCCGTAGCCTACGCCAATTGAAGACCGCACAAAGAGTCCGACTACGGATATGGTTGTCCGCTACGCCGCATAATTTCCTTCACTTACTCGAAAGTTCGCAGAGGAAACGTTAAACCTCAGTATCAAATCCTGATTCTCTAATTGCAGCTTGTGAGAGAGGTGAGTGCACCGAACTCAGAAGCTGCAAAGCAAAGTCTTCTACCGATAAAGTTTTGAAAATCCGCCAGGCAGACGGAGGAGCGAAATGCAGACAGCAGTATAGCATAGCTAAGGGGGTATTGAACTTTTCGGCAAGAAAATCCGGCAATTACAAACGCGCAATGATTTCAAGGAGTTAGGAGCGCTTGGTCGGTGCTTCCGTGTAAGCGTGTGAGTTTGTGGATGTCCAGTCGCTCTGCTCGCTTACCTGAGGGGTAAAGACTTTTAGCGGACCCCTCTTAGTTGCGTTTGCAAAGGCTCCTGTACATTGAGAGCTGCTTCGAGAGTTTAAAGTGTTGCTTTTAGCAGGTGGGGCCTCAAGATTGGCCGTAGTGAATTCTGAAGGGGAGTAGTGGTTAATAGCTGTGCATCGGTAGCCGATGTTGATGTTGCTTCCGCAATTCCTCGCGACTAGAATGCGCTACTTCCATCGTAGCTTCGTGGCATGCCGTCATGGTGAACTCCACTATATTGAATGCTTCACTGGTCAAGGAAGCTCCTTATCCGATCTGGGTAGGTCGAGACATATTCTCCGCGGTAGCGGAGGCCCTATCGTTTTCAGATTATTCAAAGACTCTCTTTGTGGTGGACGCCAATGTTTACAGCGCGTGGGCCGATTATATTCAGCGTGCGCTGCCTCGCGATGGCGCTGTGTTTCCGCTGCAAATCACGGAACAAGCAAAATCGATTGAGAGCGTGCAGAGACTTTGGGCGGCTTTCCAGCAGCATCGGCTCGATCGCAAATCCCTCGTGGTCATTATCGGCGGGGGTGTTCTGGGAGATGTGTGTGGATTTGCCGCAGCGACCTTTATGCGCGGCATCCCGTTTGCGATGGTTCCGACTACTTTGCTTGCGCAAGTCGACGCCAGTATCGGAGGAAAAACAGCTTGTAATTTTGGCGGCGTCAAAAATGCAATCGGTGTCATTACTTCTCCGCAAGCGGTGTTAGTCGATATTTCTTATTTGCGCACACTTCCTGCGCGCGAATTTGCTTCCGGTGTTGCGGAGATGCTCAAGCATGGCTTAATTGCAGAACATGCGCATTTCAAGGCTTTAGCTGCTTTACGGCCGGAGGGTGCGCAGGAGGTTATCGAAGATCATGTTCGCGACTCGCTTCGCATTAAGTTGCGAATCGTTGCATCGGATCCTCACGAACAGGGGGCTCGTAAGCTTTTAAATTTTGGTCACACCCTAGGGCACGCGATTGAAAGCAGCGCGCTTGAGTGTGGAATTGACCTGACCCATGGTGAGGCCATAGCAGTTGGTATGGTTGGCGAGGCATTTCTTTCTCAGCAGCAAGGCTGGCTGACACCTTCAGAACTTGCAGCAATCGAGGCCGCACTGACGCATTGGGGACTCCCCACCGTTGGGCAAGCGATGATTCCCCGCGAGGCAATCGTGCGTAAAGTTTCTCAGGACAAGAAGAACGTCGGTTCGAGTATTCGCATGGCACTGTTGAAGCGGATGGGGGAAGGTATCTACGATTGCCCAATATCTGAGCCGGCTCTACACGACAGTCTCGATTATGTCTTTCGAGCAAACCACAGCAAATAGATAGCTACTGCCGCGAGCGTTATCAACGGAAGTCCGAGCCCAATAAAGAGCAGAAGTTTATCTGCTAAGGTTCGTCTGGTGGATTGCAACAAATCTGCGACGGGACGCGCGCGTTGCATTGAACTGACAGAGACATAATCTTCTCGCGCTACTCGACCGAAGGATGGTCGAGGCTCGGCAGCCTGTTGATTCGAGCCGCGCGCCGGCATGGGGCGCGCTGGCGAGGGGCGTGCCTCGGGTCGGTGGATGGGCTTTGCCTCGGCCTCGTGTTTCTCCTCATCGGTCCACTTAGGTACTCCGCGCAAGAGCGTCGCATCATAGCGAGCGCGCTTTTCTGGATCCATGAGAGTATCGTAGGCAGCGGTCACCAGTTTGAATATCTCCTCGTCGCGAGGAGTAACAGGAGTATCGATTATCTCCGCATAAAAATTGGAGTCTGGATGATACACTCGAGCAAGATCGCGATACGCGATCTTGATCTGTTCCGTCTCCGCCTCGCGAGGCACTCCGAGTAATTCGTAATAATCTTTTTCTTTGAAATCGGTCATGAAAAATACAGGACGCTTTGCGTATGAGAATAGTCTAGTGGAAGAACTGACGTTCGACAAACCCCGGATTCATGCCCTACCCCCCTTGAAGTGTATGATTCTCCATAAAGTAGGCTCGGTTGCATAAGGTTTTAAGCGCCTCGCGGTGTGAAACAATAATCACACTCTTGCTCTGGAGATGCCTGCCGAGAAACTCGATTACCCGCTGCTCAGTCTTCCTGTCGAGGTGCGAGGTTGGTTCATCGAGCAGGTATATGTCGCGGTCGAGCAGTATTCCACGCAGTAAATTGAGACGCTGTCGTTGCCCCGCAGAGACCCGCAGTCCGCGCTCACCGATTTTTGCATCGAGGCCTTTCTCGAGTCGCTGTAGCCAGCTCAGCAAATCAAGCTCCTCCATGTACCGCTCGATCTCCTGGCGGGAGATGCTGCGGCCCAGGCTCAAATTTTCATAGAGTGACACATTGAACAGTTCAGCCTCTTGCGAGACAAACGCCATGTGCTGTTGAAAAGTCGCATCGATCTTTGTCTGGTCAACAGTGAGTTCGCCGCGTATGGGTTGATAGAGGCCGGCTAATAGATTCAAGATGGTGGTTTTCCCCTCTCCTGATGGGCCGCTGATGCAAATCTTTTCGCCGCTGCGAAGAATGAACTGCGGAATTGAAATGAGGGCTGAATCTGATGAATAGGCGAACTGCACGTCTCTCATCTCAATATGATTCCATGCGCGTCGAGGAACTGGGTGCATCGGCTCGCTCTCTTCCGGAAGAATTTCTTCGAGGTTCTGCACAGAAGCGTTCATCTCGATAAGGAGCTTCAGATTCTCCGAGAGTCGCTCCACATTTCCTTTGACGGTGCCGTAACTTGCTACGAATAGAATCAGAATAGCCGGGGATGCTTGCTGTAAGGAAACTTGCCAGAGCATGTAGATAATCGTCGACATGTAGGCTAACCCGAAGAGTGAATGCAGCAGTAGCCAGCGCTTGGCATGAAAGTTCTGCATTGCTTGGATCCGCTCGTAGGTCAATTCGGTTTGCTGCTGTAGCTGATGCTCAGCAAAGGAAGCGATTCCAAGCCGCTTGACGGTGAGCACGTTGGCGGTGAAGTCGACGTAACGTTCAAGGAGTGAAGCGCGGGTTGTATTCAAGGAACTGATAATCGGGACAATCTTCTGTGCGAGGAGAGTGCTGATGCAGACAAATACGATCATCAAAACGAGATTGACAATCGCAACGGCTAAAGACTCTTTGGCAGTGAAATAAAAAAACAGCGAAAGGTTCGTGATAATATAGGTCAGCCCCCACAGGATCTCGACTGAGAGATGGCCGAGTCCGTCAGCTACCGTACCTATCAAGGAGAAAGCGTAGCCCGAATGGTGCTGCAGAAGCTGGGCGGTCGATTGGCCGGCCAGCTGTCGGAAATATTTGATGCGCAGGTGAATTGCAAACTTCGGGCCGAGCGCCTCGCCGTATTTCCGTAAGCACCACTGCAGCGGCATGGTGACGTAGTACAGCACTACAATCCATATGCTCAGATCGATGAAGCGCTCCATTGAGAACGCTGATTTGGTGAACTCGGCTAGCAGCACCGGAATAAGGAAGCTTGTAGCAGCGCTCAGTGAGCCAACTAAAAAAATCAGGTAGAAGCTGGTACGGAACTGATCCAGGTTTTTGAGAACGAGCCGCAGCGCGCGCATAGGAAAATTTTGAAAGGCTGCTGATATAGTAGATAAATCAAGCACTTTTGAGCAATAATATGTTTATGGTATCGTGATGACTCGCATATCGCGACGGTCGTTGAAAGGCATGTATGTTTGGAAAACTTAAATCCTTCTTCAAGGGTGAAGCCACGCTTGAAAAGACATTGCAAGCGGATCGCAGCGGTCAGCCGACAGCTCAGGATCTGCACATAGCCGCACTCGTGTTGTTAATAGAGATGGCCGGCACCGATCAAGGAATTGCGCCGCAGGAAGCGCAGGCGGTATGTGCCTTGATGCAGAAGGAATTCGCTTTAGCTGAGGAATCTCTCCCAGAATTGGTGCAGCTCGCCGTGGCAGCGCGTCAAGAGAAGGGAAAAATCGATGAATTCGTGGTCGCCATTAATGCCAACTTTGATGAGACTCAGCGTCAGCGGCTACTCGCAATGATTTGGAAAATTGTTCTTGCGGACGGGAAGGTTGATAAGTTTGAGCAGCGCTTTGCCGTTCAGATGTACAATCGTTTTCGCCTAACCGAGGACCAGGCCGCAACCGCGCGTTCAATGGCTGAGAAAGGAAAGATATAAATGAAAGAGAATGTTCGATACAACATTGCGTCTGGTTCACATTGGGAACCTTTACGCGGCTACTCTCGCGCCGTGAAAGTCGGGAACTCAGTGTTCATTTCTGGTACCACTGCCGTTGATGAGAAGGGCGAAGTGGTCGCCGCAGGCGATGCGTACGAACAGACGCGTTATATCATCCAGAAGGTTCGTGACGTGTTGGCAATGACAGGGTTGGAGCTCTCCGATGTGGTGCGAACCCGCCTCTTCGTCACCAACATGGCAAAATGGGATGAATATGCGCGAGCCCATCGCGAGGCGTTTGAGAATATCAGGCCGGCAAGTTCCATCGTGCAGGTCACCAAGCTCGTTGATCCGCGACTGATGATTGAAATGGAGATCGATGCGGTTGGGGGAAGTCAGGGAGTCGAGAATATCGTACTGGTGCCGCGTAGAGGGGCGGCTCGTCCGTGAACTCTCACGTCGCGCTTTCGTCAGTCATCGTTATCCCTTCGCGCTACGGTTCCACGCGTTTTCCCGGTAAACCGCTCGCAAAAATTGCCGGTCGAACCCTGCTTGAGCGCGTGTGGGAGCTTGCGTCTGCCGTTAGCGGGGTGAACGATGTATATATTGCTACCGATAGTGATCGCATTCGCCAGCACGCCGCCTCATTCGGCGCGAAAGTAGTCATGACCAGCCCCGATTGTAAGAATGGAACCGAGCGCGTTTATCAGGTGGTGCGAGGTCTTCAACAAAAACCGGATGTTGTGATAAATTTTCAAGGGGACGCAGTGCTCACTCCGCCCCATATACTCCAAGCACTTTTGTCAGCGATGGCAGTCGATCGCTCCATTGAGATCGCCACTCCGGCGGTGCGTCTATCAGCGAAGCAGTTCCAGGAATTGCGTGAAGCTAAACAGCGGGCGGAAGTGGGAGGTACGTTCGTGGTTTTTGATCGCAATCATCGAGCGCTCTATTTCTCGAAAGCGCCGATTCCACATTTGCGGAAGAGTGATCTGAGACGGCCTCCGGCATTTCGGCACATTGGAATGTATGCGTATACCTCTGAAGCTTTGGCTAAGTACCTGTCGTTGCCGGCTTCGCCTCTGGAGGAGGCTGAGCAGCTTGAGCAACTCCGTGCTCTTGAGAATGGGATGGACGTCCGCGTTGTCGAAGTCGATTATGGCGGGCGTACAGCGGGTTCCGTAGATACTCCTGAAGATGTGCTCGCGATCGAGGAAATTATCGAACGCGAAGGTGAGATTCTACCGATTTCTTGAGCGCATCATGCATCTGCTTTTCTCTCGACACGGCGACACGTTCGAACCTGGACAGAAGGTGGTGTGGGTCGGCTCCCAAAACGACCTCCCCCTGGCCAGTAAGGGCAAGGAACAGGCGCGCGAACTTGCGCGCCAGTTACAAAAGCGAAATTTATCGCCGATCCAGATTATTTGCGCTCCGCTATTACGCACCCGCGAGTACGGGCAGATTATTATCGATGAGTTGGGGCTCCCCATTGCGGTGAAGTTGGAC
>JAFLCA010000056.1 GCA_017302875.1 Deltaproteobacteria bacterium
CGGCATGCCTTCCATACCCAGCACGAACTGCGGCAAGAAGGTCATATTGAATCCGACAAATACCAATACCCAGGTAATCTTGCCGACAGTCTCATTGTACATCTTGCCCGTTAGCTTCGGGAACCAGAAGTGCAACGCAGCCATAAGTCCGATAACGGCACCGCCCTGAATCGTGTAGTGGAAGTGCGCAACCACGAAGTACGTATCGTGATAGAACACGTCGATCGCTACGGTCGCCAAGTAAATACCGGTCGTTCCTGCCACCATGAACAAGAAAACAAATCCCATCGCGTAGAGCATCGGGGTGTCAAAGCGAATCGATCCTTTGTACATCGTGCTCACCCAGTTAAACACCTTCACTGCAGTAGGCACCGCGACGAAGAAAGTAATGAGGGAGAAGTAAATAGCGGAAGTATCCGAGATACCGGCAACGAACATGTGATGCGCCCATACGACGAAGCCGATGATGGCAATCGCCAGCGAGGCGTAGCAAACCATGCGGTATCCGAAGAGCGGTTTACGCGAGAATACCGGGATGATTTCTCCGACTACGCCGAAGGCCGGAAGCACCATGATGTATACAACCGGATGCGAGTAGAACCAGAAGAAGTGTTCAAACAGAACCGGATCGCCGCCCAGTTTTGGGTCGAAGATTCCGATGCCCATGCTGCGTTCCATAATAAGGAGCAGCAGCGTAATTCCAACGACCGGGGTCGCTAGGGTTTGAATAACGGCGGTTGCATATGAGGCCCAGATGAATACCGGCAAGCGGCTCCAGGTCATCCCAGGGCATCGAAGCTTATGAATGGTAACGATGAAGTTAAGTCCGGTCAGAATAGACGAGAATCCGAGCACGAACGCAGCAGCGGTCATCCAGATAACAGAACTTCCCGACTGCAAACTGTAAGGTGCATAGAAAGTCCAGCCCGTATCCACAGGGCCGATCAATCCCATGGAGTTCATGATGTGTCCGAGCACGCCATCACCGAAGGGGCGAATCAGGGCAATCAAAGCCATGATCGCGCCGACCACGTAGATGTAATAGCTGAGCAAGTTCAGACGGGGGAAAGCCACGTCCTTTGCGCCAATCATCAGCGGAATCAAGAAATTTCCCATCGTGGCTGGAATACCCGGCACGATGAACAAGAAGATCATTATCGCGCCGTGCAACGTGAACAATACGTTGTACGTTTGAGCATCGATAATGTCTTTGCCTGAATGCATCAACTCTGTGCGCATGATCAGCGCGAACACGCCAGCGACGAAGAAGAAGATCGTTACCGAGAAGAGATACATCAGCGCGATGCGCTTATGATCGACGGTCGTCACCCAAGACCAAAGTCCCTTCGGGTGATTGAGATAATTCCGCTCTCCGGAGTGGTCTGCGGTTGTTGTTGCGTGAGTGCTCATAGCTCTCGACTTCCTTACTCTACTTCTTAAAGTCTTATTTTAGCGTCTTCATAAATTCGATGAGATCCTTCGTTTCATCATCGCTCAATCCCATCGGCGGCATTACCTTGCCCTCGTAGCCGGCAATAATGTGGGCTTGCGGCTGTTGGATAGATTCTTTGAGGAACGCGTCATCAGCATTTACCGTCGTGCCATCCGAGAGTTTCTGCGGAGTTCCGTAGAGACCCTTGAACGTAGGACCAACCAACGGCGACCCGTCAAGCGTATGACATCCGATACAAGCCTTTGCTTGATAGAGCGCCTTGCCACGCTCAGCAGGTGTCATATTCGACGTGTCGGCAGCAGGGGCAGCGGCAGCAGCGGGCTTACCGGTCAGCGTGCGCATGAACGCGATGATACTGTTAATATCTTCGTCATTCAGTTGCCCCGCAAAGCTCGGCATCACGTTCGGCTGGTAACCGGCAACGATGTGCTTATTCGGCTCAAGTATCGACTCGTGAATATAATTTTCGTCGACTGTGTACTCGACTCCGTTCGTCCATTTCTCTTTACGTCCAATGATATTCAAGAAGGTTGGACCAACGAGCGGAGAACCATCGAGCGTATGACAAGAGACGCAGGCTTTTTCCTTATAGAGAGCCTTGCCGCGCTCTGTCGGGCCAAGCTTGGCCATAGCCTCTTCAACGCTGCGATCGTTTACCCAGCGTTCATATTCCGCTTCCGGGAGAACGTACAGCTTTGCCAACATGGCCGAGTGATCTTTACCACAATACTCAGTACAAAACGCTTGGTACTCCCCTGTCTTAATCGGGCGGAACCATAAATAGGTGTACTGACCGGGCACGGCATCTTTCTTCACGCGCATCGAGGGCAAGAAGAACGAATGTAGAACGTCGCGCGAGCTCAACACCAACTTGATTGGCTTCCCAACAGGAACCACGAGATCAGAAGACTGCTTACCGTTGCCGTAGTAAAAATCCCACTTCCACTTCTGAGCGCGCACATCGATCGTAATCGCGCCGTCCGGAACCGCTCGCATTTCGCGGTAGAAGACAATTCCGTAGTAGGCCAAATAGATGCAAACGAGCGTCGGAACAACGGTCCAAATAATTTCAAGCAGGTTGCTTCCATGGATCTGCGGGGTCTCGTGATCAACACCATCTCGCTGACGATAGCGAATCGCAAAGTAGATCATGGCGCCGACGATTGCGACCGTGAAGAACACCGAGAGATCGGTAACGAGGTTGTGAATCCAGTCTATATCCGCGGCGAAATCCGACGCCTGCTCTGGCAAATAGCGAAACATTACTTCGATCCCTTCTGCTAATAGTTACTCAATGGTTCGGGGCGGCGGTGCGTTCTCGTCTTCGTAGAACAAGAATAAGGCCAGCCAGTAAAACTAACGTGAGCACTCCCCCAGCACGCATTACGTTAAATGCCGCCCACGTATAGCGCCCCTTGGTTTGATCGAACCGGAAACAAAACAAGAGAAAATGGTCCATCGCCGAGCCGATACTGCCCCTCCCGGCTTCAACGAGAGCAAGCTTAGCATCGCGAGCAGTGAAACTAATGCCTGTAAAATACTGTGAAATTTGACCTTCGGGTGTCAATATCATTATTGCAGCGGAATGTGCAAACTCCCCGCTGTCTTCCAAATAGTGAAAGCCGATCTGGTTCATCAACGCGCTTACGTTGGCTTCGCTGCCAGTCAGGAAGCGCCAACCGTGCGCAGCGGCTTCGCTGGGCTCGAGCCCTTTTCGATACTCCGCGGCACGCTCTGAGGCGGCAGCGGGAGTATCCTGCGGGTCAAAACTGACTGTTATAATCCTGAAGTCCTCATTCAACTTTAGACCGAGCTGCAACACGAGGTCGTGTACAGCTTTGAGAACCAGACCACAAAGCCGAGGGCAGCTATAATAGGCGGGCACGATGATGAATGGACGTCCGTCCCTAACAACGTCTCGAAGCTTAACTGTCGCTCCGCGTTCATCAACAAGCGGAACATCCATATTCACCTGCGTTCCCAATTTTGTGGTGATGGAAGACTTCGCTAAGTCACGCTCTGGCTGCTCAAGCGCCAGTGCACTTTCACCTCTATATAGGAGTGTAAAGAGAAGGCAGATACAGACTAGCTGAAGGACAGGCCGCAAAGGGAAAACCTTGATAATATTCAATAAAGGGCTCGTAGTATTGCATAGAAGCTAGCATCAAGGCATTAGCCGCAACAAGCGGAGCTATCTATCTGAATCAAATAGAGAATACCAGGTTAAACACTTACCCGCGCTAACAAACATTGGCTCATCAAACCAAACAACTATTTGACATACAGAGGAGCCGCAAATATGATTAAATCGTTCAACTTCTCTTGATGCGGAGCTTTTCATGACCATCGACGTTTGGAAGCAATTCGAAGAAAACAACATCACCCACAGCGCCGCCCATCACCTCTTGGCCATCCTCGAGCTGAAAGAGAAGCGCGGGTATGCGCGCGTCACTGACGTCGCTAAGCAGCTCAACATCACGACGGGCAGCGCCTCGACAAATCTGAAGAGTCTCAAGAGCAAGGGACTGATCATCGAAGATGAGAATCGCTTCCTTACCCTCTCCGATGAAGGCGAATCTTTGGCGAAGGCCGTCGTGACTCGCAAACGCGTGTTCGAACGCTTCCTCGTCGACGTCTTGAAGGTCACTCCGGAACAAGCCGAGATCGATGCATGCAAGACCGAGCATCTCATCAGCGGTGAGACTGCCCGCAAGCTTCAAAAATTTATGGACGAACAACGTAGCAGCAAAGCCGCGTAGTTCGCGCACACTGTGTTCAAATCAAAAGTTCGCGACCTTATAATTCCTCAGTCCGAACATGCGCGCCTTGCAGCAACCCTGGCTTTCTTTTGGGGCAACCGCGAATTCGACCGCCCCCCACTCCCATTTGAGACACTCCTCAAAGCCGTCGCGCTGCATGATCGAGCGTTCGGCTATTTAGACTCGCATGCTATCGGTGAGATGAGCGATGAAGTGTGGATTCGATTGCAACGCCGAGGTCTTGAAGGTGGTGATGGCGATCTTCTGTGCGACACCCTGATACAGCTTCATATCAAGCGTCTGGCCGGACATTTGAAGGGGCCCGCGGGAAGGAAGTTTCGCGAAGAAATCGAAAAGTCCGTGCAAAAGAATCTCTCAACCCTCTCCATAGATATTGAGCGCCTTGAGCGCAGCGACCGAGTCACGGCGATTTGCGACAGTATCGCCTTCGACTTTTCCTTCGAAGAGCCCGTTCACAGCTCCTCCTTTGTGTACCCCCATAACCGCAGCAACGGAGAGTTGGAGATCGAATACCAAGTGCACCCGGGCGGCGAAGTCCAGGTCAGTCCCTGGCCTTTTAGCGTGGATATCATCAAAGGCTTCGTACTCGGCTACAAACCGACCTCATACCCTCAGCTTCCGGACCCTGTTTTCGTTCCATATCAAGTCGTGCCCGGAATGTGGTAATCATAAGGCTCAATTCTGCGAGGAACTGCACATGAAAAAAGATCTGCAAACCGCCATGAAAGAAGCCATGAAAGCCAAAGATAAGGGCCGGCTCGACACTATTCGTTCCCTTCTGGCTGCAATTCAGTACGAAGAGATGGAAAAGAAGGTGGACGATCTTTCCTCGGATGCGGCGCTGGCGATTCTGCAACGTGAGCTAAAGAAACGTCGCGAGGAAGTAGAGTTTGCTGACAAAGCAGCGCGCCCAGACTTAAAAGAAAAACTTTCGGTGGAGATCGCAACCATCGAGAGCTTTTTGCCGCAGCAGCTTTCAGCCGCTGATTTGGAAAAAATCATCACTCAACTGAAAACGGAACAGGCCGGGCTAAACATGGGTAGCGCCATGAAGGTGTTAAAGGAAAAGTATCCGGGCCAGTACGACGGCAAACAGGCCAGCGAAGTTGCCAAGAAAATATTCGGCTAACGCGTCTCGTACGGCGCTCGCTGCCGAGCACGAAAGCGACACGGAGCAGCAATGAAGATCCTCGTAAGCGGAAGTTCCGGATTAGTCGGACAAGCCCTCATTCCCGCGTTGCAAACGGCAGGGCATGAGATCCATACGCTCATTCGCAGCAAAAATGCGGCAGTCAAGAATGCGCATTTTTGGGATCCTGTTGCTGGAGTTTTAGCCGCTCAAGACCTTGAAGGATTCGACGCGGTCGTCCATCTGGCAGGAGAGAATATTGCAGGTGGGCGCTGGTCGGCATCCCGCATGCAACGCATCCGGGATAGCAGAATCAAGGGAACCGCTCTTTTATCCTCTACACTCGCAGCGTGTAGTCACCCGCCAAAAGTTCTAGTGTCGGCTTCTGCAATTGGAATTTACGGAGACCGTGGTGACGAGACCTGCAGCGAGGACACAAGTCCCGGCAATGGATTCCTGCCAAAGGTGGCACAAGAATGGGAGATGGCAACCAAGCCCGCCAAAGCTGCCGGAATTCGCGTCGTCACACCACGTCTCGGAGTGGTGTTAAGTAAAAACGGTGGAGCGCTTCAAAAAATGCTGCCAGCGTTTCGACTAGGGCTTGGCGGAAGATTAGGCAACGGTCGCCAATACATGAGCTGGATTGAGATCGATGACTTGATTCGCTTACTAATGCTGCTACTTGAGGATCCAGCCTTTGAAGGGCCCGTCAACTGCGTAGCGCCGCATCCCGTTTCGAATGCCGAATTTACGGCAACTCTAGCTGCGGTTCTACATCGCCCGGCGTTTTGTCATGTACCAGCCATGGTGCTCCGCCTGTTGCTCGGACAACTTGCCGATGAGGCGCTGCTTGCCAGCACCAAAGTCACCTCACTTCGATTGAAAGGTAAATTCGAATTTCGCTATGCGCATCTCGCAGACGCGCTGCGGCATACACTTCACTGACATGCGGGCGGCAACGTTCCGTGATGTGGAGGAAAGTACTTCGAATACAGATCGAAAGCCCTAAAATAGGTGAGCTGTCGTGCGCGGAAACTCGCAAGAAGCTCCTTCAAGCAGAGCACTCGCGGCGAATCATCAACCGGAAGCTTGTTCTTCTCTCCAAAGTCGGATTGCACATCATACAAAGAATACGTCTCAGCGCGACGATCGAAAATAAGCTTCATACCGCGAAAGATGACGGCGTCCTGCATGACGAGGCCCTCAAGCGATGAGAAAACCGGCTCTTCTCGGGTTCCACTAACGAGAGACTGCCCCTGAAAATTTTCATATGGCGGCAGTCCCGCCAAGTCGACGATGGTAGGAGCGAGATCGATCAGGCGGTGCTGCGGTGCAGCAATCCGCAATGAACCCTCGGGATGATAAAGCACAACAGGAACAGACATCGTTAAATTAAAAAGCGATGATCCGTGGGTCACGAGATCATGATCATGAAACAGCTCCCCATGATCTCCCGTTACCAAAAGAATCGAATCCTTGAACTGTTCGGAGCTCTGCAAAAATGTGACGATCTCTCCCAGCAGTCCGTCGATATAACGTAGAGAGTTTCGGTAACGATTCTTCATCTTCGGCGCGAGCTTAGGCGGATACCCCAAGAACGAGGTCTGCGCCCGCTCTTCAGCAGTCAGTTCACTAGGAGCAAAGACAGCGGGAATATTCACGCCTTGTTGATACGGGAAGTGCGAGGCCTGCAAACTAAGAACAGCAAAAAGAGGTTTCTGCGGTTTATCCTCACGCGAAGACTTAAGCCAGTCTATAAACCTGCGCACAGTAACAGCATCATCGAGCTTGCCGGTTTTAAGCATCCCCTGATTGACTGCGTGCGAAAAGGCATCGTCGAGAGCCCCCATCACTACCGCTGAGGCGGGATCTGACTCAGAATGAAAGAACGGATCCAAGTGAGTACTGTTGGTGAGATTCGCCATGTTCTGCCAGTTCTCATTGGCAGAAGAAAAAAATCCTGCGCGATACCCACCCGCAGACAACACGTCATATACGCGCTCGTGCGGATATCCTAAGTTCACAAAGGTGTCGCGCACCCCAAACTTCATGGGATAAAGCCCTGTCACTATGCTCGTCATGGAATATGCAGACTCGGTACTCTGCGCATAGACCGAGTCCAGCAGCGTTCCTGTCTGAGCAAGTTTGCGCAGGTTAGGCATGACATACTGTCCGTCGACAGACTCATTGACCATGTCCGAGCGCAGGGCCTCGACTATTACAACGAAGATATCTGGACGATGCCTCGGTAACGCCAAGCGCCTTTGATACTCTTCAAGAGAGTAGCGAGGCGTAAGCTCGGCTTGTAAGTTAGGCGCCGTTGGCTCATGTACAGGAATCAACAACGGCGACCAGAAAAGGCCAAGGCTCGGCAAGACGCCGTGACTAATCGCTGCGCGGAAGGCACGCTGCTCCGCAGGTCCGAAGCGAGACGGAACTAATCGTAGCATTACAAAACTAAGCGCCGCTAACACCAAGAAACTAATAGCCGCAGGGCGCGCGTTTCGAAGTCGCGCGTAGGTCGGACTGAGCATGAGGAACAAGAGTACAGGAAAGAGTGGGCCAAGTAGCGCCAATGCGGCAATCAGGAGTTCAAGCGCGGAGAAATGCCGCAGAATGGCTGTGGTATCAACCAGAAATGCTCGCAAGATATCAGCATCGAGGAACCCGATTCCAAACTTAAAGAGCGCCCAACTTACGCAAATTAGTAAAAAATAGAGGTAGACAGGGACGATGAAGATAAAGCGGCGGAGCGCGCGTCCCTTCGCAAGACCCGCCAAAAGCCCCAATAATACGCCCTCGGCAAGGCAGCACAGAAAGACCGCGCACGCCAGCACCGGCGCATAGTCCGGCGGAAGCGAGTCAGCCCAACACAGATTGTTGAATTGAAGTATGAATACGAAATGCAGCAGCACCCACAGCAACAGAACTAGAATAATGCTCGGAGTTCTGCGAACTTCGAAGCGCGTCAGAAGAGATTTCATTGCAATGGCTGAGTAATCAAGAGATCAACAAAGAGGCCTGATTTTTCAAGTCGCACCTTACCAGGAAGGAGCGCTGTGTTTTTGTCGCGCAACGCAAAACCCGAGTAGAGTCGAGAAAGCAAGGTCACGTAAAGCTCGAAAAACTCCTCGGCATCGCTCGCGCTATCCCACTTGGTTTTCCATACGACATATCGCTTTGCCGCAGCAGTGTCATCAAATACGGCCACTTCATCACCGGCCCAACCGGCAGCTGCCAGCGCCGCAACATTCTTATCCACTGTACCGCCAGCTAAAAGAGTGGAGATGACGAATTCTCCTAAGCTGTCCTGATAAGAACTGGAAATGCTCGTCGATACCTCTTTCGGGCGAAGACTCTGTGGATCAAATTTCTCAAAGTCAGCCTGAGCGGAAAGGTACTTCTGCGGATGCAAAATCTCCTCGGTTGAACGCGGCGGACGTTTGAAGGCCTTATCGATCGCGGCATAACTCCCGCTCTCCAGCAGCGCATGGGCAAAACGCAGTCCGCTGGTATACGGGAAAATAAGCATCATCTGCAAACTTTGCGGCACGTTGCTCATCCCCGCGACAAGCGACGAACTTATTAAGTTCTGCAACATGATGGACTCTACGTCTTTCTCCTTCTCGATACCGGGCTGGCCCACCAGTCCTCGCGCATAGTCGAGCATGACGGCAGTCGCATCACCTTCAACGAGCGCCGATCGTGCCATAAGCTCGTCGCCACTGAGGCGCTTCTCGTCCATGAACGTTTCTAGATTGAAGTGCTGATCCTGGAGCGCGTGCGTTAGCTCATGCACAGCCACCGTGGTCTGCATCATCGCGGGCAACCAACCGGCCATGACAAAGTGCTTTCCCTCTGGATCGTAGTATCCGCCAATCTGCCCCAGATAGAGATCGACGATGCCTTTCTGATAGTCGAATCCCGCAGGAAGAAGTCCTAGTGCTTTATAGACCACTTCCTCCATCTTTAATTTCTGCGCCGGAATTTTCGTTTCGATAGCGTGCAATAAGTAGCCTTTTACTTTGTCCTTATCGTGCACAAAGCAGGGAACCGATTTGCGTATCTTCAATTTGCGAATCGCGCTGGCATCGGTAATCGCCGTATCGGCAATCTTGCAGGTCTCATCTGCGGCAAAAACCGGCAGAGCGAGAGCGGAATGAAGCATAAACGCGAAACCAACAGCCCCTATGCCGCGAACAAACTTTCTTTTCACCTGGGTTCCTATTGCGTACGTAAACCGACCGACCTTCGAAATATGCTACTCTGCGCAGACCCCGGAGGCAACGTTCCGCATTAGGCACAGGGGCCCAGAAACGTGAAGTTTCCCCTTACTTGGTGTAGGCTGTAGGCGTGGCGCCGCGAAAGCTCAAGATTACCAATGCACGGGAAAATAATCTCAAAGAGGTCAACCTCGAGATCGCTCACGACCGCTTAGTGGTCCTGACGGGGCTGTCCGGTTCCGGGAAGTCCTCCCTCGCCTTCGATACCGTATATGCCGAAGGACAGCGCCGTTACATCGAGACGTTCTCTCCCTACACTCGCCAGTTTTTCGACAAAGTAAAAAAGCCGGACGTCGATCTCATCGAGAACGTTCGCCCCGCCGTCGCCATTCAACAGCGCACTCGCATCACCAATTCTCGATCCACAGTCGGATCGATGACGAATGTGAATGACTACCTAAAGATTTTGTGGAGCAATCTTGCAGTTGCAGTATGTCCGACCTGCGGAACCGAATTGCGCGCCTGGACAGCCGGCGATCTATCGGCTCATCTCGCAAAAGTTCTGCCAGAGCACGGTCATGCATCCGCCTTAATTTGCGCACCGCTACCAATCAAACGCGACAAAAAATCCCTCCTCAATGAACTCGATCGCTTAAAGACACTCGGCTACAGCCGTTATCTAAATCCCGACAGTGGCGCAGTCGAATCCTTAGAGGATGCTACTAGCCCTGCGCTGCACAGCGGGGCGCTAATGGTGGTACTCGACCGAGTCAAAATCGCGTCGATAAACCTGAAGCGCTTGCGCGAATCGATTGAGCAGGCGTTTGTACTTTCGGACGTCGAAGCAAATGGGGCTCGCGGCGGCACCTGTGTAGTAGTGGAACTCGCGAACGACGCTTCTTCTCAACACACAAGCAGCGAGTTCTACAACGTTCCGCGCTGTCCGAGCTGTCACTATCAATTGCAGAAGGCAAAGCCCGCCCTATTCTCCTTTAACCACCCCATCGGGGCGTGCCCCGAATGCAAGGGCTTCGGCAAGATTCTCCAGGTCGATCCCGCGGTCTGCGTGCCGAATCCCTCTCTCAGCATTAAGGAGAAAGCACTGCAATGCTGGGCAGGGCCTTCGGCACAAGGGCTCTATCGCCGTCTTATTAAGTTCTGCGCAGACGAAGACATCCCCACGAATGTGCCGTGGAGAGAACTGACGAGCGAACAGCAAGAAAAAATCTTCGACGAAAAATCACGTGCGTACTGCGGGGTGCGGCCCTGGTTCAAGCGGCTCGAGCGAAAATCATATAAAATGCATGTGCGAGTATTTCTTGCGAAATACCGCGGACAGTATGACTGCCCGGAATGCAAAGGAACGCGCCTGCGACCCGCCGCGCTGGCCTATCGAGTAGAAGGAAAAACCTTACCCGATATCTGGGACCTGACGATTGGCGAGTTGCTGAATTGGTCAATCGCACTGCAAACCAAAACACAGGAGCGACTCGGCGCAGCGAAGCATATCGATGATGTATTTGTGGCGGTCATTTCCCGCTTGCAATACCTAAACGATCTCGGTCTTTCCTACCTGACTCTGAATAGACAGGCGCGCACACTTTCGGGAGGAGAAACCCAACGGGTAAATCTAGCAACCGCTCTAGGCAGTGAACTTATATCCACTCACTTCGTATTGGACGAACCATCTGTCGGATTACATGCCAGAGATTCTCAGAAATTGATTGAATCCGTCCGCAAACTTCAGCAGCGCGGCAACAGCTTGTTGGTGGTAGAGCACGACCTCGATTTCATGCGCGAGGCTGATGATATTATTGAGCTTGGCCCGCAGGCCGGCGCTCATGGAGGAGAGATAGTCTTCAACGGGCCTGTCGAGAGCTGGCCGGGCATACGTTTGAGTGCCCCTGTTTTAGCAGATGTGGCTGCGCCCGGGAAAAAAGACGCTTGTCTGCACATTCGGAACGCCAGCGCACGCAATCTCAAGAACATTGACGTCACCATCCCGCTGCACAAATTTGTTTGCCTCAGCGGAGTCTCGGGAAGCGGAAAGAGCACACTCGTCAATGAAGTTATCGAGAAAGGCTATCGTCGCTACGTTCAGAAGAGCCCGGAAAAGATCAGCGAGAACGCAGTCAGCGGCTTCGATGCTGTTGAACAAGTTCTCATTGTTGACCAGTCCCCACTGGCAAAAAGCCCGCGCGCCAATATCGCCACCTATTCACGAATTTGGGATGCTGTCCGCGATCTTCTGGCCGAGACTGACGACGCGCGTTTGCGAGCGCTGAGCAAATCAGCCTTCTCCTTTAACGTTGATGGCGGACGCTGCCCGGCGTGTAAAGGTGCGGGGTTTGTCACCGAAGACATGCAGTTCTTGAGCGACGTCTACATTCCTTGCGAAATGTGTCTGGGAAAAAGATTCCAAGCCGCAGTGCTCGAAGTACGCACGCACGGATACAATGTGCATGAGCTCCTCCAGATGAGCATCGAGAAGTGTGCGGAGGTTTTTAAGGGCGACGAACGCACTGCATCAGCAGCTTCAACATTGACTCAGCTCGGGCTCGGGCACCTCACCCTCGGTCATCCGCTCAGTGAACTTTCGGGTGGTGAAGCGCAGCGCCTAAAATTAGTTCCTTTCATTGAACAAGCTTCGTCCGGTAAGAGCCTTCTCATTTTCGACGAACCCACTACCGGCCTACATTATCATGACGTTGAGCGTTTGATTGATCTATTGCGTTTACTAGTGGCACGCGGCCATTCAGTGTTGTGCATAGAGCACAATCTCTCACTGCTCGCCGCCTGCGATTGGATAATCGATTTGGGGCCTGAAGCTGGGGATGCTGGTGGACATCTTGTCCTAAGCGGGTCCCCGCGCGATTTCCTGAAGGACTCCGCGCAGAGCATCGGCCATACCGCGCCCTTCCTTCGTCGCTACATTGATAGCCTAAGTAAGCCTTCCAAGCCCAAGAAAGCCGCAAGCGCTGCAGCGACCGCCAGACTAGCACAGTCGCGCCAGAACATTTCGATTCGCGGCGCGCGCGAGCACAACCTTAAAAATATTTCCGTCGAAGTACCTCTCGATCAGGTCGTGGTATTTACCGGTGTCTCGGGCTCCGGAAAGTCCAGTATCGCGAAGGACATAATTTACGCGGAAGGTCAGCGCCGTTACCTGGACTGTCTATCTCCCTACGCACGTCAGTACATAAAAGAACTGAAGCGCCCGGAAATCGACGAGATCAAGAACGTCCAACCGACCATCTGTGTGTATCAGCACACCTTCCAGCCCGGACGTCTATCGACCGTCGGCACGATGAGCGAGATTTACAACTTCTTGCGCCTGTTATACGCAAAGACCGGAACTCAATTTTGCCCCGATCATCCCACAGAAGCGATCTCGCCACTTTCCGCCAAAGAGATCGCTGCACAAATTAAGCGCCTAAACCTCCCCGGCGTGCGTATCCTGGCGCCCGTGATTAAGATGAAGAAGGGCAACCACCGCGCAGTGATCGAGCGCGCCCGCACCTCTGAAATTTCCGAGCTGCGCATCGACGGAATGTTTCTCCGTATCGGCAGCTTGAGCGGAGTCGATGGCGGTCTAGAAAAAAGTAAAGTGCACTCTATCGACTTCACTCTCGCCAAACTCAACCCAACGAATGTCGACGCCGCACTCCTCGAAGAAGTCGTAGCACAAGCTTTAAGTCTCGGAGGCGGCACCCTAGTTGTGCATTCCAGCCAAGGCGAAACCGTCTACAGCCTCGACCGAACTTGCCCGCAGTGTAAGCGCGGATTTTTTAAGCCCGATCCGGAAGACTTCTCGTTCCATTCTCGACGTGGGCAATGCCCACATTGCTCAGGCACCGGCAAAGATGATGATGGTTCGCCGTGCCCAGAATGCAAAGGTGCTCGCATACACGAGATCGGCAGGAACGTTCGATTAGATGGCCTCAATATCCACGAGGCCTCCAAATTAGCCGCTCCCGCCTTGTATCAATTTCTACATTCGCTTGCACTTGATGAGCGGAATCGTCGTATTGCCGAGCCGATTTTGCATGAGGTGCAGGCTAAAATTCAAACGCTCGTCTCGATTGGGCTTGAGTATGTCGAACTGGCGCGCGATTGCGAAACTCTCTCGGGCGGTGAACTACAGCGATTGCGTCTCGCCACTGCCATCGGCTCGCCTTTGGCGGGTGTAACTTATATATTCGACGAACCAAGCGTCGGACTACACCCCATCGAAAATCTGCGAGTCCTCGAGCAACTGCGCACCCTAAAAGATCGCGGCAATTCCGTCATCATCATAGAGCATGATGCCGACAGCATACTTTCAGGCGACTACATCATCGAAGTCGGCCCCGGAGGCGGGAGCCATGGCGGTGAGATCGTGTTCTCAGGCAAGAAGAACGACTTCAAGCGCAGCACCACCTCCGTCACCGCTGCGGCGATTCGAGAAGCGCAGGGTCTTTCTCAAGCAGCGCGCAGCAAAAAATTTCGCATGAGCGAAACTTTGAAGATCACTGGGGCAACGCGAAACAACATCCACAACCTCGATCTGAAATTGCCGCTGCTCTGCGTAACGACGGTGGCTGGCGTGTCCGGTGCCGGAAAAAGCTCGCTGGTGCATGGCATTATTTCGGACGGAATTACACACGGAAAAGGCGAGAAAACACGCTGGAAATATGCCGGCAGCAGCATTGAGAGCTCAACTCCGATTGAACGGATCATTACCGTCGATCAGAAACCAATCGGGCTTAACTCACGTTCGACCCCCGCTTCATATCTTGGAATCTGGGACGACGTGAGAAATCTTTTTGCGCAAACCATCGAGGCAAAAGCTCGCGGTTGGCAGCCGAGTTTTTTCTCCTACAACACCGGCAAGGGTCGCTGCCCAGAATGCAAAGGACAAGGACAGGTGAAGCTGGAGATGAGCTTCCTAGCGGACGCTGCGGTGCAGTGCGAAAGCTGCAACGGAACTCGGTATGGTGACGAGGCGCTTTCAGTTCGCTACATGGACTTCAATATTGCCGAAGCTCTGAACTTCACCTTCGAAGAAGCAAAGGCTCGCTTCGCTAATCATCGCAAGATTTATCAGCCACTCGTGCAAGCCTGTGAACTCGGGCTTGGCTACCTTACGCTCGGCCAAAGCTCCTCAACCCTGTCGGGCGGTGAGAGCCAGAGAATCAAACTGGTCTCCGAGCTTAGTTCGCCTCGTCAGGGACACACCGTATATATCCTGGATGAACCCACCACCGGGCTTCACAAAGCCGATGTAGCGCGACTCGTTAAGGTTCTCAAAGACTTGGTTGCGAAAGGAAATAGCGTCTTCTTGATTGAGCATGACGCCGACGTGCTTCTACAGTCAGATTATATAGTCGAAATGGGTCCTGGGCCTGGAGAGAAAGGCGGACGGGTCATTTTCACGGGATCGCCTGAGGAGTTGCTTGCCGCCCATACCCCATGGGCCGAGGTGCTTCGTAAAGGGGCGGCTGAGGTCCTTGAGGAACAGCGCACAGACGGGCCAAAAACTCTCAGCCAACAGGCCGCACCCCGCTAAATTCAGGTCGGTTTCCCCCTCGCTGCCAGCGCGTCGAATGTTGTAGATTGCCTGCATGCAGGCCTCCGCAGTTAAAAATAGCGCTAAGACTCCCCCTCAAAAGGTCGAGGATTTCTTACTCCTCTATAAGAACACCCGCGAGCATGATTTGCTGGCGCTGATTGGGTTGCTCTTTATACTTGCCGCATTTCGCTTCAAAGCTCTGATGAGCTTTGGCACAAACTTCATCGGCGGCACTGAAGGAGACGCGGGACTTTATCTGTGGCTGATCCGTTCAAATACCAGAGACCTCTTCCACTTACCCTGGTTTAACACGCAGGCTTTCTACCCCTACACGCGAACGCTTGCTTGGAGCGACAATTTTATTCTTCCCTCGCTCGTAGCCTGGCCGTTTCTAAAGATCGGCCTCCCCCTGGCCGTTGTCTACAACACAATCTTGTTCGCAGCAGGGCTCTTAAACGGATATTGCACCTATCGCTTGTGCTTCAAGCTTACGGGCAAGCTCTTCCCTGCTTTCATCGCCGGCGCAGCCTTCATGACCTTCTCCGCGCTAACGGCCAATCTCGGGCACCCGCAGCTGCAATTTATCTTTTGGCTGCCACTCACACTTACAGCGGTGTTCTCGTTTATCAGCAAACCGAATTTTCTGAGCGCCTACTTGGTGGGGCTCTACATTTGGCTTTGCTTCTTGTGCACAGTGTATTACGCGATTTTCATTCCGCTGGCCGTGCTCGCCGTACTCGCCATTACAATCGTGCTGCGACCTCGGCAATTCGGCAAACATGAAGCCGGGCTGCTAGCAGCCGGAATCTGCGCCGGAGTGTTTCCTCTCATATTCTTTGTCGGCCCCTACTTTGCAACCCGTGCAACGTTCGGAGAACGCGCTCTTTACGAGGCTTACTACTTTTCAGCTAGCGCTCTCTCCTATCTCTCAGCTCCTCCGTTCAATCTCCTATATGGCGGAACTTCCGAATGGAGTCACCAGGAAGCAAACCTCTTCCCGGGCTTTGCAGTCTTGCTGCTAGTAGGTGCCGCATTCCCAAGACTTTGGGGCGCGAAACCTCTACAATCCCTCGCCCGATCCTGCGCCTATCTTTTCGCCATCGCCTGCATCCTCAGCACCGTATCCGCAGACAGCGCATGGTTCCGCAGTGGAGCGGCTCTTTTTCTATGGATCTCAATTCTGGCGCTGGTGGTACTCACCTACCGCATGGGACTGCTCGAACGAAAGCTCGGCTTTCACATCATGACCAACCGCGGACTGACCGCAGTGCTCATTTTTTGCGCGCTCGTTTTCTTTGCGATCTCGATTGGACCATTGGGAAACCCAGAGAAAGGACACTACGCACTGGGGGTATATCGATTCTTCTATGAACTCTTCCCCGGATTTAATTCGATTCGGGCCATCGGTCGCGCCGGACTCTTCAGCGTATTCTTCATGTGCATGGTAGCTGGATTCAGTCTCGCCATGCTTTCAGAGAAGCGTCGCATCGCCGCCCCACTGCTCTCAATGGTCTTGGGACTATGTCTTCTGGAAAATTTCGTCCCCCTTTATCCACTCGACGCCGAGCAGCCGAAGCCAATTATCGTTGATTATCTTGCCACCAAAGTAGTCGACAAAGAGGCTGCCGTTATCGCCTTGCCGCTCACCTCGGAACTGAACCGAGAAGGCAATGTGAAGAGCTGGGGTGATTACGCTCGTCTCAACACCATGTATATGAACTGGCTATTCCCAGCCAATCTGCCGCTCGTAAACGGGTACAGCGGGCAGCGTTCGAAGACAATGAAAGAATTGCCGTCTCAGCTGTACGCCTTTCCCGATCAGCGCTCTATCGCTGCTCTTCGAACGATCGCTGGCTTGCGCTACGTGCTCTACAGCTCCAAGTTTGACCCGGGCTTTCAGAAAGCTCTATTCGAGAAGCGCATCAATGATATGCCCGGCGACTTGTCATTAGTGATGGCCGACGAAGATGGCAATTACTTGCTTGAACTTCTAGGCTCATCACGTATTCGCACAGATACCTACCTACTAGCGCCTTCCTATCCGCCGGGAGTGGTCTACATCGAACTAATGGGCATGTATCAGAAGAATGGCCCGGACATTCCGGTCGATATTTATGCGATCAATTTTTCTGAGAGCACTCCGATTGCCTCCGCGCTCGTAAAACAAAACGGCACCTGGGAGCGCTATCAAGTGAACCTGCCGAAAACAGTAGATACCGTTCGCCCTGACTGGCTGCGCTTCATCGTAAAAGCGGATGCCAGCGTCTTCTTTCGCGAAACGGTGTACCGCTCAACTCCGGATACACCGGCCAAAAATTAACACTGAAGGTTACGACGCGCGCTGCTCAGCGGACGGTTGATACACGCCGGACTTTCCATGCTCGAAGCCGGAAGGAGTGCGCCGCGAAGCGGATTGATATCGATTCCAAACGCCGCCCTCGTATGAGAAAGGCACGTCATGCAATGAGCCGCGATCAAAAAGATAAATTTGTTGTGCATGCCGAATAATCAGCAGGCCTCCGCGCGAAACCTGTCTTCCTTGGACCTTGCCCTGAACCGGCATTTGTATTGGCCCGTCTCCCAGCGCATGTCCGTACAGATCGGCAATCGCCAACTCGCGTCCGATCAAAACCGCCATGCCATCGCGCAACTCAATCGGCTCGAATTCACGCTCCGCGCCCACAGGAGGGACGTGCACAATACGAGAGGATTCTCCCAATGGCATCACTTCGACGCGTGACTTGTGACGACCACCAGGAAGAGAAATTTTTATGATTCGCCCCGCCGAAATGGCGCTCGGAACATCTTGCAAGAGGCCCGGATTGAGCATGTTCACGCCAAGCGGGTAGAGAAAACGGACGAGTCGCAGCGTGCGGTCGGCAAATTCGCGATCCCAATTGAAAGCAGGATTTGCCAACTCCAGTCCCAGCACTTTTTCCGAAAAGAGCGGACTGCGCCCAGTGTGATACTCGAAGCCCTGATCGCGAATAGACTTCAGAAGATAACAAATCTCGCGAAATTCCGAGGAGACCAATTCGGAGCTCACGATTCCGGCTAAAGCGCGCTCAAGCGTCAATCCGCTGTGCTCCTCGCGCACATAGTTAAGCAAGCCCACCAAATTTCGGAACTCGCGATTCGAGACGGAACGCACCTTGCTGATAACGGAGCGAACTTTTGAGGAATCAATTCCATTCGGAAGACGCACGCCCGGAGCAACGCGCGACTCCAAAAGCCGCGCCGTGCTTATAATATGTTGTGAACACGCCTTAAGCGAATCGAGAGCGCTTTCCGCTAGACAATTGTCGTAATCGGAACTCTCTATGTACTCATCGATGGAAGATGAGGCGAAGCCTGACTCGAAACTCATTCCCTCTAGTATTCGCCTTTCTGGGCCGGGATTGAAGGGCGCCAGAGCAGGTATTCTGAAAATGCTTGGTGTACGCAGGCAGGCCTAAGAATAATTCCTAGGCTTGTAAAACAAATATTCGCAGAGAGTGCGCCGCTTAAGCGTCGGGGTGTGACAGCCGCAGCAACTCAGAAAGCTTTCTGCAGGCATCGGTAACTGTGAAAATGCCCACCAGTTTTCCGCCCTTCACTACCAGCGCCGAACCGATATGATCTTCGACCATGCAATCAAGCACGACATTCAACTTCTCCGTATGAGGAACCACATACGGATCGTGAATACAGACATCATCAACTTTGAGATTGTCCTGCTCCGCCTTGCCGGCGCTGACTGCCATAGCAAGTTTGACATCGCGATCGCTTAAAAGCCCGACAAGAACGTTGCCCTGCACGACCGGTAAGTGGCGGATCGATTTCGCATACATAATAGTGATGGCAGACTTGAGCGGCTCGCTGCTTTCAATCGTATATGGAAATGGAGTCATCGCATCAACTACGGTGGGCATGGGACGCATAGAAAACCTCTGATAAATGAACAGATAAAAGGGCGAACCTTATTCTCAAAAAATCTTGCCGCGTTGACAAGCATTCTTGCTACTTGAGTCCTTCGCTAAAGGATCTAGCTTCGAGGGCCACAAGCCCGCCAAGCCCACCGAAGCCTCCAACGGGATAAACATCGGCACCTTTTATCCAAACTTTACCTTAGAGAGTTCAATATCTTAGTTCCTCCCTACCTTCGAATATCACTAATCCATAGCCCCACGAGAATAGCAGACGCAAAAGCGCTATACTCTTCACGACTATGGCAAACATGAATTCAGAACATCGCAATGAGGGGGAGGGTCGTTCCCGCAGCGCGCCAATTGTCGAAATTAAGCCCCCAGGCATCGAAGCAGCCTTAGCAGCACAAGAACCTGTCCGCGACATCGCCAGTGAAGCCTTAGGTAGCGCTATTCAACTGCTCGCTTGCAAACCTGCCCCTTTGACCGAGGATGTAGACTACACCTTGCCGGATCGCGGCGTATGCATCACCGCCAAAAACGTGTGGGGCGAAGTCAGCATCGAGATTGCACACGAAGATACTGGCCCTCTCGGATATGAGAACAAACTCGATCTGAGCGGAGTCCCGGTTTTTCTTTTGACTGATTCAGACCAGCGCAAGGGCTCAGTTGTGCATTGCGCCTTCTTCGACGGCCCCACAGTCAAATTCGACGGAATTGGCCCAGCGTATCAGCCCCAGTTGTCGCCGCATTTTGGAATACACCTTCTCGACAACGGAATGGGCTCTCGAGAAATTAGCGGTACGTCGACAGATGAAGTAGTGGATTTCCAAGTATCCGCATCCGGCCCCGACTCAGTCAGCGTATCATTCCAAATGCACCCACAGCGTTTTCACGCCACTATTCCCGGAACCATCACCGTGGAAGAGCGCTCAATAATTTTCTTCGTCTTCGTTGATGCAAAAGGTGAAAAAATAGATCTAAGCGGCGGTGCTGACCCCGAACGCCTCGACTCGCAGGGATCCGTCAGCCTCAAGCGATCAGCCAACGGAAGGCTTGAAGGCAAGTGCGAAAAAACATTCTGCAACCTGCCGCCCGACGCGCGACTCGTGTTTATGGTTTCTCCGCTGTAAAATGGCGATTCTTACGTTGGGCTCAATATCCTGCGAGCAGAAGTAGATGAGAGACTCCCAAGCGAAACACCTAGCCAGCACTGCATCGGAGTTTCTTGCTGCGAATCAGCTCGACACAACCACCGGCCTCCCTTTGGATCCTAAGGGATCTCTTCGCGGCATTGTGGAACTCTGGGAGACACCGCGGGCAGTCGTCAAGAACCGACTTGAAGTCACGATCCGTGCACTCGCTCAGGCTGAATATCCCACCTACGAGGACAAACGAAGAGTAACAGAAGAGATTACTTCTGCGATGACTAAGTGGGGGTTCGCTGCGATCGATCCGGCAACGGGAGTACCTTCTCGATTCATGTGTAGAGCCACGCAGCGAAATCCTCGGGGATACTTCTATTTTGACCCGCTTCCCGGCGCAGCTCCAATCGCGAGTGCGGACTCAACCGTACCAAGAAATTCCGTAGCGCTTCCGATTTTTGGCCTGACCGAACTCTGGCCCGAAACTCCAGCGCCATAAGACGGAGCAGTGATGCCACCCAACTCTAATTAAAACTTCCTAGAGGAGATCCCACGTTACTGTCGAAAATTAGGTGCATCACTTAGAACACTTTCCCCGTGCTGCCGAGTTGGGCGACACCACCTGACTGATTCATCGAGGTTTGGGTGGCTCCACTTGCCTCCCCTTTCCAC
>JAFLCA010000057.1 GCA_017302875.1 Deltaproteobacteria bacterium
AGCTACGGACAGGCCACTTACGAAACCGAATATAACAGCGGTATGGGCAGCAACGGGCTTACCAGTGCACGCCACGAAATGCTGAAGAAAGAATATGCTACAAAATATCCTGAAAGCGTAGATCCTAATCTGCCATCAGAAGTAGTATATAATGGTAAATATGGCCTGACTGACCCGACTGAAACACCGCTGAACGTTGGTAAAATGATACTCTCTCCTACCCGTACATACGCACCAGTGGTTTTGAAGGTATTAGAACAGTATTTTGACAAGATACATTGCATCATACCCTGCAGTGGTGGTGGTCAAAGTAAAGTTTCTCACTACCTGCCATCAGCATTAAGGGTTGTGAAGAACAATTTATTGCCAGTTCCTCCGTTATTTACCATGATTCAGCAATCTGCAGGTACAGACTGGAAGGAAATGTATCAGGTTTTTAATATGGGGCAAAGGCTGGAAATATATACAGATAAAGGAACTGCCGCTGCTATCGTTGAAATATCAAAATCTTTCAACATAGATGCACAGGTTTCCGGTTATGTAGAGGCTGCTGATAAAAAAGAAGTGATAGTGGAAAGTCCATACGGAACTTTCAGCTATCAATAACTAATAGTTAATATTATTAATATTTGGCACAATCTGTGCTATAAAACATCAGACAACCAATAACATATATGAAAATCAAATCACTCCTGTTAGGCTCTGCTGCTTTGTTATCATTTGCAGCTAACGCACAAGATAGAATTCACCTGCGCAATGGTGATGTAATAGATGGCAAAGTATCGGAAGTAGGCACAAGAGATATCTCTTACAAAAAAGCAGAGAATCCCGATGGTCCAAGCTATCGTCTGGGTAAAGGAGAAATCAGCAGAATTGAGTATGAAAATGGTTCTGAAGATGTATTCGGTATGCACGGTCGTGTACGTGAAGGCAAGCCTGACGCTCCGAAAGTAAAATACGGCAAAAACATACTGGCCATTGCACCATTGCAAATAAGCGATGGTATAGGTGTAGGCCTTAGCTACGAAAGGATGCTGGATAAAAAGGGCATTGTTAGCTTTTACATGCCGTTAATGGTTGGCTTTAACAACAACAGTGATGTAATGCCTCTTACCAGCAGTTATTATAACTATAACGAATACACATCCTATACCGGCATGGTGGGTATTAAAATATATCCTACAGGTAGTAAAGGTAAAGTGAAATATGCAGTAGGACCTGCTATTGCAGCAAGGTATGCTCAAACCGATGCTTACAATGTATTTATGGGATATGATGTATACGGCTACCCAATATATACAACAGGCAAACAAGATAATTTCGCATTGGGTATAGTTGTCAATAACTCATTAAACATTCAGCCAACAGCTCATCTGTATCTGGGTCTTGAATTAGGTTTGGGTATGAGCTATATCAACCAAACAAATGGTCGTAATAACGGTAGCGAAGATTTTCTGGGACAGTTTGCCTTGCGCATTGAAGTGCTGCTGCTTGCCCTGGCTGCTCTGCTCGCCGCAACTTTCTGGGTGGGGCGTACGGGAGTTTTGTTAAAGGGGTTTGCGGTATATGCCGCTTTGCTCGGTTTGCTCGGAACTGCTGTATATACGGGGCTCGCGATCAAGAATCATTTGAAGGGCTTCGATCGTGCGGGGCAGGAAATTATGACGACTGTCCCCGTCGATGCGCCCCTCGTTGTCGTGCGTGAACCACGTTTCGAATTTTTTGATCCCTTACTTTACTATCTGCCGCGACCACTCGTATTGAAGCCTTGGCAGGAGGCCGCGGAGCTTTGTCCTGGATATTTGGTGGTTCGCGATGTGGATCTGCAGAAAATGCAAGGTACCGCAGAGTTCGAGGAGCTGCGACGTTTTAACCCGCTCGACAAAAAATATGCGGCTAAGTTTGCAGATCAGTTCCAGCTCATTCGTTGCAAACCATTGAGCAAGGGATCCTAACGCAGAGTAGGGGCGGACTCAGGTATCTGATTCAGATTCGGCTAGCGGTTAGCCGCCAGCAGTTTGCCGAGCCAGTTTTCTGTCCTCAAAGTAAGGGGCTCTTACAGTGATGACAGGGGCAGGCTCCTCGGCCGCTCCTTTTGCCACTACTGTTGGTTGCAAGCTCACTCCGGGTTACTGCGCTCTTTGTCGTCGGCTTCTAGTGTCTTGGCATAGGGGACAGGGCGCAGATGTTGAATCCAGCGATGTACGTATTTAAGTCCAAAGGTTATGAAAAGCGCCACTATCGTGGTTGAGACTGCTAGATCGATGCGGTTTAAACCGACGCCCATTCCGATTCCAGCAGTTACCCACATTAGTGCCGCTGTAGTTAAGCCGGACACGCCGCGTTTTTGCCGGAAAATTGTACCGGCACCTAAAAATCCGATTCCGGGAATAATCTGAGCCGCTATTCTGCCTGGATCGGCATGGGCAGCATCGAGCGCCACGTCCAACGACAACATTGAGAAAATGCAGCTACCGACCGAAATTAGGGCGAAGGTTCGCAGGCTTGGATCTTTGCCGGCCAATTCACGTTCGAGGCCGATAATCGCGCCAAGCAAGGCAGCCACAAACAAGTGGATATTCACGGAGCTGGATAAAATTGCTAGCACATCCATAATAGATCTATAACGAAGCTCTTATATTTACGAAAGGTGGAGATCGTAGGCTTCTGAGCTTCACGAGGACCGTATGAGCTTTTCAACTCAACAATTACAACTGCTCTTTGCTTCTACTAATAAAGGCAAGCTTGCCGAGGTGCGGCAGGTTGCTTCCGGCGCAGGAATTACCATCCTTTCTACTGAGGAGGTATCAGCGCTTGGGAAGCGGGCCGTTCCGGATGTGCAAGAGAATGCCGATACCTATAGTGGCAATGCCAAACTCAAAGCGGAAGCTTTTTATGCTTGGTCAGGTCTGCCTTCCCTAGCGGACGATGCCGGTATTGAGGTCGAAGCTCTGGGCGGCGCTCCGGGAGTTTGGTCGGCCCGCTATGCCGGGGAGCCTTCGGATGGAAAGCGCAATATTGAAAAAATGTTGGCTGAGATGGAGGGGCAGTCCAATCGGGCGGCACGCTTTACGAGTTTTCTTTTTGCGCGAGTAACTCCAACTAAGACGCTAACTGCGCAGTGCTATTTGCCCGGACGAATTTCCGTCGCCCCGCACGGCAGCGCAGGTTTTGGTTACGACAGCATCTTTATTCCGCAGGGCTATGAAAAAACTCTGGCCGAGATAAAAGAAGACGCCGCGCTGCGAAGCAGTTTTAAAACTCATCGCATTATGGCGCTTGAGAAAATATTCCCCGAGCTCAGTCGAGCTTTAACTGACGACGCCCTTCGTACAGGGCGATAGAGACGGCATTGCTGAGATTCAGGCTGCGCACCGCGTCGCATACAATCGGAATTCGTAGGATCTGATCCGCTGGGACTTTGCTCAGGAATTCTTCTCCGAGCCCCTTCGTTTCGCTGCCAAAAACGAGGGCATCGTGGGGCCCAAACGGAGCATCGCTGTACAGTCTTGTCCCAAATTTAGAAAAGAACCAAGCGTGGGGCGGTTTTCGCGCTTCTAAATATTCCTCCCAACTTTGATGTTTTGAGAGGGGCACCCAGGGCCAATAATCGAGGCCGGCACGACGAACCGCCTTCTCCGAAAGGTCAAAACCAATCTTTCCCACCAGGTGTAGTGGGGTCTGGGTAGCCGCGCAGGTACGCGCAATTGAGCCTGTATTCTGCGGTATTTGGGGATTTACGAGGACGATATCCATGCTGGAGCAATTTGTTTCCAGATCTTTATTCGATCCGGCAATTTCTATATGCTTGCCGCATGTTAAATGCAACCATCACTCAAAGAATTGAAATAACCCCGGAACTCGTGGTTTTGCGGGTTAAGCCGGATGCTGAACTGAGCGAGTTCCATCCAGGGCAGTATGTCGCTCTTGGTCTTTATTCGGACGCCAAGCGGCCCGAACATTTTCCGCCCGAACGAGAGCCCCTGGCTCCGGGAAAGCTCATTAAGCGCGCCTACTCGATCGGTTCGAGTCCCTCGGTGCGCGAGTATCTAGAATTTTATATCGCGATTGTCCCGGATGGCGCCTTAACCTCCAGACTGGCGCTTGCCAAAGAGGGAGATAGGGTTTTCCTTGCACCCAAGATTACCGGGACCTTTACGCTGCATGACGTTCCGGCGGATGCGAATTTGGTTTTGGTTTCGACCGGAACCGGCATCGCTCCGTTTATGTCTATGCTGCGTACACCGAGCACATGGACTGCGGGCCGAAAGATTAGCGTCATTCATGGAGTACGCTATCCAAAAGATTTAGCGTATCGCGACGAGCTCTCGCAATTGAGTTCAGAAGGAACTCTCGCTTACTATCCGATAGTCAGCCGTGAGGATCCAAGTTGGAAGGGCGAGCGCGGACATCTGCAGAAGCTATTCGAGCGCTCGGTCGTGAAGCTCAATCCGGCGACCGACCATGTTTTCTTGTGTGGCAATCCCGCTATGATTGATGAAATGGAGAAGTTGCTACTCTCGCAAGGTTACGTGGTGCACTCCAAGAAGACGCCCGGTAACTTGCATCTAGAAAAGTACTGGTAAAATGAAAAGGGCGGTCTCTCGACCGCCCTCACTTCGCTATTTTCTAAGCGACATAACGTAAGCAACCATATTATCGAGTTCTTGATCGCTAGCATCCGGCTGCGCTGGCATCAAGGCGTTCAGGCCGAGAGCGGCTCCGCCCTTTTGCAGCAATTCTTTTGTCTTTGCTGCGTCTGTTGCGTACTTGAAGGGGCCGGTCGACAAATTGCGAACTGTGCCCGGGGGCAGGGCTTTACCAACCGGACCGTCACCATGACCTTCGGGGCCGTGACAGGAAGCGCAGCGAATTCCGAAAGCAACTTTGCCCTTTTCAATGTCGGCGGCGTGGGCGGCCACGGGAACTAGGGCAACAAGAGAGAGAAGGATGAGGGACTTTTTGAACATAATGTCTCCGAAGAATGCTGAAATGATGTGAGGCAACTATAGTGCTCGGCCGCTTTTGAAGGCAAGGGGCGGCGCAGGATTGACGAGTCGCGCACTTGAAGTTTACTGCGCAATTCAACTACTATCGGATCCTCAGCCTATGTGGACCAAGCTTGTTGCCTATATTCGAACTCGCAGCCGTGAAGAGTGGCAGGCCGAGGCGCGTCGATTTCTAAACGATGCTCGAATCTGGACACAATCGAACGGAGAATGGTCGGCTGGAATTGCCTTTTTAACTGGCATAGCCATCGTTCTAGAATTCCGTCTTTTTCTCGCAATTTTGCTGCTTTTGGCCATCGCGGCCTTTGCGGTTTGGCAGATAGCGTTGCCTGCGCAGGCCACTTCCTCAGATCAGCCATCCAAAGAGTAGAATAATTATTCTACACGGAAGCGCCGCTACAGGCCTTCTGCGCCGATGCTTCATCGTAAGCATAAGGGGCAAGCCTCAAGTAGTTTAGTCCTCTTGCCAAAGTGTCGATAATGACTTTAAGATCGGTTTTATAGGGTTTAGCAAAGATGAGTCTTTTACCGTTTTTGCCCGTTGCCGAAGACCTTGAACTGGCTGGCCTTATTTGGCAGCCGGAAATAGGGGACGAAGTTTCTGACCGTCGCCATCGGGACGCCGTATCTATTCTCGTCGATCCTCATGGGATGAGCCCAGGAGAACTGCGTTCTGTCTACCTCTGGCTTCCCTCAGTCGAACAAATGGTTTTCCAGTTTGAAGCTCGTCAGGCCGTCCTTTTTCACGCCGGCCTCGAAATCAGCGATGAAGCGCTCTATTACAAGACCGTTATCAAATCACAACTAGGACCTATTGAATCGCGTGCGGAGTCGTTGCGGGTTTCAGTCGGAATGGCACTTAGGAGCCTGCTTCTTAACGGGCATGTTGAGCAGGTCAATTAATCTCTAATTACTATAACAGATCTTCTTCTTCGACGGCGCTCTGAGGGGTGCTTTTGCGCTTTTTATGTCGATAGACAAGGTACGCCACTAGGAGCGCCAGCGCGGCGACTAGACTTCCAATTTTCGCTTTGCCGATAAGCCCAATAATGTAGTCGTAGTGTTCGGCGGCAAAGTACCCGAGCGCTAAGACGAGCGGCACGCTAATCAAAGCGGCGGCGGCATCAGCGATGAGGAAGCGCCACACGTTCATCTTGAGAGCGCCACAGCTTAGAAAAGTCAGGGTGCGCAAATAGAAAAGATGCCTGGCGACAAAAATCATTAAGAGGCTGCGTTTGTCGAGATTGTACTTAAAACGGCGCAGCTGTGACTCACTGATGCGTTTTCGGAACCAAGGGCGTTTGAAGATGGAGGGGCCTATCTTTCGGCCGGCACTGTAGATGAGCATGTCGCCAAGCAGAATCGCGGCATAGGCAACGGGGACTACGATATCTAGCTGAGCGCGCCCCTCGTGAAGTAGAACCCCGGCTAAAAGAAGCGGAAGATCCTCAGGGATCGGGAGGCCAATAGCTCCCCCCATCAGCAGCGCAAATAAAGTTATGTAAATCCATACCCCGTTCTGGGCGAGGAACATCTCATCCATGGCTATACTATGAAACGGATTGCTGATCCGAGGCAAGGAACTGATGGTGCCATTAGGATCGAAGAATGAGGTGACTAGGAGTTTTGTCCGCCAAGTACCAAATTGATGCCGTAGAGAAGCTGCTGACGGGTAAAGGGCTTTGTGATGTAGTAGTCGGCTCCCACGCTGTACCCGGCCATGATATCTTCCGCCTTGTCTTCTCCGGTAAGCATGCATACCGGGAGCTTCTGGGTGTGAGAATGAATACGCATACGGGTCAGTACGTCGAGGCCATTCATCCCCGGCATCATGACGTCAAGCACCACTAGCGCGAAGTTGATCGGGCGGGGCTCGGAATCGAGAATTTCAATGCCCTTGGGGCCATCGTCAGCAGCGACGACTTGATAGCCCTCTCCTTCGAGAATTGCCTGTACCAGGCTCCGAATCATCGGGTCATCGTCAACTATGAGAATTCTCTTCTGCGTCACGGCATTAACCTAACATGAAATAGCTTTTGATACTATGAACTCATCCCGACAGAACGGTCAAGAAGTTCAGCAAGTACTGCAATCGCGGCCTGCTCTCTCTCGCTTAACTCGGGGGCTTCGGTAGCCGTTCGATCAGCATAAATTACACCGATCGCGCGTTGTCCAAAGCCAATCGGAATTGCCGCAAGCGGCCAGCCACCCTCGATGACAGGATCTCCGCGGAACATCGGGCGCCCTTCGCGAAAGGCTTGTGCATCGCAGGTATGGGGGGCAGCGTCGGCGCCGAGCTCACGTT
The DNA here is from genome assembly GCA_017302875.1 of Deltaproteobacteria bacterium. Taxonomy (GTDB): domain Bacteria; phylum Bdellovibrionota_C; class UBA2361; order UBA2361; family JAFLCA01; genus JAFLCA01. The sequence goes on from JAFLCA010000057.1 coordinate 7,315, forward strand.
CAATCTTCTTGGGGTCCACGTTGTCCGCGTTTCCGAGCAGCATGCGGCCTGCCAGACGTTTCTTGCCCTGACCGGAGAGTAGCAATAGAACTCGGTCAAATTTGATGTTCCAGGCCAGAGTCTCCATCACGGTTGTGATAACTGCGGCCGTTGATTCTCCGCTTTCCACGGCCTGCCGAATCTCTTCGACGTACTGCATAAACTCATCCCCGGTCAGTACTTCCGGTTTCGCTGCTACCGCGCCAGAGTCTGACTTGGCGCCGCTGTAGTTGCTAATGAAGGCTGGCAGAGCCGGCAGCGTAAGCTCAATGCAGTCGCATTGTTTCTTGAAGACCTGAGGCAGTTCGCCCACAATCTTCTCGAGCGTTCGGGAAGGCAAACTCAGATTCTTCTGCACGGATACTAGGAGTTTATCTAGCTCCTGCTGATTCTTGCTGGTCACGAGCACTTCCGAAATGTCGCGAGCCGCTTGTACCGATTTTGCGACGCGCGCGATTTCGCCGCGTTCATTTGGAAGTAAGTTGGTAGTGCCGTCGGATGGTTTGCCCAGTGATGCCAGTAGCACCTCTTTATAGAATCCCGGCAGATCCAGTGCATTGACTACCTCAAGGCTTAACTGTAGCGGACTCAGCCCTGTAATCTCGTGAATGCTTTGTTGTAAGTCGACGCGCTTCTGTTCGGCACGTTTGATGGCGGCCTCATACACTTGCGGAAAATAGTAGGCTAAGAGCAGAGTGCCTAGTTCGGCAAAGGAGCCGGCTAGGTATCCGCATTCGTCGGCCTTGGTAGTGCCGGCAGCGCTGGGCAAATTCGGTTTCGACTCCGAAACAAGGGAGCTCGAAAGCAAGGATGAAAGAATGGTTTTCTGCAAACACGTGGCGAATGCTCCGCCGCGACGCGCAACGGGAACGAACTTTTGCAGCAGGACCAGACCCGCGCAAAGTTCTGCCAGGGGCTTCATGCCAATTTGTACGACTGCTTGGCTGACCGTCATTATCGGTTTCGCGCGGCGGTAGAAGGAACTGTTCACGAGATGCAGTATTCGTGTGCCCAGCGAGGGTTCGCGCAGGATAACTTCGGTGAGCTGGTTAGCCGTCGTGCGCGGATCCGACGTAAGCATGCGCAGTTCGCTCACAATCTTTGCGCTGGCCGGGAAGTCGCCATCTTTGCGCAACGCATTGCGCAGCTTCTCGACGAATTGCTCCGCCGTCATCTCTATTTTTTCAGTTTCGTTCGACTTGGTGTCGCTCATACGTCGTAAAGCTCGATTATGTATTTCGTAACGCGCTGCTCAAAGTTAATTGACGAACGCATTTCAAAACTTCGTTGGGGCGGAAGGGCTTCGGCATAAAGAGCGAAGCGCCCGCTTCTATTGCCTGGTCGCGATCAGTTTGGAACGCACAGGCACTAAGCACAATAATGGGCACACGAGAAAGTTGGTGCGGCGAATTCTTTATATGCTGTATCAAAATGAGCCCACTTTCTCCGGGGATGGCCAAGTCAGTCAGCACGATATCCGGCACGCTGTCTTTGAGGAGCGAAATTCCGTCTTTCACGGTATGCGCGGTTTGAACGGTGGCTCCCGAAGCAAGCAAGATTTGTTTTAGAACTTCGCAGGTATCCTTGTTGTCATCGACGACTAGCGTGGAGAGTCCATCGAGGCGAACCTTAGTGTCTTGCGTATCCTGCTGTGTGACTACCACTCCTTCAGAGGCAGTCGCGAGCGGCATAAAGATCGCGAATGTGGAGCCATTGCCTTCGCTGCTTTCTACTTCGATACGGCCGCCGTTAAGCTCGATTAAGCGGCGCGTCAGGTTCAAGCCGATGCCCGTTCCTTCTTGGCTCTTGCTGTAGGTGTCTTCGCCGCGTTCGAATCGTTGGAATAGCTTTTCCATTTTCGCCGGCGGGATTCCCACGCCGTTATCCGATACTGCAATGCGCACTTTGTCACCGACAAGTTCCGTAGACACCCAGACTTTGCCGCCCTTCGGGGTATACTTCACGGCGTTTGACATCAAGTTAATGATGATTTGGTGAATATGCTTGGTGTCGACGAACATGTTGAGGGCATGAAGCTCGGGCGCCATTTTGAGCGGTTGTAGGGCTACGCCTTTTCCGAGCGCAGTCTGCATCATGAGTTTGTGCGCTTGAGTGAGCACATCCTTGACGTTCACCTTGACCGGCTCCGCTTCTTCTTTTCCGGATTCGATGCGGGCCAAATTGAGAACGTCATCAATTAGATTCTTAAGGTGTTCGCTGGAACGCGTGATGGCATTCAACGCGTCACGCTGCCGATCGCTGAGCGGTCCGAACACGCCGTCCGCCAGGACGCTTGAATATCCTACGATAGCGGTAAGAGGGGTGCGCAGCTCATGGCTCATGTTCGCAAGAAATTGTGACTTAGCATGGTTTGCTTCTTCGGCGCGTGCAGTTTGAATGGCCAAGTCCGCCGTGCGGGATTCGACTAACTCTTCCAATCGTTCCGTGTAGGAAGTGATGCGTTCCTGCGTGCGTGCATTTGCTATGGCGACCGCTCCGCCTTGGCAGAATTCTTCGAAGCGCGTCAAATCGTTGTGAGAAATGAAAGTTTCACGACGGTATCCAATAAGTATCACGCCGAGGGGTTCGCCGCGCACTTCAAGGCAGCACACGTCAACGGATTTGATGCCGAGTTCTTCGACGAATGCGACGCGATGATCCGGATAATTGGCTAATTGCGGTACGGAAAGATGTCCACCGACCTTCATGATCTGCGCTAAGATTCCGGCGTCCAAACTCAACGTTTTTGGAATGAGGTGTGGTGCGCAGCCATATCCGCCTTTCACCTCAAGTGCTGTCTTATCTTCGTTCAAGAGCAGCGTTAGAGCCACATCGGCTGCAAATCTGAAGGCGCTCTCTCGCGCAAGGCTCTTGAGGATGCGCTGTAATCCGACGTTGCTGGCGATCAGCTGGTTCAACTCGTTAAGAACTTGCAAACGATCCAGGAAGTGCTGCAACGTGTTGGAAAGTTTTTGACGTTCGAAAACTACACCCACGTGGTGCGCTAATGAATTCAATTTTTCGTTGGCGGCGCTATTCAGTCCTTTGGGGGCAATTACTATCAGTGAACCGATTGGGGCACCTAAGCAAATTACATCGAAGTAATGGTAGGCACCGGAGCTCGATTTATGAATATGCGACGCAGCCGCTTGCACACTGACGCGATTTTCACTTTCAGTGGTGCGGCCCTCTTCGAGTGAGAAGGGGCCGAAGCTTGCCATCATCTCCTGCTGATCATTTACACGATCGGAAGGCAAGAAGATGGCGCTGGCTTGGACTCCAGGAGTATTCGATGCGCATTCAACGATGGCCGAGTAGATACAACGCGGCTCCTCACCTTGTTCGATGAGTCTGATAATTCCCGCAACGCTGTCGCCGGCGCTCGGCGCCTGCAGTTCGCCACGGTCCATTATCTGTGTAACCCGCGATGTGGTCTTGTCGCTCATATGCCTGTGCGAATGCTAAGTCCGCTTACTGGCTAGTAGGGTCGACACGTCTACGAAAATTCTTTAGTTCTTAAAAAGGGCTAACTATTTGGTTCTATTGGGTCTTCGTTTGTTTGGAGGCTTTTGGGGGAGTGAAAGAGGGAGTGCGGGGGCGTCAACCGCGAAAACGGGACGAACGGCGGAAAAGAATGAGAGGAGCGCAACTCAGAGACGCAAAAACATTCATAAGAAAAACGGCCAGCCGGATGCAAGCAGGGTGGGCCTACTTGCATCCGGACTGGACCGCTCGAGAGGATGAGGTGGACTTCACGCCGTCGGGGCAAACTGACCGACCCAAGCTCCGTTCTCAAGCACCTTGATCGTGCGGCCGTCGCGGAGGATGGCGTACACGGTGGTGTTCTTGTCGGAGATCATGCAGTCGAGATGCACCTTGCTGTCATTACAGCCGTGCTTGGCGCGTTGAGTCTTGGACATGCGCACCCCGCCGGCAAGGCGATCGGGGTAGGCGCGACCAAAGGCGATGTGGCAAGCCGCGTTTTCGTCGAGCAGGATGTTCTTGAAAACGATTCCGGTCTGGAAGATGCGCGAATCGTTGATGCCGACCAGAGCGACCTCGCCAAGGAAGGAGGCGCCCTCGTCGGTCTTCAACATGGCCGCGAAGGCCTTCGCGCCGCGACGTGCCGTGAACTTCTGGACCTTGCCGTTCTTGAACCACACGCGCAACCCATCGACGACCTGCCCATTGATGAGAATGGGGCGGGTCATCCTGACGACGCCGTTGGCTTCGTCTTTGTGGGGAGTCGTGAAGTTCTCGAAGGTCGGGAGGTTCGCGAAGAAGGGCCGTCTGCCGCGGTACATCATACCGCCACCAAAGCGCGCCTTCTCGCTCAGCCCGACCGTCAGGTCCGTGCCAGGGCCGACGAAGCGCAGCGCCTTGATGTTGGCTTTGTCGAGCAGCTTGGAGCGCCGCTCGATGCGCTTGCCGCGCGCCTTCCAACGCTCGATGAAGTCCGGGTGCTGAAGCTCCAGGATATCAACGAAGGCGTCTTGCAGGCGCTGTCGTCCCTTCTCTGCGGACAGGCGTGGGAAGACCAGCTTGCCCCAGCCCTCAGTTGCGAAAGGAACGATGCTCCACGGAGTCCGACTGGGGGCCAGTCCCTCCTTGTAGAAGCGCTTGCGGGCATGAATGCGTGCAGCCGTCAGGTCGCTGACGCGCTTTGCGTCGCAGTTCGCCAGGGCAAGGGGCTCATCGGTGCCCTCGATGCGCAGCGTTGCGCTGCGCGATCTGACCAGGTCATTCCAACGATCTGACCAGGTGCGCGGGATGTTGATGAGCGACTTGTCGGTGGCGTACCGAACGTGCAGCGCGTCTGCGGGTGGCGACCAGGTTGTGTAGTCCACCCGCACCACACCAGCCTTGTAGGCCTCTTTCGCGATGGCGAGCATCAGCGGGTAGGCAGGGTTGCTGTGGTAGAGGTGGAGAACTTTGCCTTTTAGGCATTCGGGGCCGCCAAGGCCGCAGGCCACAGCAAGCTGTGCCGTCCGGCTGATGACTTGGCTATCGGTTAAACGTTTCATTGCTATTGTCCTTGTTCTAGAGGAGAAATCCGAGCTCTGACCGTCAAAGCCGCGGTGGTGTTGACCATTGTCTTCAACTCTAAAATGAAGACAACGGTCAGCACCAACTCTCTTCTTGGACTAAAACCAAAATATCTCTGAGTTGCTTCTTCCTGCAAAGCGATGACTCGTTCCAGGAAGAAGCAATCTTACTTCTTACTCGTCGACGGGATATGGAAAGGAGCGGGAGGAATCGTTCTGCATGCTAGCACCGGGCGGTGAAAATACGCAAAAGCTGTTCTACCCGACTTGGGCGAGCAAGGCATTGAGATCGCTCGATTTTTTAGTTTGAGCGCGGCGAGACGATTTACGATGGGAGCTCAGGAGCGAATCCGCGGCGCATCGTGTTCTCAGAAATGCTACGTGGCTCAAGAAATTGCAGTAGATAGTCCGGGCCGCCTGCTTTAGACCCAACCCCTGACATTCCAAATCCACCAAAAGGTTGGCGACATACAATTGCGCCGGTGCATCCGCGATTGATGTAGAGATTCCCAACTTTGAATTCCTCGCGCGCCTTAGCGATATTGGCCGGACTTCGGCTATACAGTCCGCCTGTCAATTTATACTCGGAGGCCACCGCCATCTGAATGGCTTCATCGAACGTTTCGGCTTTCGCGCAGGCAAGGACAGGCCCGAATATTTCTTTCTGCCACAATGGGCTGTCGCTTTTCACATCGCGGAAGATGGTTGGCGGCACGAAGAAACCTTGCGTTGGTGTTTTTCCCTTGAAGGCCAACTTGTCGCGTGTCTCCGCGGCGGCGATCGTAGCGAGGATTCTATCTTGCGCTTCCTGGTTGATGACTGGTCCAACCAAGACCGAGGAATCTGACGCAGGCCCGACGATAATATCTGCGGCGGCGTCACACAGGCGCGCTATGAAAGTGTCATAGGCCGAGCCGACTGCAATTACTCGCGAGCAAGCCGAACATTTCTGTCCACTAAACCCGAAGGCAGAATAGATAACGCCTTTGATTGCCTCATCGAGGTCGGCATCTTCGTCGATGATGATAGCATTTTTGCCCCCCATTTCGGCGACGACCCGTTTGATATTGTGCTGTCCGGGTGCGACTGCTGCGCCACGCGCAAGGATCTCCAGTCCGACCGCTTTTGAGCCGGTGAAGCAGATGACGTCAACTCTGACGTCGTCGACTAATTTCTTGCCCACGACTTCCCCGTGACCGGGGAGATAGGCAAACGCATCCGCGGGAACTCCAGCCTGAAGCAGGGTACGGGCGAGTTCTGCTCCGATAAGGTTCGTTTGCTCGGAGGGTTTAAGGATGGTCGGGTTTCCTGTTACCAGAGTCGCGCAAACCATGCCGCAGGCAATCGCCAAGGGGAAATTCCATGGCGCGATAACAGCCGCGATGCCGCGCCCTTGATATAGATACACATTGTCCTCTCCCATCACGTCCTGGGTACGACGAGGCGGCCCTAGGCGTAGCATTTCATCGGCGTAGTACTCGCAGAAGTCGATCGCTTCGCACACATCGGCATCCGCCTCCTTCCACGGCTTCCCGGCTTCACGCACCATCAACGCGGCAAGGTAGAGACGGCGCTGGCGCAGGAGCGCGCCACAATTGCGAATTATTTCTGCGCGGCGCTGATAGGGGGTGCCAGCCCAATTCTTGAGGCCCGTGCTCATGCTCTTGAGCGCTGCTTCAGTTTCTTGCTCACCAGCGAAGTAAACTTTTCCAATTGGTGCATTGCTGCTTGGATCTACGCTGGTGATCACGGTCGAGGTGGTGAGCGGCTTTCCCGCGACGATCGGCTCAGCATGCAATTTTCCAGCGCGAATGGCTTGATCAACTTCGTTCAGAGCGTTCTGGAAGGCCGCTCGAAATGCGGCCACGGTGAAATCAGTGAAAGGTTCGTTGCGAAACATGACTTACTCCAAAAATTTCGGCGCAGCTAACAATCGATCGACATCGTGCGAATCGAAGAACGTGTGCCGTAGGAAAGATTCATTCGAAGTGTTCTCCAGAAGCCTGCGCACGAGATAGCCCATGCCGGGCAGCATTTCGCCGAGCGGCACGTACAATCTCACGAGGTATCCCTTGGACGAAAAGGCGCGGGCGATTGGCTCCGCCATCCCATACAACATCTGCAGTTCGAAGTGCTTGGTGCTTAAACCGCGCGATTCTGCGTAGCGACAGGCGTAACAGAGTGAGCGCACGTTGTGCGATCCGAAGGCCGGGAGACAGTGCTCGTGGTTATCAATAAGGATACGCGAAAGTTTTTCATAGTTCGCGTCAGTGCTCTCTTTCTTTGCGAAGAGCGGTGAGGGCCAGTTGTTCTGGGCGCTCAGAATAGTTTCATGGTCCCAGTACGCGCCCTTCACGAGACGAACGGCGATGGGGGCTCCGCGCTGCTTTGCAAATTGGATGAAATCCAGCAACGTTGCCTCGGCGCTCTTCGCGTAGGCCTGGATAACGATACCGGGATGAGGGAAGTCCTTGAACTCCGGCTGCGAGAAGACGTTCTTGAAAGTCTGGTAAATGATCGGATTGTTTCCGCTATCTTCTGCGTCGACGTACAAAAGCGCACGTTTCTTCTGAGCTTCGCGTACAATGCGGGTCAAGCGCTCGGAAAGAACGCTCACGCTACGATCGAAGTTAAGCGCGTTGCATTGCGAGTAGAGGGCCGTCAGCTTCACGGAAATACATAGCGCGCTCGATTCTCCGGGGTGGTCGGTTACAAGAGGGGCGCTTTCTTCCCAGCCATGGACGTCGCCGAGCACTTCAAGAGCTTCGAGGTAGCGATTCACGTACACCTCTGCTTCCTTTTCGCTGAGGGAGAATTCCCCGAGCAAGTCGACGGTGAAGCTCAATCGGTTCTTACGCAATCGTCGCAGAGGTTTGAGAGCTTCCTTGGGGGTCTCTCCAGCAATAAAGCCGGCAGCCATTTCTCGCACGCTTTTGCGGACAAGGGCTGAGGTGATTTTCGCACGGAGTGAATTTGGGTTGATGTTGAGTCCCCATTCGAGGAGTCCACTGATCTCGGCGCCTGGCTTGCTCAGATACTCCGACACGTGGGTGGCAATGGCTGCGCTGCTGGTGAGGGTCGGCAACACATCGACCAAGCGGAACATGTTTACTTTGAATTCCGGCTTGGACATGGACCATTCCATGATGCGGCCAGCCCAATAGTCCTTGTTGAAAGTTGAAGGCTGCTCTTTGCCAATTGCGCTAAAGATCTCGCGACCAAAAGTTTTTACGGAGTCCTCAAGCTGAGGCGAATTTTCATATTGTCGAGCTGGAGCGTTCATAGAGTATTTGTTCACCACATTAACGAGCGGGACTGAGCTGAGCAAGCACGGCGTTAGCCTCGACCACTTGCCCGGCTTTGACGTGCAATTTTTCGACTTCACCATCGTGAGGCGCGCGGATGATATGCTCCATTTTCATGGACTCGATCACCACTATTGCATCGCCGGCAGTAACTGCGTCGCCGGCAGCGGCCTTCACGAGAATCACTTTTCCGGGCAGTGGGGAGGATATTTCTCCGGAATGGGCCTGCGCAAGTTTGCCCGCCTTAAGAGATGGCGAAATTTCTTTGATTTCAACCGTTCCATGGCTACTCATGGCCCACGTGGCATCGGCGCTAACATGAAAGCGAATCGATCCTTCCCCCATGGCGCTGGTGTATTTAAGCTGGAACGGACTCGATGAAATCACTTCTATGTCGAGGCGCAGGCTGGAGCCACTCAGACGGAATGTGTTCGTCGCTTCGCGTTGTGCCTGCACAGAAACCTTGAGTCCGTTCACCGCAGCGCTGAGCGAATAGCTGGGCTGACTGAATATTCTAAATGCAGAGTTTGAAAGCCAAGGATCTTTGCTCTCTGTGGTGGCGGTAGCGCGATGTACGAGCAGCAGCCCGGCGTGCAGTTCTGCTTGCTTGAGTAGTTGCTCGGCAGTTGGCAACACCTGGTGTGCAAAGTGCGTGTCATGCGAACACAGCTTGAATTCCGGGGTAGCTAGAAGTGTCGAGAGGAATCCGATATTTGTCTTTACTCCGCAAATACTGGCTTCACTCAGCGTCTCGCGCATGTCGCTGAGCGCCTCGTCTCGTGTGTCGGCATGCACAATAATTTTCGCAAGGAGTGAGTCGTAGTAATGAGTGACTGTGTCACCACGAGTAAAGCCTGAGTCGACGCGCAGTGTGCTGCGGGCATGATCTATGCTCTGAATTTCAAAGGCCTCGAGGCGCCCGCCTGCGGCGATGAAGTTTTCCTCAGGGACTTCGGCGCACAAGCGGCATTCAATGGCAGCGCCGCGGCTCCGCAGATCTTTCGGAACGAGATCTTTAAGCTTCTCACCCGAAGCCACCCGCAGCTGAAGCTCTACGAGGTCGAGGCCGGTGATTGCTTCGGTGACCGGGTGTTCGACCTGTAATCGACTATTCACTTCGAGAAAGTAGAATTCCTCCTGCGGGGTCAGCAGAAACTCTACGGTTCCGGCGTTATAGTAGCCTGCCTCGGCACATAGGTCGCGCGCAGCTTTTTGCATTTTCTCGCGAACCTTATCGCTAATGTGCGGAGCCGGTGCTTCCTCTATGACTTTCTGGTGGTTGCGCTGCATGGAACAATCGCGATCGAAGAGCGAAAGTACGTTGCCATGCAAATCGCCGATAATCTGAACTTCGACATGGCGAGCTTTCTGCACCAGTTTCTCGATAAACAGGCGTCCGTCGCCAAATGCTGCTTGCGCTTCGCGCGCTGCCGAAGCGAGTTTGTCAGCTAACTCTGCTTTGGAGTGCACTTGTCGCATACCGCGACCGCCGCCGCCGGCAGCAGCCTTGATCATGATGGGGAAGGCATACTTCTCTGCAAACGCTTGCGCCTCGGCTAACATTTTCTTGGGATCGCTGCTTTTAAAGAGCAAGCTTGGCACCATGGGAACGCCAGCCGTTTTTGCTATCTTCTTAGCTTCAATTTTATCTCCCAATCGGTTCATGACTTTGCCGGAGGGGCCGATGAAGTTTATCTTGGCCTTCTCTAGTTCATCAGCGAACAGATCATTCTCAGAAAGGAAGCCATATCCTGGGTGAATAGCTTGCACTTTTGCTTTTTTCGCGACGGCAATGATCTTTTTATGGTCGAGGTAACTAAGCGCGCTCTCTGGCGCTCCGATTTCGTAGGCTTCGTCCGCGAGGCGTACATGCTGTGCCTGGGCATCCGCGCTCGAGTAAACGGCTACCGATTGAATCCCAAGACGCCGACAGGTGCGGAAAATTCTGCACGCTATCTCTCCACGATTGGCGACCAAAATTTTATTGAACATATGCTCTGCTATTAGGTGCGAAATACTCCGTACTGCGGTGCGGGCCAAGGACGATTCATGCTGGCCGAAATCGATAGGCCCAGAACGCTGCGGGTATGAACTGGATCGATTACGCCGTCATCCCACAGGCGAGCGCTCGAGTAATAAGCGTTGGCCTGTTCATTGTAGGTTCGCTCAATCTCGGTCTTGTATTCCAAGGCATCGGACTCAGGCCAGTTCTTGCCGCGAGCTTTGTAGGAGTCGGCGCGAACTTGAGTCAGTACGTTGGCGGCCTGCTCGGGGCCCATAACCGAGATGCGGGCGTTCGGCCACATGTACAAGAATCGTGGCTGGTAAGCACGTCCTGCCATGCCGTAATTTCCGGCCCCGAACGAACCACCGATGATAACGGTAAATTTCGGAACGACCGAGCAGGACACCGCGGTCACCATTTTAGCGCCGTCCTTGGCAATGCCCTGACGCTCGTACTCTTTTCCCACCATGAAGCCGACGATGTTCTGGAAGAAGACCAGCGGAATACTGCGCTGATTGCAAAGCTGAATAAAGTGCACCGCCTTCAACGCACTTTCTGAAAACAGGATTCCGTCGTTCGCAAGAATGCCGACCAGGTGTCCTTCTATGCGGGCGAAGCCGCAAATCAGACTCGTGCCGTAATTCTTCTTGAATTCATCGAGCTCGCTGTTGTCGAGCATGCGTGCCAGGATCTCGCGCACGGGGAAATATTTTTTAGGATCGCTGGGGACTAGTTTGTAAATTTCTGAGGGATCAAATAGAGGTGGTTTTGGCGCACATACGTCGGCGGCAAACTTCGAGTGGGGGCCTAAATTCGCCACGATGCGACGCGCCATCGTGAGTGCCTCATAGTCATCTTCGGCGTAATGATCGGTAACTCCGCTGATGCGGCAATGCACATCGGCGCCGCCCAGATCTTCCGCGCTTATTTCTTCACCGGTCGCAGCTTTTACGAGGGGCGGACCGCCCAAGAAAATAGTTCCTTGCTCGCGCACGATTACCGCTTCATCGCTCATCGCAGGAACATACGCGCCGCCGGCGGTGCATGAACCCATGACTACTGCGATCTGCGGAATGCGCTCTGCGCTCATGCGCGCCTGGTTGTAGAAAATGCGTCCGAAGTGATCGCGATCCGGAAAGACTTGATCTTGAAGCGGTAGAAAAGCGCCGCCCGAGTCGACCAGGTAAAGACAAGGCAGGCGATTCTCGAGCGCGACTTCCTGTGCGCGCAGATGTTTCTTAACGGTCAGCGGGAAATAGGTGCCGCCCTTTACCGTAGCGTCGTTGGCAACGATGACGCATTCGCGCCCGCTAATGCGCCCAATCCCCGTAATCATGCCGGCTCCGGCTCGCACGCCCTCGTAGAGGTTCATGCCTGCCAGGGGAGCAAGCTCTAAGAAAGGAGATCCCACATCCAGGAGTTTCTCGACTCTTTCGCGAGCCAACAACTTTCCGCGTTCCTTGTGGCGGGTGATTTGGTCGTCAGCCGGAGGAGAGATGGCTGATTCTAAGTTTCCGTTCAGCTCAGTGAGGAGCTTCCGGTAGCGAGCTTCGTTCGCGGTGAGAGTATCGTCGGAGGAATTTAGTTTTGTGCCGAGACGCATGCCTGATGCCCATTCGGAAAAGATCCAAACCGCCCCAATTAACGCACTTGAGAGCGAAATGATCAATGCTTTCAGGTCGATAAAGCCAGAAAATTATATGCCTGGACCTCCCGTCACCTGAAATGCTCGTTCGGTAAAATATAGATTTTTGGCAGTTTTGAGCCTGGAACCGCATCAGCCTCAACCTGGTGACATCCTAAGTTCAACACCTTGGATCCTTTAACGAGGATCGGTTTTGCCCTTAGGTTTTATTCCCTTCCAGGTTTTCCCGTTTTCACGGTTGTTTCTCCTCGTGCCCGCCGCGATCTAGTTGGCGGGTCCTTGGTGCGGAGCCATTTCAATTTGAAAGGGGGCGCTATGGTTTCTCAAGTATTGGACGGGATTATTTCTAACCTAAGTATTCCTGGCTTAGAGCAGCGGGAGAGGGGGGACGGATTTGATTTTGATGGAGGGCAGACTATCCTTATCGATCCTGGATCGAGTGGAGGGTTCGGCGAGGCCCGGCCGATACATACCGAAATTCCAATTGCATCAATTCGGCTCGACGAGCCTCCTGTTCTTGGGGAGCCGGTGAGGCAGATTGCGGAAGGATTGCGTTCAGATCTTCATGAATTTTTGCACACTAATTCCCGTCGTCCGTCGCAATATGGATTTCAAGCTCGCACGCACGAGTCGCCGGACATCTCGCAGTTACTGAAACGCTTTGACTCGGCAGCCGAGAAGCTAGAAGCAATCTTCAACGATCGGACAAATCGCGATCCTTTCTCTATTCAAGTTCGAAGCGCTGCGCACCGCATCCAATCCGGCATCGAAGCCTTTGTGGTGACGATGCGACGCATGGACATCACTGACACAATTAGTGAGCGGGACATAGGGGATGTGCTGCATCAATGTATTGATCTGAAGGGATTTTTGGCGACCAATATGCAACAGCTTGAGATGATGAACGCGGAGTATCGAGCGGCACTCTTCGCCCAAGCGCAAGAGTACCTGCAGGGACAGGCCGATCGTCGCGGTCGAAGATCGTAAGCGGGGAGATTTTTTTGGGGTTCCGCGCGATGACAGGGGCAGAAGTTTAGGGCGAACGCGCCTGGTCCCTATCGTAGCGGACTCCGACATCACATTCAGATTCTGATAGCGGGTAGCCGTCAGCCGTTCGCCGAATCCGATTCTTCCTCAATCCTTCGCCGAACCGCCGTCGCTGCTTTCAATAGTAATCATGGAAAGCGCTGTCATCCTCGCCACTGCGAGTGATTTCTGGCAATTCCGACTCGAGTCGAACAAGTGAGAATCCACGTTTCGTTTCTAGGACGGTCAGAACTGCCGAATGCTCGGTAAGGAGCCGCAGGCAGTCCTTCTCGGCGACAAACACGCTTCCTGGAGAGAGATTCTGTCTGCCGATTGTTTGGTACATGGCGACAGGAAATTTCTGCGCGAACTCCAGCTCTAAAAGCATGCTCATGCGTTTGCGAG